>NHCU01000030.1 GCA_002167365.1 Betaproteobacteria bacterium TMED41 | reverse complement strand
TGCATCAGTGGATTTGGCCGAGGAAAGTAAACTTGAAGAAACTATAGAGGAAACTAAAAAAATACCTGATACTAATATAAAACATGCATCAGTGGATTTGGCCGAGGAAAGTAAACTTGAAGAAACTACAGACGCGTTTCCAATAGATAGTATTTCCAATGAGAAAAGTAATAACAATAACGATACATTAAGTGACAAAAATAGTGAGTTGATTGAAGAAAAAGATCAAGAAAATGAATCTAAATCCTGACTTTTCAAGATTAGTCGATAATCTTTCAACAGAGCTAACAATTGCAAAACCTAAAAAATCTGGAACCTTAGTAAGAGTTGTTGGTTTAACTCTTGAAGCTAGAGGTTTGGAAGCTCCTTTGGGAGCAATCTGTGAAATCCATGGTGATGACTCNCACAAAATTGAAGCTGAAGTTGTTGGATTCCAAGATCAAATTTTGTTTTTAATGCCTTTCACTGAACCTATCGGAATAAATCCAGGGGCGACAGTAAAAATAAAAAACCCCAATGCACTTGCTAAAATTGGCCCAGAACTCTTGGGTAGAGTAATAAATGCCAACGGTGANCCTTTGGACGGCCTTTTGCCCCCCAAATGTAAGGATCTTCTTCCTTTAAGAGGAGTAACAATAAATCCAATGGAAAGAGGTCCAATAAATAAAATTCTTGATGTTGGGGTAAAGGCAATCAATAGTTTTCTTACAATTGGGCAGGGACAAAGAATAGGGTTGGTTGCTGGATCTGGAGTGGGGAAAAGTAGCCTAATGGGAATGCTTACTAGGTTCACAAAAGCAGACATAGTAATCATTGGTTTAATTGGTGAAAGAGGGAGGGAAGTACAGGCTTTTATTTCCGAGTCCCTTGGGCCAGAGGGACTGGCAAAATCAGTTGTTATTGCTGCTCCTGCAAATATTTCTCCTGTTCTCAGGTTAAAAGCCACTCAACTTTCTCATCTTATTGCCGAATACTTTCGTGACGAGGGGAAAAATGTACTTATGATGATAGATAGCCTAACAAGAGTTGCACATGCTCAAAGGGAAGTTGGATTAGCTATTGGTGAGCCTCCTACTGCCAAGGGTTATCCTCCCTCAGTGTTTTCACTTCTTCCTAATTTAATTGAAAGAGCAGGGGTTGGTAAATTCGGGAATGGTTCAATTACAGCTGTTTACACAGTCTTAGCGGAAAATGACGATACATCAGACCCCATAGTTGATATTGCAAGAGCCTCACTCGACGGACAAGTAATTTTGGCCAGAAAATTGGCTGACGCTGCTCATTACCCATCAATTGACTTAAACGGTTCGATTTCGAGAGTAATGCAAAATTTAGTTGATAAAGATGTTCACGAAATCGCAGGAAAGTTTAGGAGATTGTGGTCAATTTATCAACAAAATGAAGACTTAATCCAAGTTGGAGCTTACAAAGCAGGCACTAATCCAGAACTTGATGAGGCTATTAGGCTTAGACCAGCTATGGTTTCATTTCTTCAACAGGACATGAATACACCTGAGGATTTTTCGATTTCAATTTCTAACATTAAAAAATTGATGAAACAAGACACAGTCAAAAATACATCTACAAATCCCAACATTAGCGTCAATCAAGCAGTAAATTCCCAAGCCCAAGTCAAACAATCAGTATCATCAAAAGGTAGTGACAGTACAAATGTAAAAGCGGCTTCAAACTTCAANACTGGAAATAGGCTAATACAATGACAGCTAAAGCATGGTCAATAATTGATCAAATTGCTCAAGATAAACTTCAGGAGGCAAGAGAAAGAGTATCTCAAGCCAACCAAGCCCTTCAAAAAGTCACGGCTCAGAAACTTCAACTGCTCGAAATGCTTAATGATTATCAATCGAGACTAAACAAGTCCCAAGAGTTGAAACATTCAATTGACGAACACGTATCATTTAGACACTTCATTAAACAAGTTCAGGACTTAATAGCTGTAATTGAGGACCAAGAACGTCAAGCTGAGCACTTGCTCCAGTCGCAAGAAGACAATCTTATAGACGCATTAAAAGAGAAAAAGAAAACCGAATTTCTTATTGAGAGAGACAATTCTATGACAGCTAAAAGAGAACAAGTCACAGAGCAAAAGGGATTTGACGAAATTGGTATTGCCAGATTCAATCATCAGTAATCTCTCCAATCCTACTTTCAATAAGCCTAACCCAAAACTCTGCTCCAACACCTATAAGAGAATCATTAAAATCATATTTTGAGTTGTGCAACATACAAGGCGGATGAGAATTATTATTTTCTCTTTCAAACCTGTTTGCAGAAGAAATACCGTTACCGAGAAAAAAATAACTTCCTGGACATTTTTGAAGCATAAAAGAAAAATCTTCAGCTCCCATACTAGGCTTTACTTCTTTATCAATTTTTTCCTTCCCTACAAGTTTTTCAGCAACACTTATGGCAATTTCAGTTTGCTTCGGGTGATTTATTGTTGGAGGATATTGTCTTTGAAAGTTAAAAACAACACTTCCTCCAAATGTTTTTGCTACGGTTTCGCACATATGCTTCATTTTCGTTTCAACCAAATCCAATACATTCATACTAAATGTTCTAACTGTTCCAAGTAAATTGCACTTGTCACTGATTATATTAGCTGTCTCACCAACCTCAATTTTTGTGACAGAAACCACAACTGGTTCGATCGGATCCAAAAATCTTGATGCAATAGTTTGAAAAGATTGAATCAAGTGGCTTGAAATTAGAACTGGGTCTACGCATAAATGTGGCATTGCTGCATGACCGCCTTTGCCGTGAATATTAATCTCGAACTGATTGCTGGAGGCCATAATTGGCCCGGACTTAAAACCGAAAGAACCAGCACTCATTCCTGGCCAATTATGTAGTGCATATATTTCATCCATTGGAAAATTCTCAAATAATCCGTCCTCAATCATTGCTTTTCCGCCAGCACCGCCCTCTTCTGCAGGTTGAAAGATAAAATTTACCCTTCCACAAAAATTTCTAGACTCAGACAATTTTTTTGCAGCTGCAAGTAATATCGTGACATGACCATCATGGCCGCATGCATGCATTTTTCCTGAATTAACACTTTTATGCGAGAAACTATTTTCCTCTTGAATAGGTAGTGCATCCATGTCGGCTCGAAGTCCAATGCTTCTGATAGATTTATTTTTAGATTCGTGTGTGCCCTTTAAGACACCAACCAAACCAGTTCCACCGATACCAGTAAAAACTTCATCAAACTTAAGATTTTTTAAATAATTTTCAATCAACTTTGAGGTGCGGAACTCTTGATACTTTAATTCCGGATGGGCATGGATATCTTGTCTAATTTGATAAAATTCGTCGAGTTCATTTTTTTGAAACATTTAAACCTCAAGAAATAGTTTCTAATACTTAAATTGTAATTAATTATCAATAATCCAATAAAAAATTAAATGTGTAAATCTATTGAATAAAATTTCGATATTCTTATCCTTGTGCCGGAGGTCTAAACTTACACCGTATTAACAAAAAAATGCTTGTTAGAAAAAAAACTCCCACCAAAAGAATAGAAATTCTATGGTTGTTATTAGTGAAAAATGTTGCCAAACCATACAAAAATGGCCCCAAAATAGACGCGGCATTTATAGAAACGCCCCATAAACCGAAGTTTTCCGCTTGTTTATCTACAGGTGACATATAAGCTACAGCTGCTCTTGCACCGCTTTGAGAGGCTCCCATAGCTAGTCCAGCAAAATTTGCAGCTATCCAAAAAAATTGCGAAGACTCAGCAAAAAAAATCATAGCAACTGTAATCAGCCAAAAAATCAGCGAGATAAAAATACTTTTTTTGTGTCCAATCTTATCTTGTAAAAATCCAAAGACAAAAGCGCCTATACAAGCTGAAAAGTTTACAACTAAAATCATACTTATTGTTTGTTCAACACTGAAATTCATAACTTCTTTAGCGTAAATCGCCGCAACAGTAATTACAATTGCAATGCCAGATTGATAAATGAACACACAAAAAAGAAAATCGAATAAATCTTTGGATTTTTTTCTACTACCCAGAGCCTTGATTGTTCTCGTCCATGCCGTTTTCCAATTACTATTAGTATTTAAATACTTAAAATCACCTAGATTTAGTAATGCGAAAAAACTAATAAAAGCAAAAATACTACCTGTTATCACCATTGCTCCAGAAACCTTTGTTTGGATATTTACAGTTGGGGTACCAAGTAAAAAAGCTGCATTAAAAACCCATAATAAACAAAGAATTAGCGTTGTTATTCCACCAACAAATCCCCATGCCCATCCAAAACCTGACATTTTACCGAGCTGGCTTGATTCGCAAAAATTAACCAAATAAGAAGCAGTAATATCTTGATGAACAGAATAGGATAAATTAGAAACAACTAATAAAACTCCTGCTAGAAAAACTGATCCTGGAGTGCTAAAGCCTAGGCAGATTGTAGTTAAGCTACATGAAATTGTTGCCCAAAACAAAATTATCTTATGAGTTCCGTGAGAATCAGCATATGCCCCAAGCAATGGAGCAGTTATCATGACTAATAAATAACTTACTGATAAAATAGAAGTCCAAATTAATGTTGCATTCGTGCTCCCCTCCATTATGGTAGAAACAAAATATGCATTAAAAACTGCTGTTAGAACTACGGTTGTATACCCAGAATTTGCGAAGTCTAAGCATGCCCAAGCAAAAACTTCAGATGGTTTTACCCCTGACCTTAAAAGATTAGTTCTTACTTTTATAGTTGAAATTGTTTTTGTTTCCAAAATAAAATTAATTCGATACAGGTAATTTATGACTCATAAGCTTTATATTAAAACATTTGGTTGTCAGATGAATGAATATGACAGCGATAAAATTTCAGAAATTTTGCACGCCAAAGACAAAATTGAAAGAACTGAATTACCAGAAGAAGCGAATATTATTTTGTTCAATACTTGTTCTGTTAGGGAAAAAGCTCAAGAAAAAGTTTTCTCCGACCTTGGAAGAGTAAAACATTTAAAAACCAAAAATCCAGAGGTTATAATTGGGGTTGGGGGTTGCGTTGCAAGCCAAGAAGGTAAAAATATCATCAAAAGAGCTCCATATGTAGATCTAGTTTTTGGACCTCAAACTCTTCACAGACTCCCCGAAATGATTTCCAGAAAATTAGCAACAAACAAACCACAGGTTGACCTTGAATTTCCAGAAGTGGAAAAGTTTGATGCACTTCCAAAACCACAGAAAAAAGGTCCAACTGCATTTGTGTCAGTCATGGAAGGTTGCAGTAAATATTGTAGTTTTTGCGTTGTTCCTTATACAAGAGGTACTGAGTTCTCTAGACCAGTTGAGAGTATCTTGATAGAAATTGGTAACTTGATGAAAATGGGGGTTAAAGAAGTTACCCTTCTCGGACAAAATGTAAATGCTTACCATGATGAAAAATACAATATGGACTTTTCATCATTATTAGAACTAATAAGTGAAATTGATGACTTGTTACGAATTAGGTTTACAACATCGCACCCAAAAGAATTTACAGCTAGATTATTAGATACCTTTGAGAAAATACCAAAGATTACAAACCAGCTTCATCTCCCTGTTCAATCAGGTAGTGATAAAATTTTAGCTGCAATGAAGCGAGGATATACAGCAATAGAATACAAATCCATAATTAGAAAATTAAGATCCAGCAGACCCAATATCTCTATTACTTCTGACTTTATCGTTGGATTTCCAGGCGAGCAAGATTCAGATTTTGAAAAAACTATGGATTTAATTAATGATGTTAAATTTGATGGTGCTTTTTCTTTTACCTACAGTGATCGACCTGGGACTCCTGCATCATCAATCACTGAAAAAATAGATGAGCAAGTTAAACTGCTAAGATTACGTAAGTTACAAAACCAAATCAAAATTTTTGCCACTGACTATAACCGCCAACTTTTACACAAAAATGTTGCTGTATTAGTTGAAGGTCAATCAAAAAAGGATCCAAATCAACTAATGGGTAGGACTGACTGTAATAGAGTGGTTAACTTCTCTGGAGAAAAAAATAAAATCGGAAAATTAGTAAATTTAAAAATAACAAAAATAATGGCCAACAGCTTAAAAGGTGAGCTAATCTGAAAAATCTTGAATTAACTATTCAAAAAAGTAATTATTTCTCCCATAAAAGCAAAAATTACCCATTAAGTAAATCCAGAATAGAGAGGCTAGTAAAAAGATCTCTTGAACTTTCCAATATATCCCAGAAGAAAAAAAATATCATAGTCATAAGGTTTAGTGACAATGAGGAGAGTAAAAAACTAAACAATTCCTACAGAAAAAAAAATTATCCAACAAATGTTTTAACTTTTTCTTACCAAGTCTTTCCAGACATCATAGCTGATATTTTAATCTGTATTCCTCTTGCAGAGNAAGAAGCAAAAGTTAAAAAAATTAAATTATATCAACATGTTGCACATTTAATTGTGCACGGTGTTCTACATGCTGCAGGTTATAATCACACAAATTCTTTAGATGCCATTAAAATGGAAAAGTTAGAAATTATCATTTTAAAGAGGTTTCAGATCCCAAACCCATATATAAAAAAAAATTTTAACAAATACAAACCCCATAAAAGTGTGGCAAAATAAAAGTCCCTTTACTACACATGCCGGTGCATGATAGAAGCCGACCCTAAGTTGGGCCGAATTACACTACAACTAAAACGCCTGTTTATTCGGTTGTTTCGAAGAGGCGACCGAAAAGAAGATTTCATAGAGCAAATCCATGAAGCAGAGGAGCATTCTGTTTTAAACGCAGATGCTGTTTCAATGATGGAAGGCGTTCTTCAAATTTCCGACCTTGCGGTTAGGGATGTAATGGTACCTCGCGCTAGAATGGATTTCATNAATATTGATGAAAGTTTAAATAAAACTCTTGATTTTGTTACAAAAATTGCTCACTCACGCTTTCCTGTCACGGATGGAAATAAAGATGAAGTAATTGGNATTTTGTTGGCTAAGGATTTGCTTTCAATTTTANACAAGAAAGATCAAAATTTAAGAGGATTAATTCGCCCTGCAGTTTTTGTGCCTGAGTCCAAAAAATTAAACTCAATGCTAAAAGATTTCAGAATTAACAGAAACCATATGGCAATAGTAATAGATGANTATGGAGGGGTGAGTGGTTTAATAACCATTGAGGATGTTCTTGAGCAAATAGTTGGAGACATTGAGGATGAACATGACACAAATGAAGAAAAAGATAATATTCTTCAGATTCCTTACCAAGAGAATAGATTTAGAATAAGGGCAGCTACATCTCTGGAGCAATTCAATAAAGTATTTTCTAGCAGATTTTTTAGCGAATCTGTTGAGACAATTGGCGGATTTGTTACTGATCATCTTGGTCATGTTCCTCGAAGAGGTGAGTCCATTGAGCTAGATGGGGTTCGATTCGAAATTCAAAGGGCTGACGCCAGAAGAGTTCACATATTAATTGTTGAACGTTGCTCTCTAACAATAGATTCGAATCATCAAAATGATACCGAATTGGATACTAAGTCTTAGCCACCTAATTTTTCTGAGTTTAATAATTTATCTCTGGAAAAGTAATTCAAAGCNAAAAGATAGAATTGCATCCTTGCTGATTTTCACAGGTTGCTTATGGGGTCTACACTGGATTTTCATAAGTTTAAATGAATACGGCGGTTTAAATTTTTTGTTGGCTAGTTTTGCTACTGCTCTGCTCGCTACTTATGTTGCCTCTTATTACTTAATCGCTGGAGTTATAGTAAAAAAATTGGGGCTGGGGCCTCTCAGCATAGCTTCGATTGTTTGTCTTATGGAGTGGATAAAGAGTAATTTGCTAACCGGGTTTCCTTGGTTGAATATTGGCGTTTTGCAGATAGATAGTATCTTTTCAGTTTTTGCCCCTATTTTTGGAAGCTTTGGAGTGAGTTTTGCAACAGTATATTTTGCCGCTTTGATCTCTCATTCAACCAAGTATGCCCTCATTGTAGCGACCTCAATCTGTTTTATTGCTTTAATGTTAAATAATTTTGTTCATTTCACTGAACCAAGCGGCGAAAAATTAAATGTTGTTCTCATTCAAGGTGCCATCCCTCAAAAACTAAAATTTGACCCAGTTCACAAACAAAATACCGAAAATAAACACCTTGAGCTAATAACTGCAGCAATTAAGGTAAATCCAGAAACAAAGTTGATCGTTTTACCTGAAACCGCCTTTACATCAACATTCAATAATATTGAGCCACTAATATTATTGAAATTAAGAGAGCAGTTATCACAAAATGATATTGTACTGATGACAGGCATACCTCAAAAAATTGATGGTAACTGGCGAAATTCACTTATTGCAATGAAATCTGATAACTTATTGGGTCTTGAGGTTTTTGATAGTTATGACAAACATCATTTAGTTCCCTTTGGAGAGTTTATTCCATGGGGATTCAAATGGTTCGTTAATATGATGCAAATTCCCCTTGGNGAATTTGAAGAAGGCAAATTCCCTCAAGCACCCATAAAAGTGCAAGACCAATATATTGGAGTTAATATTTGTTTTGAGGATCTATTTGGTGACGAAATTTCAAAGATTTTTTTTCAAAAATCACATGCCGAAAAGCCATCCATTCTTCTAAACATTAGTAATTTAGCTTGGTTTGGAAACACCAATGCTCTCGATTATCATTTGAAAGCAAGTCGCATGAGAAGTATGGAAACGGGTAGGCCTATGTTAAGAGCAACTAATACTGGAATTACTGCTGCAATTGATCACAAAGGTATTGTTATAAAAAAACTTCCCTCNGCGGATGAAGGTTTTTTAATAACTAAAATTCAAGGGACNAATGGTCAAACTTTGTACAATTTTTTTGGAGACTATTTAATTTTAGTTTTTTCATTAATTATTTTAATTTTNAATTTTTTTNTNAAAAAAAAAATTTCTGAATCCTAAGAAAAAAAAGCTGGATAATAAGTGATATGAAAACNGTTCANGAAATAATTTTTCAACTACAANANTTTTGGTCAAAACAAGGTTGTAGTGTTTTACAACCGTTGGACCTAGAAGTGGGTGCCGGAACATCTCACCCTGCTACTTTTTTACGTGCTATTGGTCCAGAACCTTGGAGTGCTTCATATGTTCAGCCTTCAAGAAGGCCTACTGATGGCAGATATGGCAACAATCCAAATAGGTTGCAACACTATTATCAATTTCAAGTGATTCATAAGCCGAGCCCAAAACAAATTATCGATTTGTATCTAGANTCTTTAAAAGAATTANAAATTGACTCCAAAGANAATGATATTCGTTTTGTTGAAGATAATTGGGAAAACCCTACACTTGGTGCTTGGGGACTGGGATGGGAGGTTTGGCTTAACGGGATGGAAATAACACAATTCACATATTTTCAGCAAATCGCTGGATTAGATTGTAAGCCAATTATGAGTGAAATCACTTATGGAATTGAGAGATTAGCAATGTCACTGCAAAAAAAAGAAAGTGTATACGATTTAGTTTGGAGTTATAGTGAAAAAACCAATCAGTACTTGAGTTATGGAGATATTTTTCACCAAAATGAGGTTGAACAATCATTATTCAATTATGAGTTTAGTAATACCGATCTGCTTTTAAAATTGTTTTCAATTTATGAGTCGGAGGCGTTAAGGTTGGTCGAAGAGGAATTACCAATTCCTGCATATGATATGACCTTAAAGGCAGCACACATTTTTAACTTATTAGATGCTAGAGGTGCAATTTCTGTGACAGAAAGAGCAACTTACATTGGTAAAATCAGAAATATATCTAAAAATGTTGGAAATCATTACTTAAAATCACGAGAAAAATTAGGCTTCCCCTTAATCGGAATTTAACGTGACTATAAAAACTTTACTAGTTGAATTAATTACTGAGGAGTTGCCTCCGGCAATATTGCTCAAAATATCTCAAGACTTTGCTCATGGCGTTTTGTCCAAATTATCATCAGATTCATTGACAACATCCAATTCAAAAATGAGAGTTTATGCATCCCCAAGAAGAATTGGTTTTCAAATAACTAAAGTCAAACAAAGAGCAGATAATTCCCGAAAAGAAATTAAGCTTCTACCAAAAAAAATAGCAATTGATAAAAATGGAGAGCCCACAGAAATTTTAAAAAAGAAATTTTATTCTTTTACCAACTTATCAACAAAAGAAAATAAAGATAGCAACAAGAAAAATTTTACTACCTTTATTCTGGATAGTGTAACGACCAAATTAGCTGGAAAAGANGAATTTTTATTNATCGAACTAGATGAAATTGGTGTTGAGATAACAGACTCCTTACAATCTGCAATAGTTGATAGTATAAAAAACCTGCAAGTACCGAGAGTAATGACATACCAAATCCTTGATAAATCAAACAACTTTGCTGATATAAAATTTATCAGACCNGCCCACAAATTATTAGTAATGCATGGTGAAAAGATATTAAAAGTAAAAGTTTTAGGGCTAGAGAGTNCCCAGTTTTCTGATGGTCACAGATTTCTTGGTGAAAAAAATTTAAAAATTGATAATGCTGATGATTATGAAGTGTTACTGCAAAAACTTGGCAAAGTCATTCCAAACTTCGACGATAGAAAATCTANAATAAAAAATCAGTTGATGAAAAAAACTAATTTAGAAAATTTAGTAATCACGGAGGAACTTCTTGATGAAATAACGGCTTTGTGTGAGTGGCCAGTAGTATACGAAGGAGTTTTTGATAAAAAATTTTTAAATTTACCCNAGGAATGTTTGATTCTCACAATGCANAAAAATCAAAAATTNATACCTTTAAAAACAAAAAAAAATACTCTTTCTAATAGGTTTTTTATCGTTAGTAATATTTTTACCTCCCAACCAAAAAATATAATCGTAGGTAATGAAAGAGTTTTAAAAGCTAGACTCTCGGATGCACAATTTTTTTTCAATGTAGACAAAAAAGAGAATCAAGATGAGAATGTGAGCAGATTATCAAAAGTGATTTATCATAACAAGTTAGGAAATATTTACGATAGAACTCTTCGGCTAGTTTCATTGACTTCAAAATGGGGAACCTCACTAGGATTAGATAAGAAACTGTGTGAGAGGGCCGCCTTTCTTTCAAAGGCAGATTTGGTCTCAAAAATGGTGAATGAATTTCCAGAATTACAGGGTGTTATGGGAAAGTACTATGCTATGATTTCNAATGAAAGTTTTGATGTTTATACTGCAATAGAGGAACATTACAAACCAAAATTCTCAGGTGACAATACACCTAAAAATATATTAGGAAGTTGTTTAGGACTAGCCGATCGTATTGAAAATATTGTAGGACTGTGGAGCATTGGAGTTTTGCCAACAGGGGAAAAAGATCCTATGGGGTTAAGAAGGAATGCAATAGCAGTTGTAAGAATTTTAATTGAAAATCAAATAAAATTAAATTTAAACGATTTAATCGTGGATGTTGCAAAAAACTTAAATCAAGAAAATTTCATAAAAACCAGTTTTAAGGACATTAAAGNTTTCTTCATGGACAGACTCAAAAACTGGTTAAAAGAAAACGGGCATCAACCTGCACATATAGAGGCAGCAATAGCTAAATGTGACAATAAGCTTAACGAGCTTCCAGAAAGATTAAATGCTATTATCCACTTTTTAAGTTTCCCTTTGGCTCATGACTTATGTTCAACAAACAAAAGAATTAAAAATATTTTAAAAAAGAATATCCCTGTAAAAACTCTCAATATTCCTGATCCAGCATTATTCGAAAATGATGCCGAAATGAAATTATTTGAAAAGTTAAATATTGTGGACTCTGAAATTGAAAAGTTTTTAGAAAAAAGTGATTATAAACAGGTTCTGACGACACTATCAGAATTGAAAAAACCTGTTGATAATTTCTTTCAAAATGTTCTTGTGAATACAAATAATGATCTATTAAAAACCAATAGAATTTGTCTTTTAAGGAAACTACACGAAACAATGAATCAGGTTGCAGAACTATCGTTATTAGTTGAATAAGAAGTATGAAAAACCCGTTAATTATTTTAGACAGAGATGGGGTGATTAACATTGACTCTCCCCACTATATAAAAACTCCTAAAGAATGGATTCCAATTAAAGGTAGCTCTGAAGCCATAGCTAAACTTACTCATGCTGGTTTTTCAATAGTAGTAGCAACCAACCAAGCCGGTATCAGTAAAGGTCTTTTTACTTTCGAGGACTTGCATGCTATTCACTCAAAAATGATTGACACCTTGTCACAATATGGAGGAACGATTGATGCAATATTTTTTTGTCCTCACAGCCCTGAAGATTTTTGCAACTGCAGAAAACCACAACCTGGTTTGCTACATGAGATTCAAAAAAGATTCAGAAAAGATCTCAAGGATGTCATATTTATTGGAGATTCACATAGTGACCTTATTGCTGCCTGCGATGCTGGTGCCTCTCCTTATTTAGTTCAAACAGGAAACGGGAAAAAAACCATTGAAGACGAAAAAAAGGGAATCCTTAAGATACCTCAGCAAACCAAGATTTTTTTGAATTTATCCGATGCAGTAAAAAATATTTTGATTTAAATTTTATGATTAAATCCTCCTTGTTCATTTTATTTCAAGCTCTTTCAGTNACCATTTGGGGAATCTTGGTGCTCATTACTGCTCCTTTCTTTTCGATATCACAAAGGTATTCTTTTACAATGCTTTGGCCCAAGATGAATATTTTTATTGCAAAATATTTGCTTGGGATTAAGTACGAAATTAANGGATACTCTAACATCAAAATTTTGCAAAATAATCCTGCAATCATATGTTCAAAACATCAATCTGCTTGGGAGACATTTTTCTTNGCTAACGGANTAAANAAACACGTNTGTTTTGTTTTCAAACAAGAACTATTGCTCATACCTTTTTTTGGATGGGGAATTAAACTGTTANAAATGATTCACATTAATCGAAAGGCTGGGAAAAAATCTCTCGANCAAATTATTGATGGGGCTCCAAAACAGTTTAAATTAAATCGATGGATAGTTTTCTTTCCTGAAGGAACTAGAACACTACCTGGGGAAAAAAAACACTATAAAATTGGTGCTGCAGTTTTGTCCAGCCGTCTGAATATTCCCATTGTACCCATCGCACATAATTCTGGATTTTATTGGAAAAAAAATGCCTGGATAAAAAAACCAGGTACCATTATCCTAAAAATAGGACCTGCAATTTTTCCTGGAAATAAAACTCCAGAAAATATTATCAATGAAGTTCATTCTTGGATAGAAAACAACTCAAAAACAAGGGAAAATCTATAATATAAAACAATTAATTTTCTTCTAAAAAAAAGTTTTTACTTTTTTTGGTAGCTATCTGATTTGCAAGTTCGATGTAATCTCTTACTGATATGTTTTCGGCTCTATGAGTCAAATTTGCTTCAACTCTTTCAAAATCAAGGACATCTAAAAAATTCTTGAAATTATTTTTAATTGTCTTTCGCCTTGAAGAAAAGGCACTTGTTACTAAAAATGAGAATGCCTCCCAACTCTTAATAGTTTGAAAAAGATTATTATCAGGTTGCATTTTAATAAATGCNGACGTAACTTTTGGTGCTGGACGAAATGATTCTGGCTTGACTAACAATATTTTGTTCATCTTATACAACGCTTGCAAAATTACCGATAATCGACCATATATTTTAGTGCCTGGCTCTGCCACCATTCTATCAACCACTTCGTTTTGTAACATAAAAAATTGATCTTTAATTTTGTCTCTAAAAGGAATAAGTTTGAACAAAAGAGGCGTCGAAATATTGTAAGGTAAATTACCAATAAGTCTCCATTGAGCTTGAGGGTGNAAAACNCCATCACATAATTGATTCAGATCTAGTTTTACGGCATCGCCTTGGACTATTGTTATATTGTTGTCAGTATATTTTTTTTTTAAATAAGGNATAAGAGTTTTGTCTAATTCAATAGCTAGAACATTTAGTTCTAATTTACTGTCAATTAAAAAATCTGTAAGAGCTCCTTTGCCCGGGCCTACTTCTATTATGCAATCATTTTTTTTATAGTCAGTTAACATAATTATTGATTCAACTACAAAACTATCNACTAGAAAATTTTGTCCAAAATTTTTTTTAATGATGTGTTTCAAGGTAGNTATTATCTATAGTCTTGANTTTGTACTTTTNATTTCTACGTAACTGTTAGCTCTTAACTCGCGAACCCATTCATCGGTACTTTCTTTTAATTTATTTTCTTTCAAAATAAGTTTTGCCATGGTCCTTTGGCGTTCTTTAGAGAGTAACGCTTTCTTTCGATCNATAAGCTCAATCACGTGAAAACCAAATATAGATCGAACAGGATTACTTATTTGACCTACTTTTAATTCTAAAATTGCTCTTTCGAATTCCGGAACGTAGTCTCCAGGATAGGCCCACCCTAATTCCCCCCCTTTTTCTGCAGATCTCGCATCTGCAGAATAGTTTATTGCGAGATCATAAAAAGAGCCCCCTGCAATAATTTGATTTCTAAGCTCTAAGGCTCTTCTCCTAATTTTATTTTCATTTTTTGGAGAATCTACCTTTAACAAAATATGGCGAACCTTAAAAATCGGAACTTCTTTTTTCAAAACAGAAGACCTACGATCTTGAAGATACAAAATATGAAACCCACTTGGACTTTCTATTATCTCTGAAAATTCACCTGACTTTAAGGCTTGTATTCTCTTGACAAACAAATTTGGAAGACGATCATATGATCTCCAGCCCATAGAAGAAAAATTTTCAAGATTTTGATCAGAAGCAACAATGCNGTTTTTAAATTGCTTTTTCAGTNATATTAATTTCTGTTGTAAACTCTCANGTAAATAGATTTTATCTTTTTTACTGGCATCATTTTGAAATGAAACTTTATNTTGGCTAACTAAAACTTCCTCAGCACTCAAATTGTTGTTAGCGTGNAACTNAAGAAAAAGGTCAACTTCATTTTCCGAAATGCGTAATTGGTTCTCCACTTCAATTTCTCTTAACCTGGTAAAAATTAATTCTTTTTCCACTCCTCTTCGAAAACGGTAAAAGCTTAATCCCTGATTTTCTATTTCTTTTTTTAACTGCTTGGAATTAATACCNCCCCTGTTGGCAATATNTTTTATTACATTCTCAATAANTCGAGGTTCAATATAAATTTGTAAATTTTTAGCTCTTTGTATCAAAATTAATTCATTAATCATCCTGTCCAAAAGTNCATTTTTTGCTAGATTCTTTGAATTTATTTTTTGAGAACTTAANTTTGATTGTATGGCTTCTTTTTTTTCCTCGTACTGTAAATCGCTAGCTAAAATTATCTCTCCATTAACAACTGCCACAACTCCATCTAAAATGTCATCNCTGGGTTTTGCGGAGTTTGTAAAGATTACAGATAAAATCAAAAATAAAAACTTGAAAAAATTTTTTTTAGTCATGATAAATTATTGTNCATTTAAATTGAGTAACTCTTAATTATGTTTTTCATTGAAAATTTTCAAACATTGCTGGTAGTGGCGTCAAATGGTTGATCATTCTATAATTTGGTATGCTTCTTTTGAGCGCGCTCAACGGGTCAGCTCCTACTCTCGCAATTCCATTCAATTCTATCTGAAAGAATAGGGCATTGGTTGATTGGCTTGCGCCAGTTACATACTTCTGTGCCACAAATCTTGAGACCCAGCATCCACCGTCATATTCTACTCCAAATAAAGCCTCTACCAAGCCCGGGGGCTGATTGCCAGAAGCTTCACTCCTTCTTTGAAAGGAGTAATTATATCTTCCTACCGCATACCAATTTTTTGAAATTGGGGATTGAAAAGCAAAATCTGCTGAATCAACGGAATCTCTTGTAAACCTGTAATCGAATGAAAAAGATTTACCAGGCTTAGGCGAGTAGCGCAAACCAACAATCTGCGACTGCCACAAAGCTAGTTTTCTTGTATATTGACCAAGAGCAGTCACAGAAATATCCTTTGTTGCTTTCAGAGCTGTTTCAAAAAATAAATCTGATTCGTTATCGGACCTTACTGGTTGCCCGGGTAAAACAACTCTTTGCTGATCAAAATAATACCTTTGAGCAATAGAGGCTCTTAGTCTTTCGAACCCTGATCCCTCAAAAAGTCTAGTAGTGAGTGCTGCAGTAATGTAATTTTTGTCGGCAATTCTATCACTGCCAAAAAAACTATTTTCCGACAACAATTGGGCTAGGCTTGAAGTGATGCTACTTGAATCAAATACGGGGTAGCTCGATTGATCTGTAAACGGGGTGAAAGCGTAAAATAATTTTGGCTCTAAAGTATGAGTATATTCCCTGTATCTAAATTTTGTATCCCTTTCCAAAACAGAGGAAGCTTCAATACTTATGCTTGGCAATATTCTAGTGTAAGAAGGGGTATTTCCAACATTGTTTGCATAAACTCCAATCAAAGAATTGCTGATTCCAAATCTATTTTTTGTGAGCTCTTGACTTCCATTTTTGGAATTGCTGTATGAGGTGAGGTTGATACCAGCTTGAGGCATCAGTCTAACACCGCCTATTTGCAAAGGACTAGAAAAACTAGCCTCGCCCATAATTCTCGTGCCCTCAGCCATTGATGGATGCTTGAAATGTGTCAACTCAAAAATTCCAGATGTATCAACATCTAATTTGCTAAGTTTTATGATGTTCGAATTTGAGAATCGTATTCTTGGACTCCACTCGTAGGGAGGCAAAATAGGTGCTCCAGGATCTTGTAAAACTTGATATTTTTGAAACATTGTAAGGTAATTCCAACCTTTAAAATTTCCGTTCAACTGGACAGTTGCAGGAAGAATCCGTTGTGACGCTGCAAGTACAGATGCTCCAAAGTCAGCAAAATAATTATTATCTGAAACTCTAATTGCACTGAGACCAAAGGATCTGTCATTTGACAATCTGAATGTATGCGAAACTCTGGTTAACCAACGATCTTTACGAGTAATTCTATCTGATGGAAGCAATTGAAAACCAATTTCTCCAGCCTGTTTTTTATTTAAAAACCGAAATTCCGTACCCAACTGAATCCCGCGTCTACCAACTATTCTAGGATAAAGTGTTATATCCCTGTTAGGAGCAAGGTTCCAGTAATATGGGGCTGTTAGATCCAAACCTAATTTTGAGTTAAAAGAAAAAGTTGGGGCTAGTAAACCTGTTTTCCTTTTTCCGGAAATTGAAAAGGAAATATCACCCAAAGGTAAAACTCGGGAGTTATTCCAAAACAAGGCAGAGCTTTGAGTTTCAGCAACGGACCTTATATCATCAACAAGTATTGACTTGGATCTAACTTCCCAAGCTGGTCGATGAGTGGAACATGTTGTAAAAGTCGCTCCCTCTAGTTTAATCTCACGATGTTGAACAAATTCAATCTTTTTAGCATACCCTCTACCATTAATTCTACTGAAGTCATATGATACTTTTTCAAAAAAGCCTTGCATTGTAGCAGGACTCAACACAAGTCTAGGACCGATGTACAGTTCTCCTTCCCTGAACAAAGATACGTTACCCATAGCATCTAACCTACCTTCAACCAAATCGTACTCTAATTTATCTGCTTTCAGACTCATACCCATTCTTCTAAGCTGTACATTTTTTTTCACCACAATCAAATCATCAATTTGACCTTCAATTTGATCTCCACTTAAATAATTTGGCCCGGAACTGGATTCAGACTTGAGAAGCAAGTTAGAATCTAACCTCAGTCCATTAGTAATTGATTGTTCGTGTGCAATTTCAAGATCGTTAGCTAAAACACTCTGTACGTAAAAAACTATAGTGCAGAGCAAATAAAGCCCAACCTTCAAAATATCAATTAAAAAGGAAAAATCAACACAGAACCTCTTTTTTAAGAATTTCATTTAATAATCATGGCAAACAAAAAAAAATGTTCAATTATTCAAGATGATAGCCGACTTAAGCTTGCAAGGGATTGGATTAACAACTTAAATATCTCCAAATTCATTGATCTTAGTAGTCTGCATCCTGCATCTGAAGACGCATCCTTCAGAAGGTACTTTAGAATAAATGACCTAAAACAATCTAAGTCTATAATTTTAATGGATTCTCCACCCAATAAGGAACCCATAAAAAAATTTATTAACACCGCAAAAATTTTTTCTAGTGCAAAACTAAATGTACCGAAGATTTTTGAGACTAATTTAACACACGGTTTTTTACTACTAGAGGATTTCGGCAATGAAACTTACCTAGATTCCTACAAAAAAAACCCAAGAAAAATACAAGTCTTATTAAAGAATGGCATAAGTTCCATTATTCAACTTCAAAGTTGGGGCCTGAAAAATCAAAAAAAATGTCAAAATCTTTCTATTTTTTCTAAACAAATGCTATTCAATGAACTTCACTTATTTGAAAATTGGTATTTAAAAAAACATTTAAAAATGTTTCTTGTAAAAAAAGAATTGGAAGATTTAAAAAAAACCTTTAGCATTTTGGGCTCTAAACTCTCTGAGGAGCCAAACGTAATTGTTCACAGAGATTTTCACAGCCGTAATCTAATGATTCTAGAGAAAAAACACTCAATAGGTATTTTAGATTTTCAAGATGCACTGCTAGGCCCAATTAGTTACGATTTAGCCTCACTGTTAAGAGATGCTTATTATAATTGGAGGGAAGATGATGAAGTGGTTTGGACCAAATTTTTTTGGGAAAATGCAAAAAAACAAAATTTACCTGTTCCTGAAAAATTTAATAATTTTATAATCAACTTTGACTTCAATAGTATTCAGAGACATCTTAAAATATTAGGTATTTTTTGTAGGCTTGCCCACAGAGATAATAAAAAGAAATTTCTAAAAGATCTAAATCGTGTCAGGTTGAAGTGCATAGAAGTAGCATCTAAATACGAAGAATTCAGAAATTTAGTAA
Source organism: Betaproteobacteria bacterium TMED41 (assembly GCA_002167365.1). GTDB lineage: Bacteria > Pseudomonadota > Gammaproteobacteria > Burkholderiales > Burkholderiaceae_A > UBA7377. Next base: position 7,712 of record NHCU01000030.1, on the reverse strand, counting down.
ATTTATTTGAAAAAATCGAAAATTTGCCTAATAAGAATGAATATTATTAACAACAAAATAGGCAAATACAAAATATGAAAGCGATGATTTTAGCAGCTGGAAGAGGGGAGCGTTTGAAACCAATAACTAATATCATCCCTAAACCCCTAATATCCATTAATGGTAAGAGCCCGATAAAAAAGCATTTAGAAAATCTTGATCGCGCTAATTTTACTCATGTGGTTATAAATTTGTCTCACCTTGGTTCAAAAATTTGTAAACAATTTGGTTATAAATTTGGGAAGGGTATTAGCATAAGTTACAGTTTTGAACCCTCCCAGGCTCTTGAGACTGCTGGTGGAATAGCTTATGCAGAACCATGGAAAGACGCAAATGATCCTTTTTTAGTCCTCAACGGTGACATTTGGTCAGACTGGGATGCACGTGAAGCATACGATATAGCAAAGAAAATAAAAAAAAATAAACTTTGGGGCTATCTAATAATGGTCGACAACTACGAGGGAAGTAAAGGTGATTTTTTTTTAGACACCTCATCAAATTTATTTACTCTTAAACAAAACTTAAAACTAAAAAAAAATGTTTATGAAAAATTAACTTTTTCAGGTTTTGGGATTTATACCTCAAAAATGTTCGATTCTGTGATCAAAGGCAAACCAAGTTCTTTAAGGCCTATTTTCGATTTTGGTATTGATCAAAGCTTAATTATTGGGGGGAAATACAATGGAGAGTGGTTTGATATTGGATCTCATAAAATGTTGGAGAAATTAAGATTACAATTTTCAAAAAAAACATCTAACAACGAGTAAAATAAAAATATGTCTAATTTAAAGCTGACCTCTCCCTCACTTGGGCCTATTCATGATGAACTTCATTTAAGGCGTAGAAAAAAATTTGCAAAATGGATGTTAGAAAGCACTAATGGTGGGCCATCAGTTGCTTTGTTTCACAGCGGCAAGGAAAAAATACGTAATGGGGACAACTATTATCCCTTTAGATCATCAAGCGATTTTTTTTATTTAACAGGCTTTCCAGAGCCCGATGCGTGGTTATTAATAACATGCAATGAAAAAGAAAATTTCAGCGATACAATATTTTGTCTTCCAAAAGATCCGCTTCAAGAACTCTGGAATGGCTTTCGAGTAGGACCAAACAACGCAGCCAAAAAATTTTTTTTTCGAAAATCCTATTCAATTGACATGCTTGGCAAGGAATTAGAAAAGAAACTTGTTTCCTCAAAGAATTTATTTTTCCCTTTTTCAGAATCACATGAAATTGATACTGTGGTAAAAACAATAATTAAAAAAATTAAAAATCAAAGTAGAGGAAAAAAAATACCCCCAGAGAGATTTATTGATGTTGCCCAAGCTATTGCAAATCTTCGTTTAGTAAAAGATAACAAAGAAATTGATACTATGAAAAAAGCAGCTCAAATTTCTTCACTTGGTCACATTAGAGCAATGAAGTTTTGTAAACCCGGTATCACTGAGTATCAAATTGAGGCAGAATTACTTCATGAATTTGGGAAGTCAGGCGCTCAGTCAGTGGCCTATCCCTCAATTGTCGCCAGTGGTCCTAATAGTTGTATCCTGCACCACAAAGCTGGTAAGAGAATTTTGCAAGAAAGTGAAATAATTTTAATTGATGCTGGCTGTGAGATTGAAGGATATGCTTCTGACATAACAAGAAGTTTTCCTGTTTCAGGCTATTTTTCCTCTCCGCAACGGCAAATATATGAAATTGTTTTAGCCGCACAAAAAGCTGCAATACAAGCTACAAAGCCTGGTGCAGATTTTTCAGATCCTCACAGCGCTGCAGTTAAAATTTTATCTCAAGGAATGATGGATATTGGGTTGATTAAGAATAATAGTTTAGATGAAATAATTGACAAAGAATTATATAAACAATTTTATATGCACAGGACTGGTCATTGGTTAGGTATGGATGTTCATGATGTCGGTGATTATTCCAAACCATTACAGCCCGGAATGATTTTAACAATTGAGCCTGGTTGCTATGTAAGACCATCAACTGATGTTGATAAAAGTTTTTGGAATATAGGTATTAGGATTGAAGACGATGCACTTGTTACTGATTCTGGATGTGCCCTTTTGACAAGAAAAGTCCCTGTAGAAATCTCTGAAATAGAGTCTTTAATTAACCAATAAATACTATTGTGGAAAATAAAAATTCAAAAGGAAATAAACCTCGAATAGACAAAACCATTCAAGAATCTCTTGAACTATATTTTAATAGGTTGGGCGAGCAGAAACCTCACGCAGTTTTGGAAATGGTCATTAACGCTTCAGAGAAACCAACCATCGAATTTGTACTCACCAAAACCAAATACAATTTAAGTCTATCCAGCAAGATCTTAGGAGTTACCAGAGCCACACTGAGAAAAAAAATTGCAAAACACCATATTTATATTCGAAAAAATTTAAATGAAAAATGAATCCCCAGTAAAGATCAAAACATGCCTGATTTCAGTGTCTGACAAGAGAAACCTTCTTAAATTAGCGCAAGAATTAGAGAGTAATAATATTGAAATTATATCAACAGGGGGAACAGCTAATTTTTTACAGCAAAATGGTATCGATGTTATCTCAGTTGAGGATTTGACAGGGTTTCCAGAAATACTAGATGGAAGAGTTAAGACCCTTCACCCCAATATACACGGTGGTTTACTAGCTAGGCGTAGCAATAAAAAACATATGCAAAAACTTGAGTCACTTAAAATAACTCCAGTGGATATGGTCGTGATTAACTTATATCCCTTCAAGGATAAAACTAGAGTTTGTTTCCAACATGAGGAAATAATAGAAGCCATAGATATTGGTGGCTCTACTTTAATGAGAGCCGCAGCTAAAAATTATCAAGATATCACCATTGTCTCTAATCCTGATGATTACGGATTAGTTTCCACAGCAATTAAAAACAACAAAGTATTATTAAGTCTAAGATTTTCATTAGCACTCAAGGCATTTGATTGCAGTGCCAGATATGAAAATGAAATTAGTAATTATTTTCATCGACTTGACACCAGTAATTCACAAAATATGACAACTAAAAAAAAATTTTCTGACTCAATTAATTTAGAAATGCCCATCTTTTCCATAAATTTAAAAAAATACTCGGATTTAAGATATGGGGAAAATCCTCATCAAAAAGCAGCTATCTACTGTGATCCGGCTGAAGATGAAACTACATTAGTTTGCGCGCAACAGATACAGGGGAAAAGATTATCTTACAATAATCTAATAGATGCTGACTCTGCATTCCAATGTGCAGAAATGTTGTCAAAGCCGGCTTGTGTTATTGTTAAGCATGCTAATCCTTGCGGAGTTGCAGAAGCAGATTCTTGTTTAGAAGCTTTTAAAAGAGCAAAACAAACCGACACAATTTCGTCTTTTGGAAGTGTTGTAGCCTTCAATGAGGCAGTCGACGAAGCTCTGGCAAATTTTATTTCTAGAGATTTTATTGAGCTAATTATTGCTCCAGATTTCACCAAAAGTGCTAAAAAAATATTTTCTCAAAAACCCAATATCAGAGTTATCAAAAATCCCAAAAAGGCTTCAACTGAATCTTCATCACTTGAAATTAGAAGTTTAATAGGGGGATACCTGATTCAAAACAGAGATACTCACCAGAGAAAAGACATAAAATTTACAACTGTGACTAAAATTAAACCATCAGAAAAAGAATTAGCTGATTTAAAGTTTGCTTGGATTGTCGCTTGCTGGGTAAAAAGCAATGCAATTGTATTTTGCCGCGATTCCCGGACATTGGGGATTGGTGCTGGACAGATGAGTCGTTTTGATTCCGTCAAGATAGCTAAAATGAAAGCTTTACAAGCTGGTCAATCACTAGAAAATTCAGTTGTCGCTTCGGATGCCTTTTTTCCTTTTAGGGATGGAATTGATGTGCTCTCTGAAGCTGGGGCAAAAAGTGTCATTCAGCCGGGTGGATCCATAAAAGATTCAGAGGTTATTGCCGCTGCTGATGAACATAAAATTGCTATGCTTTTTACTGGTATCAGACATTTCCGTCATTAACATGATGAATGAATACGATTTGATTGGCATTGATCCAGGACTAAAATCAACAGGTTACGGAATAATAAGTATTAAAAGAAAAAAAATTTTTTATAAAGCTAGTGGAAAAATTACTACTAACCCTAATGATTACGAATCTGAAAGGCTAAGGGAAATTTTTCAAGGATTAAATGAAATTGTCATAAAATTCAAACCATATCAAGCTGTAGTTGAAAAAATATTTGTCAATGTTAATGCATCCTCGACCTTGGCTTTGGGGCAAGCTAGGGGGGTAGCAATTGCCGCCCTGGCTGGTCATCAAATAGAAATACATGAGTTAACTCCTTTGGAAATCAAAAAATCTGTTGTTGGAACAGGAAAAGCCAATAAAAAACAAGTTCAGTTCATGGTCAAGGAATTACTCCATCTTCATCGTGCCCCTGAGAGTGATGCATCAGATGCTTTAGCTTGTGCCATTGCTTGGCATAATAAGGTCAAGTTCCAATGATTGCTCAAATCACAGGGACTTTAATTCAGAAAAAACCACAATTTGTTATAATTGACGTTCAGGGTGTTGGTTACGAAATTGAAATACCAATGAGTACATTCTACAATCTTCCAGAAATTGGCAGTGTGGTTAAAATAATAACTCATCATCTGGTTCGTGAAGATGCGCAACAATTATTTGGTTTTTTGTCACTACAAGAAAAAGCTACTTTTAAAATTTTAATCAAAATTAATGGAATTGGTCCTAAGGTTGCACTAGCAATATTATCTGGTATGTCTGTTTATGAACTTGCTCAAAATATTGAAAATAATGAAATTCATAACATTGTTCGAATACCTGGTATAGGGAAAAAAACTGCTGAAAGAATGGTGATCGAATTAAGAGGTAAAATTGAGATACTTGCTGAAAATAAGAACAAAGATTCAACCAATAAGATAGATTTAATTAAGGCTTTACTCTCACTTGGCTACACCGAGAATGAAGCAAAATTGGCAATAAAAACTATTACACTAAGTTCGAGTATAGAAGAAAACATTAAAACAGCTCTTAAATCTCTGTCATAGCGATAATGGAATAGAAAATGATTAAAGAAGATGAGCTAGACTCAACCAAAAAAGGGAGTAAAAGAGTAATTTCGCCCAAAAATCAAGATCCTCGCGATGAGTCTATCGAAAAAGCTTTAAGACCAAAAAATTTTACTGAGTATATTGGGCAAGAAAAAATAAAAAATCAACTTGATATTTTGATAAAAGCTGCAAAAATTAGAAATGAAGCCATGGATCATATTTTATTGTTTGGACCACCTGGCTTGGGAAAAACAACCCTAGCTCATATTTTGGCCGAAGAAAGAGGAGTCGATTTAAAACAATCCTCGGGCCCTATATTAGAAAGGCCTGCTGACCTGGCTGCTATTCTTACAAACTTGGAGTGCAACGACGTTTTATTTATTGATGAAATTCACAGGCTCAGCCCTTTGGTTGAAGAAAAGCTTTATCCTGCTCTTGAAGATTTTAAATTTGACATCATGATTGGTGAAGGCCCCTCAGCAAAATCTGTACAATTAGAATTGCAGCCTTTCACCCTTATAGGGGCAACAACCAGAGCTGGAATGTTAACTAACCCACTAAGAGATAGGTTTGGTGTTACAGCTAGACTAGAGTTTTACGAATCAGAGGAACTCGTAAGTATTTTAAGTAGATCTTCTGAATTACTTCACGTCAACTATGATAAAAGTGGGTTAAACGAAATAGCTCATAGATCTAGGGGTACTCCAAGAATTGCCAATCGATTATTAAGAAGAGTTAGAGACTACGCTCAAGTCAGATCCAATGGTGAAATTTCAAAAGAGAATGCCACAAAAGCATTATCCTTACTGGAAGTTGATGAAATTGGTTTGGATTTAATGGATCAAAAATTTATTAATGCGATAATTAATAAATTTAATGGAGGTCCTGTTGGGATTGACAACATATCCGCTGCTGTGGGTGAGGTGCGAGAGACCATTGAAGATGTAATAGAGCCTTATTTAATTCAACAAGGATTCATTCAAAGAACACCAAGAGGAAGAGTAGCAACTGAGCTAAGTTACAAACATTTTAAAAAAGAAATTCCTCAAAAATACACTAACAATCCTTTAAACTTATAAATTATTTGGTGGTGACTTTAAAAATATGTTAACAACTGAATTATCTTTATTAGCCTTAGTATTAAATGCCAGTCTTCCTGTTCAGGGAGTGATTGGAATATTAATATTGGTTTCCATAATTTCTTGGACTGTAATTTTTTCGAAACTGAAATTCCTTTTTTCAACGAAAAGATCAACTGATAAATTTGAAGAAGAGTTTTGGTCGGGCGGTGAATTAATGCAACTTATGAAAAAAATAGAGGAGAAAAAAATTACGGGTAGCTTGCCAAGGATTTTCGAGGCTGGAATGCATGAGTTTCTCAAAAGTCGAAAACAAAACAGTACAGGCCAATCTGAAATAATTGATAACACCCGCAGAGCCATGAAAGCAGCTACGAACAGAGAATTAAGTGACCTTGAAAATTGGTTACCCTTTTTGGCTACAACTGGTTCGGTCTCTCCCTATGTAGGGCTTTTCGGAACAGTTTGGGGAATCATGCATGCATTTCTTGCCCTTGCAAATATACAACAAGCAACACTAGCAAATGTTGCACCTGGTATTGCTGAAGCATTAATCGCCACCGCAATAGGACTACTAGCGGCTATCCCAGCAGTAATAGCTTATAACAAATTTTCAACAGAAATCGATATCTTAGCCAGTAGATTTGATGGTTTCATGGAAGAATTTTCCAATATTCTGCAAAGACAAATTTGATTTAACCAGCCAATGAAAAATTACAGAAAAAGAAGTGCTATTAGCGAAATAAATGTTGTTCCATATATCGATGTCATGTTGGTACTGTTGGTAATTTTTATGGTGACGGCACCATTGATAACCACAGGCATCATTGATTTACCTGAAGTTAGCAAAGTAGCCCCAAAAAAAGAATCAATTATTGAAATAAAAATACTTAATAATGAGTCAATTAAGGTACGAAAAAGAGAAGTGAATTCCGAGGAGTTTTCTGTAACTCAATCTGAATTGGTAGATACGGTTTTAAATTTAACGACAGACCAAAAAACAGCAGTAGTCATTTCTGCAGAAAAAAAATTACCATATGAAATTGTGGCTCAAACAATTGATACTCTCAATAAAGGAGGAATTTCCAGAGTAGGATTGCTTGTTCGCCAGCAAAATAATTAGGTTCAAAGAAGATTGATATCCAAACCAACAAAGGGTAATACATCGGAGGAGAAACTAACATGGGCTTTGGTTTTTTCATTAGCCTTACATTCGATTTTTTTTATTGTTCTTTTTTATAATTCAGATTCTACAAAAAAACCTGATTTTGTCAGAGCAGAGCTTTGGAGTAGTTTGCCGCCTGAATTGCCGGCAAAAACTATAACAAAAAATAAATCTGTCATGCTGAGTAATTCAAATAAACCGAACTCCCCCCTAAATAAAAAACCTAACAATAAAAGTGAAGATTTAATTTCTCTAGAAAAAAAGAAACTTGAAAAAAAATTAGCTAAGGAAAAAGCCCAAAAAGAAAAATTAGCTAAGGAAAAAGCCCAAAAAGAAAAATTAGCTAAGGAAAAAGCCCAAAAA
>NHCU01000029.1 GCA_002167365.1 Betaproteobacteria bacterium TMED41 | reverse complement strand
AAACAGGCTAACCCAAAGCTTTATGATGCTGTAGTAATCATTAATCTTTGTGTACCTACTGCAAGCGGCGTCCCTCTTCAGTTGCTACCAAAAGAAATTAATGGAGTTCGAATTATTGGAATAGATGTTCCTGGTTTTGGCGTTCCGACTCATGCGGAAGCAAAAGATATATTAGCAGCAGCAATGCTTAAAGTTGCCCGTTCTGAAATTGAAATGGGTCCTGTTGCTTCTCCAAGGCAAAAACAATCAGATATGCCGTCAGTGACTTTATTGGGTGAGATTTTCCCGGTTGACCCAATTAGTATCTCGATGATGCTAGAAAAAATGAATTTGTCAGTCGGTCCAGTCGTTCCAACTAGGGAATGGAGAGAACTTTATTCGGCATTTAATGGTTCTGTAATTGCAGCATTGCATCCTTTTTATTCTGCCTGCGTAAGGGAATTTGAAGCAGCTGGAAGACCAGTAGTTGGCTCAGCACCAGTGGGCGTTGATGGAACAAACAACTGGTTAGAAAAAATTGGGTTGGTTGCGGATGTTGCCAGAAAAAAAATAGATGAGGCAAAAAATAGTATTCTTCCACTTATAAAGCAAAATCTTGAAAAAAATAAAATCAAGGGCAAAATTACTTTAAGTGGTTATGAGGGCTCTGAATTGATTGTTGCAAGATTACTCATAGAGAGCGGAGCTGAAGTCAAATATGTTGGAACCGCCTGCCCTAAAACTAAGTTTTCCGAAGATGATCTTCAATGGTTAGAAGAAAAAAATGTACATGTTCAGTACAGAGCATCTTTGGAAGATGATCTGGCCGCAATGAGAGAGTATAGCCCTGATTTAACAATAGGAACCACTCCAATAGTTCAGGCTGCCAAACAAACTGGTAAACCAAGTCTGTACTTCACCAATTTGATATCTGCAAGGCCCATCATGGGTGCGGCTGGAGCTGGCTCGATTGCACAGGTTATTAATGGAGCAATCGCAAATCAAAATAGATTTGACAAGATGAAAGAATTTTTTGGTGAAGTTGGTCAAGGTTATGGTGCTGGTGTTTGGGAATCACCCCCAGTAGATCATCCGGAGTTTAAAGAATTAACACGTAAAAAAAATGCAAAAAAATTGAATGCCAGAAAAGCTAAGGAGTCTGCATAGTGTACGTAATTGATCATGATCGTGCTGGAGGCTACTGGGGAGCAGTTTATGTTTTTACTGCTATTAAAGGTTTACAAGTAGTTATTGATGGACCTGTGGGTTGCGAAAATTTGCCAGTTACATCAGTTTTGCACTACACGGATGGATTACCTCCCCATGAGTTACCAATTGTGGTTACTGGCCTATCTGAAGAAGAGTTGGGTAGAGAAGGAACAGAAGGTGCAATGAAAAGAGCTCATGCTACTTTAGACCCGGAATTACCATCAGTAGTTGTCACTGGTTCAATTGCAGAAATGATTGGTGGTGGTGTAACTCCGGAGGGAACTACAATTCAGAGGTTTTTACCCAGAACCATAGACGAAGATCAATGGCAAGCTGCGGACAGAGCTTTAGTTTGGCTCTGGAAAGAATATGGAATGAAAAAAATTCCAGCACCAAAGCACGCTGAAAAGCCTAAGGTAAATATTATTGGACCTTCATATGGGATGTTTAATCAACCTAGTGATCTTGCAGAGATCAGACGCTTAGTACAAGGTATTGGAGCAGAGATTAATCTGGTTTTCCCGTTAGGGAGTCATTTGGCTGATATGAGCCGACTTGTCGAAGCTGATGCAAATATTTGCATGTATCGTGAGTTTGGTAGGTCACTTTGTGAAACTCTTGAAAGACCTTATCTTCAGGCGCCAATAGGCATGCAAAGTACCACGTTATTTTTGCGTAAGTTGGGGGAAATGTTGAAGCTTGATCCAGAGCCATTTATTGAAAAGGAAAAGCACACTACATTAAAACCAATTTGGGATTTATGGCGTTCGGTAACTCAAGATTTTTTTGCGACTGCAAATTTTGGTGTTGTTGCAAATGAAACTTATACCCGAGGATTAAAAAATTATTTAGAAAATGAACTAGGTTTTCCCTGTTTGTTAGGTATTTCAAGATGTCCTGGGAAAAAAACAAATAATGAAGAAGTTAGACAAGCACTTCATGATGGAGCACCTGTAGTGGTTTTTGGAAGCATAAATGAAAGAATGTATTTGGCTGAAGCTGAATCCAAAAGTAGTTTTATTCCTTCCTCTTTTCCAGGCTCAATTGTGCGACGTCATACAGGAACACCATTTATGGGATATTCAGGAGCTACTTACATTTTACAAGAATTATGTAATGCCCTCTTTGATGCACTTTTTCATATTTTACCTTTGGGGTCAGAACTGGATAAGGTTGAGGCGACCCAATCGAGGCTTAACTCTAGTAAAAACTCAACAGTTAGTTGGGATCAGGATGCCCAATTAGCACTCGATGAAAAGTTAAAAATTGAACCTATATTAGTTCAAATTTCTAAGGCCAAATTATTAAGAGATAAAGCTGAGAGGCTTGCAAGAGAAAGAGGTTTGAAAAGGGTAACCAAAGAAATTATCGATGAACTCATTTTAAAAAAAGAAACAGGAGAAGTTCATTATGACAAATAAAGATTTTAATTTTTCTCAGAAAATTTTTTCTGAGAGTTTGAATGCCGCGGTATGCTACCGCGACTGCCTATGCCGCGGGCTTTGGTGCGGCGACGGCCTTATGGCCTTTTTCAAGGAGGTGTAACCATGAGTGATGGATCTATCTCAGGATTAACCGACGAGGAAGCCCAAGAGTTTCACACGTTTTATATGCAGGGCTTGGTTGGCTTTACGGCTATTGCCGTTATTGCCCATATTCTCGTTTGGGCATGGCGCCCTTGGTTCTATTAAATCTTGATCACTTTTGAGTGATTTCGCAACAGGAGGAGTAGATATGGCAACTTTAACTAACCATAATGCAGTAACAGGAACTTCACAAAAACATATTGAAGAAAGGAATTCAATTGCTTTTACAATTATTTTTGTGAGTATTTTTACACTGTTCATGGGAATAGCAATTTTAGCTTTTTTGTTTAGGTTGCCTTGGCGCTCTTGGTTTCCTGGGGCGGAACAAAGTTCGTCTTTGATTGGTGGCGTTAAAGCTGCTGTATATACTTTAATGGCACATTTAACTTAAGGAGATTGAGTTATGTGGAGAGTATGGAAATTGTTTGACCCATTGCGTGCAATGGTAGTCCAAGGGGTATTTTTGTTTGCGTTAGCAGCAATGATTCACTTCATTCTACTAAGTACAGTCAGGTTTAATTGGCTGGATGGAAAGTCGCAATCAGAAATAATGAGTGCTACTGATGTTGCTCCGGTAACAACGGTCGCTCAAAACTCTGGAAAGCAGTAATGTATTAAAAACCTGGTTCCGGGTGGAGGTTAATTTTAAATCTTCATCCGGTTCTACTTAAACCGAAGTAACCGGGAATCAGACCGGAGGATTAAATCATGTCAATGTTGAGTTTTGAAAAAAAATATAGGATTCGGGGAGGGACCCTGGTTGGTGGAGATTTATTTGATTTTTGGGTTGGTCCCTTTTATGTTGGTTTTTTTGGAGTTACAACGCTATTTTTTGCTTTTCTTGGTACAGCCCTTATTCTTTGGGGGGCGGCACTTGGTGACACTTGGAACTTATGGCAAATAAGTATAAATCCACCAGATATTAAGTACGGACTTGGGTTAGCTCCCATGGCAGAAGGAGGTCTTTACCAAGTTATAACGGTATGTGCCATCGGTGCATTTGTATCCTGGGCATTGAGGGAAGTAGAGATTTGCAGAAAACTTGGCATGGGTTATCACGTTCCTGTCGCATTTGGATTTGCAATTCTTGCTTATGTAACCCTTGTTGTTTTTAGACCTATGCTTCTGGGCGCATGGGGCCATGGATTCCCTTACGGAATTATGAGCCATTTGCAATGGGTTTCAAATGTCGGGTATCAATTTGTATGGTTTCACTGGAATCCAGCACACATGATAGCAATATCGTTATTTTTTGCAACGGCACTAGCACTTGCTTTACATGGTGCTCTAATCCTTTCTTCAGTTAATCCTCAAAAAGGGCACTATATTAAAACACCTGAGCATGAAGATACTTTTTTTCGGGATACCATAGGATATTCAATTGGAACCNTNAGGTATTCANAGGNTNTTAATGTANTTNGCANTNGCNGCAGTNTTCTTTAGNGCNGTTTGTATCATTATNAGTGGNCCNAGNTGGTTATGGGTNGGAAANTGGCAGGANTGGTGGGGNTGGGTNNTNGANATNCCNATTTGGNANACACCTTATAAACCTTCTTCANTTTGAATCTGNANTAGGAGANAANAATGGCAGAATATCAAAATCTTTTTACACAGGTTCAAGTAAATGCNCCNTCTTATCCTGGAGTTCCGCTGGAAAGAGACAGAGATACAAATGAAAGAATTTTTGAGCCTTGGCATTCTAGGCTATTGGGAAAACTGGGTAATGCTCAAGTTGGACCGATCTACCTCGGGTTTTTAGGTTCAGCTTCTATAATTTGTTTTGCGCTTGCCTTTTCTATTATTGGAATGAATTATTTACATCAAGTCGATTACAATGCGGTTCAATTCATAAGATATATGTTTTGGTTATCACTTGATCCACCTGATGCAAAATACGGTTTAAGTTTTCCACCTCTTATGGAGGGTGGGTGGTTTCTTATTACCGGCTTTTTTCTGACTGCTTCAGTAATGCTGTGGTGGTTCAGAACCTATAGAAGAGCAATTTCTCTTGGCATGGGAACTCATGTTGCTTGGGGTTTTGCTGCTGCNATATGGCTTTTTTTAGTTTTAGGTTTGATTAGACCTATCTTAATGGGAAGTTGGTCGGAAGCGGTTCCTTACGGTATCTTTTCTCATTTAGAGTGGACCCAAACGTTCTCAATTAGGTATGGAAATCTATTCTGGAATCCATTTCATATGCTTTCAATAGCTTTCCTATATGGTTCTGCCCTTTTGGCTGCTATGCACGGTGCAACAATCTTGGCAGTGAGTAGATTCGGTGGAGATAGAGAAATAGAACAAATTGTAGACAGAGGAACTGCATCAGAGAGAGCAGCACTTTTTTGGCGTTGGACCATGGGGTTTAATGCAAGTTTGGAATCAATNCATAGATGGATTTGGTGGTTTGCGGTTTTGGTATGCATAACTGGAGGAATAGGTATATTACTAACCGGAACAGCTGTCGACAGTTGGTATCTTTGGGCAGTAAAGCATGGCGTGATTCCCTCTGATCCCTCTATTTGGCCAGTTACTCCNAGCTATACCGGAGAGTGAAATTAGCAAATCTTGAGTTTGATTTACAAGGCGAGCAAAAAGTATATTACTACGATTTCCTCGCCTTGATTATTTGATCATATTGAATTTTTTATATAATAGAATTTAATTAACCTTGGGTTAATGATAATAGTTCTCATAAATTATGTTATAAATGGTGTCATTAGCTACGTCAATAAGAATAACCAAATATTTGATTAAACTTTTCCTAATAAGTTTAGTCAGATAAATAATTAGATATATTCAATTTTAATTAAATTTCTAGGAGGTTTGTTTTGAGAGTTTTACTAATTTCTTTAATTTCCATTTTTAGTTCCACCATTTTTGCTGATAATCATTGTTCCGCTGATATATCAGCCGCTGACAATATGATGTTTGACAAAAAGGAAATCACTGTTGATTCAACATGCTCCAGTTTCACCGTTAACTTTAACCATAAAGGAAAAATGCCCATTCAAGCAGGTGGTCATAATGTTGTCATAATAGAGTCGAAAAATTTTAATAGTATTGTTTCAAAAATTGATATGAAATTGGGAGCCGACGCAGGTTTTTTGCCGGATATGCCTGAGGTGATTGCAAAGACCGCGATAATCGGAGGAGGCAGTGTTACAAAAGTTTCTTTTGATCCTAGTTCCATGAGTAAAGATAGCAAGTATAGCTTTTTTTGTAGCTTTCCTGGTCATTATGCGATTATGAAAGGTAATGTGAAAGTTATGTAGAGCATTAAAATTTGTTTCTTAAAATTATTTTGAAGGGGACCATATAAGGTCCCCTTCGAATTTTTGAAGATTAAACAAATGGCCCATTTAAAACAACTGTTTGGTAATTTAACAAGGATGCGATGCTTACCCATATGAAATATGGATAAATGAGCACTGAAGCTATTTCTGACTTTTGTCTCGTGTGGAGTATCAGCATTAAAATTGATCCCCAAAGAAAAACTACCTCAAAAAGAGCTATGTCTGGTCGTTTTAAGTAAAAATAAAACAAACTCCAAATAACGTTTAAAATTCCATTAAAAATAAAAAGAAAAATCAACCTTTTTTTGTATTCATTGTCTTGTTGGGATTTTTTGTAACATTTGCCTGCCGATATAGCACATAAAACTAAAATAACAGTCCATATCGGACCAAATGCCCAATCAGGCGGCTTCCAGGCAGGCTGAATTAACGAATAATACCATTCGTCGAGCTGTGTAAGAAAACCTCCAACAAAAGCAACAAATAAAGCACCTAAAGATGATATTAAAAATGGAGAATACTTCACACTTTGGCTATCCCAAGCAAGTGAGCTAAATCCTTGAAAAATATTTTTATATGAGCAGTTTTCTTTTTCTTAACAAGTTTTTTGTTCATGTAGGACTCGAATGTTATTTGCTGAACGTCCTTATCTTTACAAATATCAACAAATCTTTCTCTCAATCGATCATTTCTATACCAAAACCACTGCATTATTCCTAAAATCCAAAAAACTTTTCCATGAAGCTTCATAAATTTTTTTCTAGCTAGTGATAAAGATTGCCCACTATTTTCTTTTAATGCTTCAAATGTAGATTCAGCCGCTAATTCCCCACCAAGCATGGCGTAATAAATACCTTCACCAGATGATGGGGCAACTACACCAGCTGCATCACCTGCAAGAAGCACATCCTTTCCGTTATCCCACTTTTTAAGAGGTTTTAGTGGAATTGGTGCTCCCTCACAACGAATAGTTTGGAAGTCTAACATTCCAGTTTTTTCTCGTAATCTTTGTATAGAATTTCTTAATGAAAAACCTTTGTCAGCGCTTCCGGTACCAATGCTCATCGTTTTTCCATGAGGGAAAATCCAGCTGTAAAAATCAGGCGAGTATTTACCTGAATACAAAACGTCACATCTGGAAGAGTCATATTTCTCTTTGTGAATACCCTCGGGAACTCTGACGATTTCATGATAAGCAAATACAAACTTTGTGAGTTTTGCCCCTCTTATTTCTTGCCGTCCTACTTTAGAGTGTGCTCCATCAGCACCAATTACTAATTTTGCTTTAATTTTAGTTTTTTTGTAATCAACACTGCTAACTGATTCTCTTTCCTGAAAATGGACAAAGAGTTCATTACCAACTCTTTCTATACTCTCAAAAGATCCGATTTTTCTTTTTGCTCCATTTTTAGAGGCNCTTTCTCTGAGCCATTCATCAAATTCTTCTCTATCAACCATTCCTACAAACCCATTATCAATTGGCATATCAACTTTTTTATCCTTAGGGGAAATCATTCTTGCACACTTGGCCTTAGCAACTAAAAGTTCGTCAGGAATTTTGTAATCTCTAATAGCTTTTGGTGGGATTGCACCTCCACATGGCTTAATTCTGCCAGCTTTATCTAAAAGAATAACCTTAACCCCCTTTATGGCAAGTTCATTTGCGGCAGTGGCTCCAGCAGGTCCCCCCCCCACTACAAAAACATCACAATATTCTTGGTTTGTTTTAGATTCGATCGCAGTATTAGTAGATTTCATGTTGTGTTCCCCGAGCTTGAAATTAAANTATTTGTTTTACTACTTAGTAAATTATTATGAGATTTGCTTATTTGAATAGACTGGGCAATTTTTGCCGCAACAAAAAAAAGAATACATTCGGCAAAAAANACTATTGCATATGCACTTCCAACGTCATTAATAAATACACGAGCAATATCACTGCAAATAGCACCTAAAAAACCACCTATCCCGAATGCAATAGCTTGTGAAGCTCCCCAGAGACCGATCCTGGTTCCCTCAGTTTTTTCTTTCCCCTCATGAGCTAATTGCATCATTGTGGCTATTGCTGCTATAGAAAAGGAACCGTTTGCTACTCCTAGAACAAAGACATTTAATTCTAATAACCAGCCTTTTCCATTAATTCCACCAATTACCAATCCAAATAGGGCAATAGCAGAGAGCAAACATCCACCAACTATCCATGTTTTTAACGATCCAAAAGTTCTATTAAAAAAATATTTATTAGTTAAAAGAGCGACAAGAATCATTCCCATCAATACGCCAGAGTGTTGTATGCCAGATAATGAGGTGGTTTGACCCGGAGTCATTTCAAAAACAGTTCCGGCAAAAGGTTCCAAAATGAGATCTTGCATACTAAAGGCAAGCATTGAAACAAAAATGAAAATAGTAAACTTTCTAGCAGAATTCTCTTTCCATATGGCAGTTACACTTTCGAAAAATTTTTTTTGATTTTTATTTGAAGTTGTAAATTTTGAATCCTCATTCGAAATACCAGTGTGTTTTTTATTAGATTCTAATCTCCATAAAGAAATAATAGTTAATACAAGACATGTGGCTGAAATTGTAGATGCAATTATAAGTAGTCGATCGGTAGTAAAAGGATCTAGGAAATATCCAGAAATACCAGCTGTTATTGCAAATCCAGCGATCATCATTAACCAAACAACAGTAGCCGCACTTGATCTTTTTTGAGAATCTACCCGTTTTGCTAACAGGGTTAGTAAGGCTGTTCCAGCTGCGCTGACTCCAAGCCCAATAGCCAAAAAACCAAGAAATGCTAAAGTTATTCCCAATTTCGGTGAAGAATACATTAAAACTGTCGAATAAGTTGAAATTANACCGCCAGAGCACAAAACAATCATTCCAAAGATAATCCATGGAGTGCATTTTCCGGATTTGTCAGTTCCAAAACCCATTCTAGGCCTTAAAATTTGCACAGCATAATGCAGTGCTACAAGTACTCCGGGAAGTAAGGCTGGCATCAAAAGTTCAACTACCATGATTCTGTTGAGTGTGGAGGTTGTTAAAACAACAATTCCTCCAATTGACATTTGAACGAAGCCAAGTCGTACAATTTGAATCCAGGAAAATGTCGCAAATGTCATATCAAATTATCAAAATTAGTTGAACGAAGAGCGAAAGCCGATACCATCATTCCTGATACAAAAACAGGAATTCCAACAGCACTGTAGAAAAGTGCTTTTTTTAAAGGATCTGATAAAAAAACTTTCATCAAAAAAAGCTGAACTAGTATCATCAGAAAAAGTAATCCTGCNTGAACAAAGGTATTCCANGATAATAGTAATAAAAGAACTAGAATTTGTGGAACCAGCATTGTGAAACATGATGATTGAGCAGCCCTTTTAACCCCTAACTTTACAGGTAAGGATAGTATTCCCATTTTTTTATCGCCTTTAATTGATTTAAAATCGTTAAGAGTCATTATTCCGTGTGCCCCTATGCTAAATAATAGTGCTAGNAAAACAGAACGCCATTCAGGGAATGCCCCTCCAGCCATAACTGCAGCGCCAGTTAACCACGCTATCCCCTCATAAGATAAGCCACAGGCAGCATTACCAAACCATCCGTTGCTTTTAAGTCTGATAGGGGGCATGCTGTATGCCCAGGCTAAAATAAGCCCAATAAGGGCCGCGATAAAACCCCAAACTCCCAAGAAAGATGCAACAAGTAATGACAAAAAGGTCCAAATTATTGCAATAAAAAGCCCCCAGTTACCTGGTATTCTTCCTGAAGGGATAGGTCTATCCGGTTGATTTATTGCGTCAACTTCTCTATCAAACCAATCATTCACAGCCTGGCTTGATGCACAAACCATAGGGCCCGCTAAAANTAATCCNAATAGAATAACATTCCATTTATCTGTTAGGGTCTCTCCAGAGGCAACAACACCACAAGAGAATGCCCACATTGGTGGAAACCAAGTAATTGGTTTAAGTAATTCAGCAAATGCAAAAAAAGAAATTTTACTCATATTTGTATTTTCTGCTTGACAAATTAATCTGTCAATTTAAAGTTACACTTTATAGTGTCTTTTTTAGGTTTGTACTTAAGAGGTAATTCATGACGGAAACCGAGAATAGTAAAGATTTTATGCCAAGAGCAACTGTCATAGGTAGTGGTTTTGGAGGTTTGGCGGCTGCTATACGCATGCAAAAAAAAGGATATCAAACTACGATTTACGAGCGTTTGGATAAACCTGGGGGCAGAGCTTATGTATTTTCTCAAGATGGTTTCACATTTGATTCAGGTCCAACCATAGTTACAGCCCCATTCTTGCTTTCTGAAATTTGGGAGCTTTGTGGAAAAAAATTTGAGGATTATGTTGATCTTCGTCCTATGGATCCTTTCTATAGAATTCGTTTTAACGATGGTACGTCATTTAATTACTCCGGTAACCCTGAAGCAATGAGGAAAGAGGTAGCTAAATTTTCTCCTTCGGATTTAAAGGGGTATGAAAAGTTCATGGATGAAGCAGAAAAATGCTATGAATTAGGATATATAAAGCTCGGCAATTTACCATACAATTCTTTTGGAGATCTCACTTACTCTATTCCCTCAATGGTGAAGATGAGAGCGTGGAAAAATATTTATCAAATGGTTGCTAGTTTTATTAAAAGCGAAAAATTACGTCAAGTGTTTAGTTTTCATCCTTTATTAATTGGCGGTAACCCATCATCTATAACTTGTGTATATAGCCTCATAGCGNCACTAGAGCGTCGGTATGGAGTNCACTCTGCTATGGGAGGCACCGGTGCAATTGTCGAGGGCCTGGTTGAATTGTTTAAAGGACTTGGAGGAAAGATTTGTTTTAACTCNGAAGTNAATAAAATTGAAGTAGCAAACAATAAGGCAATAGGAATTAAATTAAATGACGGAAAATTTGTTCCTAGTNAGATAGTAATTTCTAACGCAGATACAGCCTGGACATACCAGAACTTAATTGATTCCAAATACAGGAAACATTGGACAAACAAAAAAATTGATAAAAGCGCTTTTTCAATGGGTTTGTTTGTGTGGTTTTTTGGTGTCAATAAAAAATACGAATCGATTCCACACCACACTATCCTCCTAGGGCCACGTTATTTAAATTTATTGAAAGACATTTTTAAACATAAAAAACTAGCAAAAGACTTCAGTCTTTACCTGCATAGGCCCACTGCCACAGATTCATCCTTGGCTCCAGATGGTTGTGATACTTTTTATGTTTTGTCTCCTGTTCCAAACCTTGAAGGAAATGTTGATTGGACAATCGAGGCAGAAAATTATAAAAATGCCATTTCAACATATTTACAAGATGCTTTACTTCCTGATTTAAAGTCTTCAATTGTGACATCAAGAGTTATGACNCCGTATGATTTTCGAGACAAATATTTAGCATTCAGAGGTGCTGCATTTGGTTTGGAGCCTATTCTCACTCAAAGTGCTTGGTTTCGACCACATAACCAAAGTGAGGATATTGCAAATTTATTCATGGTTGGGGCAGGTACCCATCCTGGAGCAGGAATTCCAGGTGTATTAACCTCAGCGAAATTACTAGATAAAGTAATACCTAATCCAATTTCNCATCAAGAAACTAAAGTTAGTACGCTTTATGATAGAAAGGCTGCATATGGAAATGTTTGAATCAAATGACCCTCAATGGTCGAAATACAATTCTGACTGCAAGCGAATTATGGCTGTGGGATCAAAATCTTTCTTTGCTGCGTCAAGACTTTTTCCTAAAAGGCTCAGCACACCGGCAACCATAATTTATGCATATTGCAGACTTGCTGACGATTTGGTTGATTATGGTGGTGGTATTGAAGCCGTGAAAGAACTTACAAATAGGTTAGATTTAATTTATGAAGGCAAACCAAAAAACTTAGGAGTTGACGAGGATTTTGCGGAAGTTGTTAAAAAATTTCATATTCCAAAGGAATACCCACAAGCATTAATTGAAGGGTTTTTATGGGACGTTGAAGATAGAAAATACGAAAATATCCATGAATTATGCGATTATGCAGCCAGAGTAGCAGGAAGTGTAGGCGCAATGATTTCATGTTTAATGAAAGTCGGAGATCCCTCAGTAATTGCCAGAGCCTGCGAGCTAGGTGTTGCTATGCAATTAACAAACATAGCAAGAGATGTGGGTGAGGATGCTAAAAGCGGCAGGTTGTATTTACCAAGGGAGTGGTTAAGAGAGGAAGGAATAGATCCAGAATTGTGGTTAAAAAAACCATTTCATTCAAACTCCATAAAAAAAATAATCAAAAAATTACTTCAAACTGCTGAAATCTTTTATCAGAGATCTGACGATGCCATAAGAGTTTTGCCTGTGGACTGCAGAAGGGCTATTTTTGCTGCCAGATACATTTATGCTGATATTGGCCTTAAAATTAAGTATTTGGGCTATAATTCCTTCGANAGACGAGCTGTTGTNTCACTTAACAGAAAACTATATCTAATTTTAAAGTCTTATTGCAAAAGCATGGTTCCGGGTTATTTGTTTGACTCAAAATCCTCAAATTATGAAGAACTAAAATCAATAATTTTTTTGATAGAACCAAGAAAAAATTTACCAACAAATTACAGATGTTGTACAAGACCTCTTGGTTTTTTCCAACGCATCAATTGGGTAATTGAATTGTTTTTAAAGCTTGAGGCAAGAGATCGTTACCAACTTTTAGCCCACCCTAGGCATCCTCCAAGGTAACATTAATTTGGTTAACTTTGATGAAAAACGGTCAAGGTTGAGTGTTTCGTGGACGACTANTCTNCTGTCATTTAATAGTCCAGAGGACAAAAGAATCCTTGAATAAAAGGGTGTGTCCTCCAAAACACGTAAAATATGGGCTGGTCTGGCTGGTTCAGATCTCATAACTCTCGAAAGCATCCATCTGGAATCAGGTAAGTCTTGTCGGGGTGGTGGTGCNATTCTTTCAACATCGCCATTCGGGAAAAAACGCAAAGGTAGAACTCTTTGCCTACCTACCCTTTGTTTTACATCATAAAATACAACAGCACTCCCATCCTCCAAATATGTTCTTGCCCAGTCCCATTCCTTGAATGGTTTTTCCAGCGGCTCATCNCCTTCGTTGGAATCAACATAACCATGACCTTTCCATGAAATATTATGGCTGGGGAAGTCAACTTCAATGGATGCTGACGGTGCTATGGGACCCCNTCTATGTTTTTGCGCATCATCTAACCATGTTCTATAAAGCAAAAATTGGTTACTATTTATTTTTACTGTTCCTTGAACCCTTTGTGGGAACGGACTGGAAACCTCGTCGATGTTTATTTCTATAGTGGAATCAACGCATTGGATGGATGATTTCCCAATCGTAAATGATTCAGATTTTCTTTGAACATATTTACTGGATCTTTCATTCATGGTCCAAATGTTTTTATCAGGTTCATATAATGCAACATTAAATGCACAAAAATCCTCAGGGTTTACATTTTTGTCTTTTTTTTGAGCATTTGAATAGTATGGAGAAAAAACACTTCCTACAAAAACAATTAAAGTTAGTGCGTGTCTCCCATCATCACTGGTTCCGTCAATATACCACCACAAATAGCCACCCGAAGCTACTGGTTGGTCAAACCTAGGTCTTCCATCAGGGCCTCTGCCGCTAATCGGCCGGAAATCGTCGCCATTGGAATTCCCGGACCCGGGTGAATGCTTCCACCTGAAAGGTAAAGACCTGGTATCTTGCTGCGGGAAGCTTGGCGTTGAAATGGGGTTAACCATCCGTGTGTTTTGCTCCCATAAAGACTTCCCCCTGTCGAGGGGTAGCGATGGTGAAAGTCTACCGGGGTTTTTTGAATCCAAAATTTTGGCGGCACCTGGATTGAGAGGCCACATTTGTTGAGTAGAGATACCACTGAGGATTGACATTTCTTATACTCCATTTCTGTAATTTTTGAATTATCCCCCACTGCAGGTGCATTCACGAGAATGAACAATCGTTCAGGTCTGTCTTTGACTGAAAAATCCACTCTTTCACGATCCTGCGCGCATAGATAAACAGTTGGCCTGACAGGGAGTTGTTGTTTTTTAAAAATATCAGTAAATTCTTCTTGATAGTTTTTATTAAAAAAAACATTGTGTCTAGAAAGTTTAAGTCCATCAGTTTGGCTTTCTACAACCCATGTCAAAGCAGATAGTGAACGTTTACTAGAGTTAATTTTTTTTGAAGCTTTTTTAACCTTAAATCCCAAAAGCCCATTCGCGATAGCGTTGATATCTCCATTGAATATTATATTCTCCGCTAAAAATGAACTACCGTCCTCTAACCTAACACCAGACACGTGTCCTTTATAAGTTAAAATTTCTTCACAGTAGTTTTTATGTATCCTTACTCCTAGTTTTTTACATAATCTCATCATTGCTCTTGTAAGTTCAATCATTCCACCATTGATCGTCCACACACCACTCATTTCAACGTGAGGAATCAACATCAGGGTTGCAGGCGCTGACCATGGAGATGATCCAACATATGTTGAATATCGAGCAAAAAGCTGCTGAAGTCTCGGATCTTTAAATTGCTTAGCCAAACTGTGCCAAAAACTCCTGAACGGTCCGATACTGCTTAGCAATTTTATGCCAGGTAAACCCAGTAATTCTGCGCTTTGAGTTATTTTTGGNCGTTGTCCATTGATAAAGCCNGGTTCTAGTGTCTGGAAGACTTTAGACGANAAATTACAAAAAGATAAAAATCTGTCAGCTTCCTCCTTGTTAGAAAAATTTTCTATTGCTTTTGCCGATTTGAATCGATCTGAAAATAAATCGAGTTTTTGATTTTTAGCCCAAAAATGACTAGCGATTGTATCTAATTTGGTAATTTTTATTTCATCCTCTAAATTCACACTGGCTTTATTGAAAAGAGATTCAAACACCCATTTCATCGTCAAAACTGTAGGGCCGGAGTCTACAAATTGTCCGTTGAAGTTAGTTTGGTGAATTTTACCACCTAGCTCCGAGTTAGGATCGATTAAATCGATTTCAACACCTCTGCTGGCTAATTCGATAGCCGCAGATAACCCCCCAACTCCACCTCCGATAATAATAGCCTTAGTCAAAGTTTTTCCCCTGCCAAACTCCCTCAAAATTCGTTGGTTTGAATCTCACAAACATTGATTCAGAAAAAAATTCCTCTTGATTTGCCATTTTTATCGCCTTCAAATGAGCGCCAGTTCTTGCGTAAGTGTTAAGCGAGTCAGCATTGTTCCAAATGCTGAAAGTTGCTTGTCTTAAAATCGGGGCTTCTCCTAATCCTATTGAGAGAAAACAACCTTTGAAAGAACTCAATGAATTTTCAGAATCCGGAGCAAGACTCCAAAATTTTCTAGCCTTAGTGATTTTAATAGATGCTCTTGTTAATGATGCAATCGGTCCAGCGTCAGGTGTTGTTGTTACCTCATTGATGGTATTTTGAGACCATGTTCCTCTGGTTGAGTAAGACTTTAGTTCAACGGAAAAAAATTCTTCTGCTGCTCTTTTATATTTTTTTACTATATTACTGTTTTTTAAAAAATCCTGCGCAAACTTCTCAGATTCAAAGCAACAAAATAATCCCTGATGATTCAAACCAGGTTTTAGAGTAAAACCACCATTTTTTCCACTTCCGAGCAGTTTAAAAAAATTCAAACCTGGTATTTTCCTCATAAAAAATCTACCAAAAGCAAGTTGCAGTAAGCCCCACAAAAAAAAACTTGGTTTGAATTTTACTAATAAAACTATACTTGTGTCTTTGGGTTGCATTAAAACTAGGATTCAAAATTAAATATAATATCTTAAGTTTAATCACTAATTTTAAATCGACGAAGTTTAACGTAAAGACTTTGTCGAGATAGGCCAAGCATTTCAGCAGCGGATGCTCTGTTGTTGGCTGTAAGAATCAATGCTGATTCAATGCACATTTTCTCAATCACATCAGTTGTTTCTCCAACAATTTCTTTTAGAGGCATTTTGCCAACGAGCTCAGACATTTGCTCCACAGACTCTGAGAGATTAGAGTTTTCAACTGCAGGCCTGCTTTGTATTCTCCTGGCAGTGCCCCTGATGATCATTGCAAACAGCATAGTATTTTCCGCAGGTAATGAAACGGCAGATATTTCTATTGGCATTGGGGAGTTTGGGGCGGCTAAATTAGATGAAAAAAGGCGAAGGACACCGTGCTTTTTGAGCGTTTTCATCATCACATTCAAATCAATTCTTCCTCTTATAAGCCAATTTGCAAGTGAAGTATTGATAAGAGTATCAGGATTTGGAATGTCAAGCATGTCAGAGAAAGCTGAATTTGTGAAAGCTATTTCTCCTTTTTCTGATAATAATACAAATCCATCAGGAAGAAATTCTATGGCAGTTAAGATTTTTGAATTCGGAACTTGGTTTTCATTAACAACCTTCAAATTCTCCTGTTTGCAGTGAATCAGAAAATAACTTGAGCCCTCTAACTTAAATAATGTTGCTGACAAATCTATTTCGGTTTTATCCCTGAGTTTAAGACGAATTGATTCTTGCGCTGAAAAGGTATTTTTTACTTTGGCAAAATACTGTTGAAGGGCAACTGTTGAACTTATATGGAAAATAGAATTAATTTTTTTCCCAATAACTGGCTCATGCTTAGGCCCAGGAAGTTTGACAGCGCTTGAATTGGCTTCAGCAATTTTTAAATCCTCAGCATTTACAACAAAAACAGGTGATGATGTCATTTCAAATAGGGTTCTATATCTAGTCTCCAATTGTCGTAAGCGAATGTACTCGCGCTCAAGAGATTGTTGAGCATCAACTAAATTTTGTTGGATTTTAGCTAGCCCGCTTAAATCCCTACCCATGGCAATAATATTTTTACTATTTTTAACTTTAATAGTCGAGAAGAGTAAGGGAAAAAACGATCCATTATGTCCAAAATGATTAACGTGTCTCCACTTTTGGCTGGTTTTAGATAAAGATGAGAAATTCAATAATTCAGCAACTTTTGGCTTACTCTCTGATGTAACTATTTGCTCCCAACTTTTGCCAAGCCATTTTTTACACTGCCTAGAAATTTCAGGTTGCTGAGCAGAAGCCTTTTGAATCACACCATTAGAGTCTATAAAAAGAGCTAGATCAGATGCTGCCAAAAAAATATTATCTATAGAGTTGAAATCAACTTCTTCAGGTATTTGAATAATGTTATGTTGAGCAATATCATTCATGGGTATTGTTTGATCGATTTTAAAAGAGTTAATTTTCTGGGTAGTGGAGGATTTTTGTTGGACAGAGTACTGTTATTTAAAACATGTGTTGTTTGAAACCCAAAATTATAGGTAAGAGCCTCGATGGGGTTCATTAAGATGATTATTTCACCCACTAAATATCCTTAAAGTTGCGCTAAGCAGTATTAATAGTAATGCTTCAAATTCCATGTGTCAACTTTAATTGACGAGTGAATAATTTTGTATTGTCAATTAAAAATTACTAATTAGATGTACTGATAACAAAATGCAGAAGATGCATTTAGACTTTTTTTGTTTTTTGATTTCTTTCTTTGTTATTTTTTCTCATACGGTCGATCAAATCGGATGCTTTTAGTATTGCGTCTTTCGCATTGGAAGCCTGGGCATCTGCCCCAACACTATTAAATAGATTTGGCGATTTGAGAGCCATCGGGCCACCAACCATTATGGAAACATCGGGGTTTTTTGAGATTTTTCTTAGGCTTTTAATTAAAGTTGATAATCCATCTACATGATGACATGACCCAATTGAAATTCCGAGGATGTCATAGTGATTATCACTGACGCTCTTTTTTAGATCCTTTGAGGAAATAGAGGGATCACCAAGAACATTCCAATTATCTTTTCTAAAGAATTCCGAAACCATAAAAAGGCCCATTGAATGCTGGGAGCCGGGAAAGGGACACAAAAAAATTGTTCCTTTTCTTTGTTTAATTTGTTCATCACTGAGGAAACTGTCGCTAAAGTAATACATGGTTTGTTGCATTTTCCATAATGCAAGTGTAACTGCAGAAAAATCTTCAACATCTTCCTCCCAAATTGTGCCCAAAAGGCGGGCACTGGGTTGAAATAATTCAAGATAAATATCTTCCAAGTTTACACCCTCGTCAACAAGTGCTTCAACGTAGTTTTTGGAAATATCTGCGTCATTGCTAAGTAAAACCCGGGTAAAATCTTCAATGGCTTCTTTACTAAAAATATGTTTATTTTTGGTTTCAATTAGTTGAGATTTGGCTCTTTCCTTATCAGATTTATGAGCCATCATGAGTCTTGGGATAACTTGTGTTTCTATTGCTCTTACAAGCCATGCATGTTGATAATCATCTCCTTTCTTGTTCATAAAAATCTGTCTCCGAAGCCAATAAATGTTTGTTAATTCACAAAAGCAATCATCTAATTTGTAAAACAAATTAGTAATTGATTAATGATCTACTTTTTTAATTAAATGGTCTAGTTCAAAGATTAATAATTTTAATTTTTAGAAAAATTCTGATGTGTCACAAAATAAATACGTCAATTAAAGTTGACATATAAAAAATGAAGTTCTAGAGTGATGTATGGGCATCCAAAAACAAGGAGAAATAATGAGTGAAGTAAGGCCAATCATAGGGCCTTATGGGGCTGAAAACCAAGCCCATATTAAAAATAAAAACTTCCTTTATACAAAGGAGGAAAGACAAAGGCGCGATCAAACCCCTTGGACTTTGGTACAAGGTGTATTAGCCCCTGTGCAATTTGTTGTTTTTTTGGTTAGTCTCGCATTGGTAATTAATTATTTTATCTCTGGAAACGGAGAGAATGCGGCATTGTTTTCTGTTGTTTTAAAGACAATAATTTTATACGCCATAATGATCACTGGTTCTGTTTGGGAAAAAGTGGTTTTTGGGAAATACCTCTTTGCCAAGCCTTTTTTTTGGGAAGACGTTTTCAGCATTTTGGTCTTGTTTCTTCACTCTTTTTACCTTGTCAGTTTGATAATCCCGACTTTCAGCGTGGTTGATCAGTTAAGCATCGCATTGGCCGCCTATCTTGCTTACCTTATAAATGCTCTTCAATTTTTAATAAAATTTCGAATTGCAACTGTTGAGGTAAAGTCTTCAGCAAATCAGGTTTCCTCATGACCGCGCCTGCTGATTTAATAGAAGAGATGGCAATTAAATTTGACTCTTTTGAGAACAAGTCAACTACAAATAATGATAAAAATTCAATTACAAAACATATACTTAAGGAAAAAGGTCAAAGGGAGGTCTTTTGTGGTTTAACTGGAATAGTGTGGCTACATAGAAAAATACAAGATGCTTTTTTTCTTGTTGTTGGCTCCAGAACTTGTGCTCATCTAATTCAGTCTGCCGCAGGAGTAATGATTTTTGCCGAACCACGATTTGCAACAGCAATAATTGATGATAAAGACTTAGCTGGCCTTGCTGACGCTAATGAAGAACTTGATAAAGTTGTTTCTCAACTATTAGATAGAAGACCGGATATAAAACTACTTTTTCTAGTTGGTTCATGTCCTTCTGAGGTAATTAAATTAGATTTATCAAATGCAGCGGATAGGCTATGTAAAAAATATTTGCCAGAAGTAAAGGTATTAAATTACTCGGGTAGTGGAATTGAAACTACCTTTACTCAAGGGGAAGATGCATGCTTGAGATCATTAGTTCCAGAGATGCCAAAAGTTGATAACCAGCTTTACAAAAAACTGTTGATAGTTGGCACTTTGGCTGATGTTATTGAAGACCAATTTTCAAGGTTGTTTAAAAAGATAGGAATAGAAAATTTCGCTTTTTTTCCTCCAAGAGTCTCTTCAAATTTACCAGAAATTGGTTCCAACACTGTTTTTCTATTAGCTCAACCTTTTCTGGCAGAAACAGCTTTGGAGCTTGAAAAAGCAGGTGCAAAACATATTCCAGCCATGTTTCCCTTCGGGGTCGAGGGCAGTTACGATTGGTTTTTATCAGCTGCAACCGAGTTTGGTGTAAGTGAGTCAAAGGTTAAAGCGCAACTTGAGCCTTATACAAATCGTGCAAAACATGCTGTTGATAAAAGTTTGAGCCTGTTAAAAGGAAAGTCGATATTCTTTTTCCCAGATTCGCAATTGGAAATTCCTCTAGCAAGGTTTTTACAAAACGAACTGGGAATGGAGCTGTTGGAAGTTGGAACACCTTACATTCATAAAAAACACATAGATAAAGAGCTCTCAAAAATATCCAACAGCACCCAAATATCTGAGGGACAAGATGTTGAGAAACAGCTTGACAGATGCACCAATTCAAAACCGGATTTAATTGTATGCGGCCTTGGTTTGGCTAATCCTCTTGAAGCTCAGGGTTTTACAACTAAATGGGCAATTGAACTGGTTTTTTCTCCAATACATGGATTCGATCAAGCAGGGGATCTAGCTGAACTGTTCGCCAGACCACTTAATAGGAGAGATAAACTACAGGAATTAAATCCTGGCAGTCAATTTGTCGGAGATATGCAATGAAGCTGACAGTTTGGACATATGAAGGACCACCTCATGTAGGAGCCATGAGAATTGCTACCGCCATGAAAGATGTTCATTATGTTTTGCATGCGCCTCAAGGCGATACATATGCCGATTTGTTATTTACAATGATTGAACGGCTCAAGGATAGACCTCCAGTGACTTACACCACCTTTCAGGCAAGAGATCTTGGTGGTGATACTGCAGAGTTATTTAAGTCAGCCGCCAAGAGTGCATTTGAACGATTTAAACCTAATGCTCTTTTAGTGGGTTCTTCCTGCACTGCAGAGCTAATTCAGGATGATCCAGGAGGTCTGGCTGAAGCAATCGGTTTGCCAGTTCCTGTCATACCGCTGGAACTTCCTGCCTACCAAAAAAAAGAAAACTGGGGGGCTTCTGAGACCTTCTACCAATTGGTCAGAACATTTGCTTCTCAGGTAGAGGAAAAACCAGAGAAAGTCACAAAACCTATTTGTAATATTCTAGGGCCAACTGCTTTAGGCTTTAGGCACAGAGATGATATTGAGGAGATTACAAAATTATTAAATTTTTTAGGGATAGAGGTAAATGTGATTGCTCCTCTTGGTGCGTCAGTTTTAGATTTAAAAAAATTAAATGCAGCCAAATTTAATGTGGTTTTGTATCCTGAAATAGCAAACTCGTCAGCTTTGTGGCTTCAAAAGAAATTTGGACAGCCTTTCAATAAATCTCTTCCATATGGAGCTATCGGAACAAATGAATTCGTTACAGAAGTATTGAAATTAGCCGAGATTTCTAATTCTGATGTAACTGCAGAAAAAGTCTCAAAATTGTTTAATAGATCAGCCTGGTATTCCAGTTCGGTTGATTCAAATTATTTGACCAACAAGCGGGTATTTATTTTCGGTGATGGCACTCATGTTTTGGCCGCAAAAAAAGTTGCCATCAAGGAATTTGGTTTTTCAGTTGTAGGAATTGGTACTTATAGTCGGGAATTAGCTAGAGAGGTTAGAGCCTCTGCTGAAGAGTCAGGCCTTAAAGCATTGATAACGGATGACTATTTGGATGTTGAAAAAGCAATTGAAGAAACCCAGCCGGAACTCATACTTGGCACCCAGATGGAAAGACATATTGCAAAGCGATTGGGTATTGGGTGCGCTGTGATCTCAGCACCAATGCATGTTCAGGATTTTCCATCTCGTTATTCCCCTCAAATGGGTTATGAAGGAGCTAATGTTCTTTTTGACTCATGGATTCATCCATTAATGATGGGTTTGGAAGAGCATCTTTTAAACATGTTCAGAGAGGATTTTGAATTTAAAGGAGATGCAACTCCATCGCACTTGAGTCATGAGAGCTCAAGTGGAAAAGTGGAAAAAGATAACGCTGAAAATACTGTTTTAAAAACTGACGGAAATGAAATTGTTTGGGAAAAAGAAGCGGAGGAGGAATTAAAGAAAATTCCTTTTTTTGTTAGAGGAAAGGCCAAGAGAAATACCGAGAGTTTCGCAAACTCACAGGGTTTTACACGAATTTCACTTGAAACTTTATATGACGCCAAGGCATATCATGCTAGGTAGAGAGGTGACTTATGGGCGGTAGACCAGAAAAATTGAATATTAGAACTGTTGAGGCTATATTTCGGGTGGCTATAGTGACCATGGATACCCATTTAAATACGGCCGCTCTTAAAGCAGCTAACACACTTAAAAAAGAAATACCTGGTTTGAGTTTAGAAATGTTTGCTGCATCTGAATATGCGAGTGAGCCAGCAAAATTAAATTCTTGCATAGAAGGTATTAGGAAAGCAGATATTGTAATTGTTACAATGCTTTTTGTTGAGGACCACTTTAAGCCAATAATAAAAGTCTTAGAGGAAAAGAGAAGGAATTGTGATGCAATGGTTTGCATAATGTCAGCTCCTGAAGTTAGTAAGTTAACTTCGATTGGACGATTGGATATGTCTAAACCTGCTAGTGGACCAATGAGTTTTCTCCAGAAATTAAGAGGCAATAAAAAAAATCCGGCCGCAAAAAGTGGTGAAAATCAGATGCGAATGTTGAGACGTTTGCCAAAGATTTTAAAATATTTGCCAGGGACAGCTCAGGATCTAAGAATGTATCTACTTACCTTGCAATACTGGCTGTCGGGTTCGGAGGATAACATTGTTGGACTTGTTAGCAACTTGGTTAATAAATACTCTACAAATGAAAAGCTCACTAAAAATGGAACACTCAATGTTAAAGAGCCAATAGATTACCCTGGTTTAGGTGTGTATCATCCGAGAATTAAAGGCAAGATTAGTGAAAAATCATCAGCTATTCCAAGTGTCGTTTCTGATAAAAATTGCAATGGAATAGTTGGTTTAATAGTTTTAAGATCCTACCTTTTGTCAGGAAATTGTGCTCATTATGATGGTGTTATAGCTGCTTTAGAGGCTCAAGGTTTGAGAGTTATTCCTGTTTTTGCTATGGGTCTTGATTCAAGACCTGCTATTGAAAAATTCTTTTTTCATAACGAGAAAGTTATTGTTGATATGGTGGTATCTTTAACTGGGTTCTCATTAGTTGGAGGTCCTGCATATAATGATGCCAAAGCTGCAGAGGAAATTTTAAGCAAGCTTGATGTTCCCTACCTTGCTGCACATCCTGTTGAATTTCAAACTATCTCAGATTGGTCTGAATCAGATCGTGGTTTATTACCGGTTGAAAATACAATTATGGTTGCCATCCCTGAACTTGATGGAGCAATTTCTCCTATGATCTTTGGGGGCAGACCTGGAAAAGTTGATTCTATTAATCAGGGAGTTAGTTCCCAAGTCAAAGAGAAGAAAATAACTGTTTCTGAAAGTTTGAACGAAACTGACATGGTGGTTTGTTCGGAACGTGCGGCTATGCTATCCGAAAGAGTAAAAAAATTAGTTGCATTAAGAAAAACAAAAGCTTCTGAAAAAAAAGTCGCAATTGTGCTTTTTAACTATCCTCCAAATGCGGGTAACATTGGAACTGCAGCTCACCTTGGAGTTTTTGAATCTCTTTACAACACTATGTGTTCAATGCAAGAAGGTGGCTACTCAGTTGAATTACCGGCTAGTCCAGATGAGCTCAGAGAAAAACTTATTAAAGGTAATTCTTCTATATATTGTACAGACGCAAATGTGGCCGAAAAAACACCTCTTGATCGTTATGTTGTTAAAGAAACATGGTTAGAGGAAATCGAAAACTGTTGGGGAACGGCCCCTGGTAAACAAAACACAAATGGTGAAAGCTTGTATATTTTGGGGGCCTATTTTGGTAACATTTTTGTTGGTATTCAGCCTAGTTTTGGGTTCGAGGGAGACCCAATGCGATTGTTGTTTGAAAAAGGAAATAGTCCAACTCACTCTTTTTCAAATTTTTATAGATTTATTAGAGAAGAATTTAATGCTGATGCAATTCTACATTTCGGAACTCACGGCTCACTGGAGTTTATGCCGGGTAAACAATCTGGGATGTCCGCATCGTGTTGGCCAGATAGATTAATTTCATCAACACCAAATTTTTACTTGTATGCATCAAATAACCCATCTGAAGGAGCAATAGCAAAAAGAAGATCTGCGGCTACTTTAGTTAGTTATATGACTCCTCCAATTTGCGAGGCGGGCCTTTACAAATCTTTATATGACCTTAAAAGTACAATTGATAGGTATTTTAAAGATGGTTCTTCAGCAAATGAAGATTCTAAAAAATTATGGGAGATTGCAGAATTAATTTTTAAGCAAACAGAAGAACTAGAAATTTTTGAAAAAAATCTTTTCAACCTCTCCAATTTTAAAAGTCTTAAAAAGGTCGATGAAGCTGTAGCAAAAATTAAACAACGCCTGCACGAGTATGAAACTGCAATTATTCCATATGGGTTGCATGTTCTCGGAAAAATTCCTGATTCTCACCAAAGGTATAGTTTGATTAAAGCTATGACGTATAGTTGGTTTTCTAAACAAGAAGAAGCGTACGACAAGTCAGCAGGGTTCGTAAATGATTTCAGCAAGCTAGTCCAATTGAATAAAGTTATTGAGATTATGGTAACAACGTTGGTTAATTCAAATGATTTTATTTTGGTTAAAGAGCTTGTTCAAAAAGAAATCAGTAATTCAAAAAAATACTTTACGACTCTAGAGAAAAAATTAATTTGTTGTTTACAAGGTGAGAAATTAAATGAATTGATAGAGACTTTGTATAACTCTGACTCATTGATGCAAGAAGACAATGAGGTGGCTGGTATTTTGAAAGTTTTACAAGGTAAATACATTTCCCCAGCACCCGGAGGAGATGTTCTGAATAACCCAGATGTTCTCCCAACTGGAAGAAATCTACATGGATTTGATCCATTTCGCTTACCAAGTTCATTTGCAGTTATGGAAGGAGCAAAACAGGCCGAAAAGCTGCTAGAGAGAATTAAATTTGATCAGGGGAGTTTTCCTGAATCTGTTGCCATTGTGTTGTGGGGCACTGATAATTTAAAGACAGAAGGGTGTCCTATTGCTCAGGCACTATGGTTAATGGGTGCGAAACCAAGATTCGACAGTTATGGGCGATTGGCTGGTGCTGAGCTTGTCTCTTTGGAAGTTTTAGGTCGTCCCAGAATTGACATTATGGTAACTCTTTCAGGAATTTTCAGAGATTTGCTACCTTTACAAATTAAAACACTTGCTGAGGCAGCCCTCAAGGCTGCTTCTACTAACGAACCTGAGGAACAAAATTTTATTAGGGCTCATGCTCTTAAATATATGAGGGAAAATGAATGCGACATTGAAACAGCGTCTCTTCGGGTTTTCGGCAATTGTGACGGAGCATATGGTTCCAACATTAATTTTATGATCGATCAAGGCGCGTGGGAGCAAGAAGATGAACTTGCTGAGGCCTACACTAGAAGGAAAGGTTTTGCATATGGAACCAATGGAAAGCCTGTTCGTCAAGAAGCTTTAATGCAAAGCATAATGTCTGGAGTAGATGTTGCTTATCAAAATCTTGACTCTGTTGAAGTAGGGGTAACAACGATAGATACTTACTTTGACACTCTTGGAGGTATTAGTAGAGCCGTTAAAAAAGCAAAAGGCGCCACGAAGGAAGCGCCTATATATATTGGTGATAATACGAAAGGCGAGGGCGTGGTCAGGAGTCTTACAGAGCAGGTATCCCTTGAAACCAGAACTAGAGTGTTGAATCCAAAATGGTACGAAGGAATGTTAGACAACGGCTATGAGGGTGTTAGACAAATTGAAGCTCATCTAACGCATACTCTTGGATGGTCTGCGACCACAGGTCAAGTTCAACCTTGGGTTTATGAGGAAATGACCAAGACTTTTATTATGGATCCTGAAATGCGATCTAGACTTTCTGATTTGAACCCCACTGCTAGCGCAAGGGTTGTAAATAGGTTACTGGAGGCCTCAAGACGTAAATATTGGAAACCAAATGATCAAATTTTGTCCGTATTGGAAAAAGCTGGACAAGATTTAGAAGATAAAATTGAAGGAATCACAGAAGGAGTCCCATCTTGAATATTGCAACTATTCCAATAAGTGAAATTAAACGAGGTACTCCACCTGATGGTGAGGGTAGTCTACAGGTAAAACTCGATCCAAAAGTTCGTATAGGTAATGCGCGAGTTTTTGCGGTTTATGGAAAGGGTGGTATTGGAAAGTCCACAACATCCTCAAATTTGTCTGTTGCATTTTCCAAGCTTGGAAAGAGAGTTCTGCAGATAGGTTGTGATCCCAAGCACGATTCAACTTTCACTCTTACAAAACAATTGATGCCAACAGTTATTGATGTTTTAGAAGAAGTAGATTTTCACACTGAGGAGTTAAGAGTTGATGATTTTGTTTATGAAGGCTATAACGGAGTAATGTGTGTTGAGGCAGGCGGACCACCAGCTGGAACTGGTTGTGGGGGTTACGTAGTTGGACAAACTGTAAAATTGTTAAAAGAACATCATTTACTGGACGAAACAGATGTTGTTATTTTTGATGTTTTAGGTGACGTTGTATGTGGTGGATTTGCTGCACCTCTTCAACACGCTGAGAGGGCTCTGATAGTTGCTGCAAATGATTTTGATTCAATTTTTGCTATGAACAGAATTGTACAAGCTATTAGTGCTAAAGCGAAGAATTACAAAGTTCGATTGGGAGGGGTAATTGCAAATAGAAGTAAAGATACTGATCAAATTGACAAATTCGCTGATAAAGTCGGCTTGAATCGAATTGCACATTTTCCGGACTTGGATGTTATCAGACGAAGTCGACTAAAGAAATCCACACTGTTTGAAATGGAACATTCTCCAGAACTAGAAGCAGTTCAAAAAGAATACTTGAGGTTAGCTAAAAATTTGTGGGCTGGTACTGACCCACTAGCACCTGATTCACTAAAGGATAGGGAAATTTTTGATTTACTAGGATTTGATTGATTGGGAGATAAAAATGCTTTTCAATGCATCTTATGAAACACGTAGGCATCAAATTGCCAGATATTTTGACAAAACAGCTGTTGGAGCTTGGGCAAAACTAACTTCTGATGAACCTGTTAGTAAAATCAGACAAACGGTTCGAGTTGGAAGAGAAAACATTCGAAATTGTATTTTGTCGTGGTTGCCGGAGAACATGGCTGGGTCCAGGGTTTTGGATGCAGGTTGCGGTACAGGCGCTTTTGCAATCGATGCAGCTCAAAAAGGAGCTAAAGTGACTGCAGTTGATATTTCGCCCAGTCTGATTAAAATTGCTCGATCCCGTGCACCTAATTTTTTTGATAGTAAGGGCTCGGTTGATTTTTTTTGGGGTGATATGCTTGATCCTGCTTTTGGAGATTTTGAACATATCGTTTTAATGGATTCAATAATTCACTATGATCCAAACGAGGGTTTTGAACTAATCAAACAATTAGGTCAACGATGTAAAAGCTCCATGATATTCACATTTCCTCCTTTCACGCCAGTTCTTGGGACTATGATTTCTTTAGGAAGGTTTTTCCCCAAATCAGATAGAGCACCTTCTATTGTGCCTATGAGTGAAAATCATGTGTTTAAAAAAATCAATCAAGATTTTCCAGATTGGCGAATAGGTAGAGTTAATAAAGTCTCTAAAGGTTTCTATAAATCCCAAGCAGTGGAGCTAATTCGTTGAAAAGTGATCTGCTGGATTTTCCTAAAAAATCATATGCTAAATGGAAAAATTTACCTAAATCTTTCCTTCCATTTTCTGACGTAGCTAGTAATGAACTTCCATTAATTAGGTTGTTGCAGTTATCTCTTTTTCAAGTTTCAGTTGGTATAGGCATCGTTCTTTTAGTTGGAACACTTAACAGAATAATGATTGTAGAGTTAGGGGTCTCAGCAGCAATTGTTGCAATGATGGTTGCTTTGCCACTCTTAGTGGCGCCTTTTAGAGCATTTGTGGGTTTTCGATCTGACACTTATAAATCCGTGCTCGGTTGGAGAAGGGTTCCGTTTATTTGGGTTGGAAGTTTATTACAGTTTGGAGGTCTTTGCATAATGCCTTTTGCTTTGATACTTTTATCAGGTGATACTCACTGGCCACTTTGGATTGGACCCTTATCTGTAGGCCTTGCATTCCTTCTAGTAGGCATGGGAGTTCAAACGACCCAAACAGCCGGTTTAGCATTAGCAACAGACTTATCTCCTGATGTTAATAAACCTAGAGTTGTAGCCATGATGTATACAATGTTGCTTCTTGGAATGGTGGTAAGCAGTCTAGTTTTGAGTTTTTTGTTAGAACCTTTCAGTCAGGTTAGATTAATTCAGGTAATTCAGGGCACTGCATTAATATGTTTCTGCCTTAATTTGGTTGCCTTATGGAAACAGGAGCCAAGAAATCCAGTTTTGACTTCACCAAAAAAGCAATCACCAAGCTTTCTGACGTGTTGGAAAAAATTTTCAGAGACACCAAATACAAAAAGGTTTCTTCTTGCTTTGGGAGTTGGAACTGCCGCATTCGGTATGCAAGATGTAATTTTAGAACCGTATGGTGGTGAAATATTAAAGTTAAGCGTTAGTGAAACCACTTTACTTACCGCCTATTCAACCTGTGGGTCTATCATCTCATTTGGTGTTGCGGCATGGTTGCTTAAAGCAAATTTCAATCCTCATAGAATTGCCGCACTTGGAGCGGTTTTAGGGATTTTAGCTTTTTCTTTTGTTGTTCTTTCTGAACCAATTTCATCAATCTTGTTGTTTAAAATGGGTGTTTTTTTAATAGGTTGCGGGGCAGGTTTTTTTGCGGTCAGTTGTTTGATATCTGCGATGAAGTTAGAAGTAGATGGTTACACAGGTCTTGCACTTGGTGCTTGGGGTGCAGTTCAGGCTTCAGCCATGGGTCTTGGAGTTGCATTCGGAGGAATAATCAGAGATGGTGTTTCAAAAATAGTTTCATTCGGTTTTTTAGGAGAAACGCTCTCACCAAATGCAGCTGGGTATTTGGCTGTTTATCATTTGGAAATTTTTTTATTGTTTTTTGTTTTAATTTTAATTGGTCCATTAGTACAAAATACTAAAAGCACTGGTCAAAAAACGGATTCGAAATTCGGATTAGCCGAATTTCCTAGTTAGTTTACTGTTAGAGGAGATAAAAATGGAAACAGGTTCTATAACTCAGTATGTTGATTTCGCACAGCTCGTACTATATGTTTTTTGGGTCTTTTTCTTTGCTTTGGTAGCGTATTTGACCCTTGAATCAAAGCGAGAGGGTTTCCCTTTAGAGTCAAGCGATCTTAGGGGAGGAAAAGGGAGAGAGGAAACAGGTTTATTACCAATGCCATCCCCAAAAGTCTTTCGAACAAAATATATGGGAGATTTTACTGCCCCACATAATCGCGATGTTATTGGTGAGCCAATTGCTGGCCAACCAATTAATAAATTCCCCGGAGCACCGATTGAGCCAACTGGCGATAATCCTATGATCGACAATATTGGTCCAGGGAGTTACACACTTAGAAGTGATGTCCCTGATTTAACCGTCTCGGGAGATTTTAAAATTGTACCTATGAGAGTAACTGATGGGTTTTCAATTGATGATGGGGATGTTGACCCTCGTGGGCTTCAAGTAAAAGGAATTGATAAAGTCTCTGGAGGAAGTTGTACTGACGTGTGGGTAGATAGATCTGAAGATATAATTCGTTATCTTGAAGTTAAAACAACTTCTGGCAAAATAGCACTTCTTCCATTTAATTTTTGTAAGATTAAGGAAGATGCCATTTCAGTAGAGTCAATACTTGGAGCTCAATTTGAAAACGTCCCATCTTTGAAAAATCCTAATACAGTTAGTTTGTTAGAAGAAGAAAAGATTATGGCTTTTTACGGCGCTGGAACTCTTATGGCATTTCCAAGAAGAAGAGAGTCTGTTTTTTGATTAGTAACTTAATTAGTTTTGAGGCAATTTTATGAGTAGTAATTATGATGCTGATGATGAGTTTGAGGCCCAATATGGCTTGCCTGAGAACTTGCCAAAGGATGAAAAAATTCATTGGCAAGGATCTCCTGCTTTTGAATCTTTAATAAATAAAGTTTTTCTATTTCGAGTGGTAGCAATTTATTTTGTGGTTTTANTCGGTTTTGCTTTTTATTGGGATTTTCAAAAAGTCGGTCAAGGTGATGCACTAGCTAACTTATTAATTAACATTTTATTAAGTGGTTTTAGCCTGGCTGTATTGGGGTTTTTAGCTTACCTTACTGCTAGTACAGCAATTTATACCATCACTAACAAGAGGTTGGTGATGAGAATAGGAATTGTATTAACGCTAACTTTTAATATTCCTTTTCGGCAGATTCTAGCATCGGATTTTAAAAAATATTCAGATGGTACAGGGGATATTTCATTTCGCCTTGACCCATTAACAAAAATTGCTTTTATTCATTTATGGCCTCATTGTAGGTTTAAATCATTTGCTCATCCGGAACCTGCTATTAGGTGTATAAAAAATGTTGATGATGTTGCTTTATTAATTCATCGTGCATGGAGAAAATCTCGAGAATCTGAACAAGGTGATTCGNTAACAAATGGTGATGATGAAAANGCAGATCCTAAAAATTTAAATCATGCTAACAGAGCGGAACTCGCATGAAAAACAGTAAATTNAAAGATCCATTACTGCCACTTGCAAAACTTAGTATTGGTTTTTTAGTGCTTTTAACTATTGGAATTTTTGCTTATGGAAAACTAAAGTCGCAGGATGAACAAATTGGTTCTTCCTCGATCGTTGCGTCTCGTGAATTGCACTTTTACGACACTTCGGATGGAAAGATTTTAATTACTGATACAAATGGAGCTAACGTNTCTTTGGTTGGTCGNGAAGGCGGATTTATGAGAGCTGTTTTAAGAAGTTTAGCTNAGGATAGACTTGACATGGGAATAGGCCCTGAGGAACCTTTTAAGTTAATTGCCAATCAAACGGGCCTTATTTCAATAGTAGATCCAGTAACAGGTAAAAAAGTGGATGTGAGTTCATTTGGCCAAGTAAATGCTGAAATTTTTACTACTCTGCTAAGTATGCCAAAAAATGTAACAAATGAGGAGGAAGGATGACTAAGTCTCTAAATATTGGNGCCTCGAAGGACAAAACTGCTATAAACAATTCTACNGAACAGGCCTTGGAAGAGACNATATTGTCTCCGAGATTTTATACAACNGACTTTGATGAGATGGATAAGATAAACATAGATTGTCTGAGATCTGAATGGAATAAATTGATGGAGGAATATGAGGCGGATTCAAATATGGATCATTTTCAAAGACCAGCAGAGATGTCGGAAGATTATTCAAAAATGCCCAAGGACCTTTATAATGAATTTTGTGATTTCTTAATNAGTTCCATTACTTCGGAATTTTCAGGATGTGTTCTTTACGCCGAAATTAAAAAGAAAGTTAAAAATCCAGACTTAAAAAAACTTTTTGGTTATATGGCTAGAGACGAGTCACGGCATGCTGGATTTATAAATCAGTGGTTGAAAGACTTTAATATAGGAGTGGATTTGGGTTTTTTAACNAAAGCGAAAAAATATACATTTTTCAGACCAAAATTTATTTTTTATGCAACTTATCTTTCCGAAAAAATTGGTTATGCAAGATACATTTCTATTTATCGCCAAACTGAAAATAATCCAAACTTGAGGTTTCATCCAATCTTTAAATGGTTTGAAAGATGGTGCAACGATGAATTTAGACATGGTGAGTCTTTTGCTTTATTGATGAGGGCAGATCCAAAATTACTGAGCGGATTAAATTTGTGGTGGATTAGGTTTTTTCANCTAGCGGTTTTTGCAACAATGTTTGTAAGA
This sequence comes from Betaproteobacteria bacterium TMED41, assembly GCA_002167365.1. Lineage (GTDB taxonomy): Bacteria > Pseudomonadota > Gammaproteobacteria > Burkholderiales > Burkholderiaceae_A > UBA7377. The sequence continues at coordinate 11,419 of NHCU01000029.1, read as the reverse complement.
GATCACGATCGCCCGGTTATGCACAAAGCACTAGGCTTAAATCCGACAGATTATGATATGCAAGTGTTTCGCATTACAACTGAAATTTCAAAGCAAGTTTTTCCTGTCCTATTAGACATTGAAAACCCTCTTTTTCTTGCCGGGCTCAAGCAACTCAGAGATTTAAATGAAAAATCAGAATTTTATAAAAAAAATAAAAGATTTAGCTCATTCTTTTTAAGAGGCCTTTTAAGCATGAAANTAGCCTATGTGTTTGTAAGNTTGTTTTTTATTAAACCAATAATCAACAAATTGCCTTCAGATCTTAGACTGAGACCAACTTGGTAAGAATAAGAGAAAATTCAATATGGACATAGTCCTTGCATCTAGCTTTGTCGTGTTTTTTTGGTGGATGAGCACTGTAGTGCTTCTGGCTTTGACTAGAAAAAACAGCATCAACAATNAAATAAGAACTATGATTTTGGCTACTATTGGGCTTTTTGTGGGTTTTTGTCTATTGGACTACTCGAGCAAGTCCCCTGATGTATTGTCAGCTTACCTTGGATTTATTTCAGTAATTATGATTTGGGCATGGCAGGAGGCTGCATTTTTGGTAGGCTGGATTACAGGCAGTAGGAAGATACCTTGTCCAAAGAACACTAAAGGAATGCATCGGGCTTGGTTGGCTTTTCAAACAATTAATTATCATGAGTTAGTTTTGTTGATACTGGGGGGGCTAATTTATTTAATGACTTTGGAGTCTCCTAATGATANTGGATTTAAAACATTTTTGATTTTGTGGATTATGAGATTAAGTGCCAAGATAAACGTTTTTCTGGGAGTTAGGAATTTTTATGAGGAATTCTTACCAATAAAGATCTCATACCTAACAAGCTATTTTAAAAGAAAGTCATTTAACCCAGCGCTTCCCATTATTCTTGGAATTACCTCGGTAATAGACATGTTGTTTTGGTACCACGCTGGAATGTCACTTAATTCTTATGAAAGAGTAAGCTTAACTATTCTGTCCACATTATTAGGACTTGCTATTATTGAGCATATATTTATGATGTTACCTTTTCAGCTTGATAGAATATGGCGTTTAGGACTTTTGAAAAGGATTTGAAATAGCTTTTATAAATTGATTTTAAAAATATTTGTAAAGTCTTAGTTTTAAAATTACCGCCAACATTATCCAATTTANTAGTACAGCAACTAGACTTGGGGTTTTAAGGATAAGTTATTAGGACTATAATCAGTAAATNTTTTAGTGAACTNGGTAATCACNTATACCCTGTTCACCCGTTGAAAAATTTAATTTGGGAGTTTGTTATGAGTTTTCGAATCCTTTGTGCTATTGCAATTTTAGCTCTAGCAGGGTGTGCTACGCGTCAGGAAGCCCCTTCTGCTAACAGTGGTGGTGNTGTTCAAGATGCTACATCATCAGGTTCGGAATCCACGAGTGTGAATGGTTCATCAGTTTCAGCTGCGGCTATGCAGGCTGAAGAGCAAATGAAGGCTGTAGAGCCTTCAATTTATTTCGATTATGATAAATTTGTGATCAAAGACAGTTACCAAAGGACTGTGTCCGCTTTCGCAGAATATTTGAGGACTCATCCAGAATCCAGAGTTAGGATAGAGGGCAACTGTGATGAGCGTGGTACTATTGAGTACAATTTGGCACTCGGTCAAAAAAGGGCTGAGGCAGTTAGCGCTGCTTTGCAAGTTGTCGGAATTAGTTCTGATCGAATCGAAACAATTAGTAATGGTGAAGAAATGCCCAGAAANAAAATGAAGTCTGAAGCTGGTTATTCAGCTAACCGCAGGGCAGATTTAATTCTTATTTTTTAAATTATTAATTTTTCATCTGGTTATTTACTTCGAAAGTATCCTCAATTTCAGCTGATAAGCTCAGCATTTTGTANCCCGATCCGTATGTTGATTTTGATAAATCAATTGCTTTTCTTACATATTTCTCTTTGACATTGATCCCATCTATTACAAAATGTATGTGTATTTTAATAAAAACTTTCGGATGCATAGATGATCTTTGTGCTTTAGTAATAGCTTTACATCCCTCAACTTTTTGCCCTTCACTTTTCAGATATGATAAGACATCATAGACAGTACATGCTATTGCCCCTGACAATACAGTTTCCATCGGCCTTGGGCCTAGATTCCTGCCTCCACCGTCTGNAGAAGTGTCCATTACAAAACTGTGGCCAGAGCCAGATTCAGCTACAAAGGACATAGTCTCTTTTCCCAACCAACGAATATTACATTCCATGATAAAAACCCCTATAAATTTTTTAAATTTTGAAAGTGCAAATTTGTATCAATATTTTGATATTATATTTCTTATAAATGATGAAAAATNTTAATAGCTGAAATGGCTTTAACTTTTGAAGATCTTGACGCAGTTGCTATCAGCGAGGTGGGGGCTGAATTAGCAACAGCCAGAAACTTAATCAACAAAACAAGTTCCGACTTCGTTCTTGATCTACGCACTACCAGACATCATATTAATGCTATTGAGGCTGGTGATTTAAGAATATTTTATGGTGCACCGTTTTATATTGACTTGATGCGAAGGTATGCAAAATCTTTGGACTTTTCCGAAAATAAGGTGTTGCTGTTTGAAAAAAGAGTTTTAGGGTTTTTAGACGAAAAAACAGATACTCCTCCGAATAAATCTGATAGAAGCAGTTGGAATAATTCCGCAGATTTTGTGAATAGTTCTTCAATGGAATCAAAAAAAAATGTATTCACCAACGTAAAGATCAAAAGGAAAAAATTATCNATAGATCCAACGAACTTTAAAATACTAAAAGAGAAAAATGACAGATTATTACTGATAATAATTGTGTTAACAATAATAGTGGCAGGTCTAGNTTTTGTTCTTCCTAAGAATTACAAANCCGTCAATGATTTATCAAATCCAATTAAAAAGCAAGCAAGCAATAACTTGAAAAATGAAGTCCCTAATTACGACTACCAGCAAATTCAATTAGAAGAAGAGAATGTTAATGTAAAATTTGGAGAAGATACACAAGATGGAAATCAAGTTGAGAATCCTAGACAATCTAATCAAATTGGTAATTTAAAAATAATTGAAGAAATTAAAATTCAGGATATACAACCCCCACCTCAAAAGTCTAACTCAATTGACGTTATCATCGGTGACTCAATTAATGAGAGTTTAGACAACGATTTTGAACCACCCAAGGTTTCTTTATTTGCAAGTCAGAAAACATGGTTTTGGATAAGATATTCTGATGATTCAATAAAAGAATTTATGGTTAATGCTAATACNAAAACCGATATACTGGATTTTCCGATTTATTTGGTCATTGGCAATCCTGAAAAAGTTGAAATGTATATTGGTGGGGAGCTAACCTCTATTAAGAGAAATGATCCAGACAGAAATTTAGCTAGGTACACAAGGACAGAACTTCGTGCAATGGCAAAATGAAAATGAAAATGAAAATGAAAATGAAAATGAAAATGAAAATGATACTTTTACATTTTAAAAGTAAATAATCCTTTTAGGATTTTAGTTTTTGATTTTTATTGCTTTTCTACTTCTGGCTGCAATATGGGGGTCTTCTTTTTTATTTCTAAGAGTGGCCATCGAGGAATTTGGACCTTTCCTACTCTCTGATTTGAGAGTTTTGTTTGCATTTTTGAGTTTNTTGCCTTTTTTTGTTTTTTTAAAAAAAAGAAGCTATGAAAGTAAAAAGAGAATTAAATTATTTTTTTTGTTGGGTTCTATTAACAGTGCAGTTCCTTTTGTTTGTTTTAGTTTTGCAGCTATAAATCTGCCATCGGGTTACCTTTCGGTAATTAACTCTTTTGTCCCGGTCTGGAGTTTGTTTTTTAGTTATATATTTCTTGGTGACAAAATTAAATTTGGTGTGTTTGTTAATTTATTGATTGGAGTTATAGGGGTTATGATTTTTGTTGGATTTGGTCCAATTGTACTTTACTGGGATTCCCTGACTGCAATTTTGTTCGCATTGATTGCGACCCTTTGTTACGCTATTTCGGGGGTTTTAACCAGGAAATATTGTGTTGGTGTACCGTCATTGAGTCTTTCTATTTATTGCCTTGGATTTGCATCAATACTTCTTTTGCCTTCATTTTTTTTAGATTTACCCGAAGTCAGACCCTCAAGCCAAAGTTGGGTAGCCATTATTATTTTGGGAGTACTTTGCTCCGGGGTAGCTTTACTCNTATATTTTAAACTTATAAAATCTGTTGGTCCAATTAAAACTACAACGGTCACTTTTTTGGTCCCAGCTTTTGGAACGATGTGGGGAACTATTTTTTTAGATGAAGTTTTTACATCTGCTATGGGTATAGGAATTATGTTAATTCTGATTTCTAGCGCAATGGTCTTTTTTCAAAAAAAATGAAATTAATATTTGTCAGGCATGGACAAACCAGTTGGAATTTGCAAAGAAAGTTACAGGGCCAATCAGATATACCCCTNGATGATTCAGGTATCATTCAAACCAAACTACTTTGTTCCAGATTTAAAACTGAAAAAATAGATATTATTTTCTCTAGTCCATTGCAAAGGGCTTTGGATACGGCATTGCCTATAGCTAATTTTTTTAATTTGGGAGTTATTTGTTCAGGCCTAATCTCGGAAAGAAATTTTGGAATCATTCAGGGTATTAAATTAAAGGAAATTGACCAAGACGTTGATAAGCAAATCATTCTAAAAAAAACTATTGATCCAACTTATAAACCTAAAATGGGAGAAAGTTTAGAAGAATTACAAAATAGGATATTTAAATTTTTAGGTTTTTTAAATATGTTAGATAACTCTTTGAAAGTTTTATGTATCACTCATGGGGGGATTTTGGATTTAATCTATAGGTTTTCACAAAACGAGGCAATAAACGCTCCCAGGAAATGGAAAATACCAAATACTGGAGTGAATGTATTTGATTATTCTAACGGCAAATTATTACTTAAAAATTGGGCTGATACTCGGCATCTTGAAAACTTTATTTCTGTTGATGAACTTTAAAATGCCATTTGCCAAATGAAACCAATAAAAATTTGTTTGTTTTGTGGATCAAGATCTGGTTCTAATTATCAATGGTCTTCAATGGCGGATGAGTTAGGAAAAAAAATTGGAAATATGAATGGGGAAGTAGTTTATGGAGGGGGAAGATGGGGCCTAATGGGCGAAATTGCCGAAGCATCTATTAAATCAGGTTCAAAGGTTACAGGGGTTATTACTCATGATTTGTTGAAAATAGAGAGCAGCTCAGAAAACTTAGACAAATTATTCACAGTTGATTCTATGACTGAACGGAAATCAAAAATGATTGAAATNGCGGATATTTTTTTGGTTTTACCTGGAGGAATAGGTACCCTGGATGAATTATTTGATGTTTGGACAACTAGACAATTAAAACAACACAAAAAACCTATAATCTTATTAAATTATGATAANTATTTTGAACATCTGATTTCTTTTGCTAAAAAAGCTGTTGCCGAAGGGTTTATGACTAATAAACACAAAGATCTTTTAAAAATTGTTAAAACTGTCGATGAAGCAATTTTCGAGATACTAGAGCATCAAAATAATAAAAGCTATAAGTTAGAATGAAAATGGAACTTTTTTTTTATCAAGCTTTCAGCTTTGTTGAGAGTATTCATTAATAGTAGCCATGTTTAGGTATCTTTATACTAAAATTTTATTTTGGGGGCAATCAAGAAACTCAGTTAGGGTTTTATATGTTACAAGTTTTATTGAAGCAATTTTTTTTCCGCTACCTCCAGATGTTCTTTTAATTCCAATGTGTTTGGCCTCGCCAAAAAAAGCTTTTTACTTGGCAGGCTTAACCACAATATTTTCTGTTTTGGGAGGAGCTGTAGGGTATTTTTTAGGGGTTATAGCTTATGATTTTATAAATATCATATTGGTTGATTTTGGTTATGAAAAACATATCTTACAAGTTCAGAAATGGTTTGAGAATTGGGGAATTTGGATAATTTTTTTGGCAGGGTTTACTCCGATCCCATATAAAATTTTCACGATACTAGCTGGAGCGTCGCTTATGCCTTTCTTTGGATTTTTGGCCGGATCATTTTTTGGCAGAGGAACTCGTTTTTTTTTAATCGCTTTACTTATTATTTGGGGGGGGGAAAGTCTTAAAAATAATATTAATAAATATATAGAGTATATTGGATGGGCTATTTTGGTTTTAATTTTGATTTTAATTTTTTTAAATACTTTCACACAATAATGGAATTTTTGATTTGAATCCTTTTTATTTTTTTGAAAACGTTTGTAATTGATGTCTTTTTCTAGTTTTGGTCTATCTCGAGAAGTTATGAGATCAATAGATGAACTTGGTTACTCTGAACCTACTCCAATTCAAGTTAAAGCTATTTCGAAAATTATGATTGGAAAAGATGTTTTAGGAATAGCTCAAACTGGGACTGGCAAAACAGGCGCGTTCCTGATACCCATTATTCATCGCTTACAACCCATGGCCAACAACAGCACCTCACCTGCTCGACATCCAGTACGCACCATAATTCTAGCTCCTACGAGAGAATTAGCAAATCAAATATATGAAAATGCTAAAAGTTTTACCAGTTCGTCTTTTTTGAGAGTAGGTGTAGTTTTTGGAGGGGTAAGCATCGATCAGCAAACGGATATTTTGAACAAGGGTGTTGAAATTTTGATAGCAACTCCTGGAAGGCTTTTGGATCACATAGAGCAAAAAAATTTAAGACTTGATTCTGTGAGTATATTTACCCTGGATGAGGCAGATAGGATGCTAGATATGGGTTTTTTACCTGACCTTCAAAAAATTGTTCAAAAATTACCAAAACAAAGGCAAAGTCTATTGTTTTCTGCCACTTTTTCAGGAGAAATTAAAAAATTTTCAAAGAAAATTTTAAATACCGATGCAGAACTGGTTCAGGTATCTGTGAGCAACTCTACAGCTGTAACCGTAGATCAAGTGGTTTATGAACTAATTAATTATGAGAAGAAAAAGAGATATTTGTTGGACTTGGTAAAAAAGAATGAAGAAAACCAGATGCTAATCTTTACTAATACAAAGAATGAAGCATCTAATCTTGCCAATTATCTTCATAGGAATAAATTTTTAACAAATTGTATTCATGGAAATAAAACACAGAGTGATCGATTAAAAGTTCTTGATAGTTTCAAACTTGGCAAACTAAGGATCTTAGTTGCAACAGATGTTGCTGCGAGGGGCCTCGATATTCCCGAGCTACCAGTGGTGATAAACTTTGATGTTCCATATGTAGCCGAGGATTATATCCATAGAATTGGCAGAACTGGTAGAGCTGGATCATCTGGTATTGCAATTTCACTAATGACATTTGAAGATAGTGAAAAAATTTCAGAAATTGAAAAGCTGATTAAACGTAAATTAAAAAAAGAAAAAATAGACGCTAATAACTATCACGAATCAAAAGAAACAAATAATAAAAAAAATAATGACAATTTGGCTCTCTCAAAAAATAAAAATAAAAATATCTCAGTCTCTGGGGAATCCAAAAAACCAACAAACGAAAAAAAACAATCAATCTTGCCAATTTTGTTGACAAGTCAACCCCTCAAAAACTATCAAAAAAAATAACTCTCTGTAAAATCAGTAACCCTTTCTAACCAATTTGAGGGCATATTTAGTTCTAAATGTTCCCATGCTAATTTCAACTGTTTGCTGACGTGAGTGCCATTCTTTAGGCCTTGGGACCCTTTACACTTTGAAAGTTTCCTTCCATCTTTGTCATTAACAACCGAAACATGCAATACTTTTGGGTAATTTAAACTTAAAGCATTTTGAATGATGCGGTTTCTTGTTAAGGTAGCTCTTAAGTCATCTCCTCTTACAATACGGGTAACTCGCTGATAGGCATCGTCAATTACCCCAGCAAAAGCGTACGACCAGGAATTATCTTTTCGAAGTATTACAAAATCATCATTGTTGTCAGAGTTGAATCTCCATGTAGTTGGCCTTTCATTATTTAATTTATTAATTTTTTTACAAATTCCCGGATATGCGATTTCTCCTGTGGGTAACTTGTGAGTTTTTCCTACTTTATAAAATTGTTTAATTGTTTTTCTACTACAATCACAAGTAAAAAGTTTGTTCATAACCAAAAGTTGATTAAACGCTTTTTCGTACCACCAATTCCTCTTGCTTTGTAGCAAAACCCCAGAAGATCCCCCCTTTGCATCGGGCCACTCATCCCAAATTAGACCATGATCTATTAATTGGTTCTTTATTTTTTTTTTGTATTCTGGATTTGACCTTAATTGATCGATGTCATCTATTCTTAACCACCAAATTCCATTATTTGCTTTGACATCTACATAGCTTGCTAGTGCGGTTACTAGGGAGCCAAAATGTAATGGTCCAGTTGGCGTGGGAGCAAACCTACCACAGTAATTAAAATTTTTCTTTTGTGAAATTTTTAACACGAATTTTTTTCTAATTTTTCTAAATTTTTTAATTTTCTGAAAGCAACCTTAGCAGACTCAATGGCCTTTTTAATTGGCGCACCCTCATGTTGAATAGAAAGAAAACCAGCCTCAAAGGGTGAGGGAGCCAAATAAACGCCATTCTCCAGCATTGTATGGAAAAAATGATTAAAGGATTTAGGATTACATTTGTTTATCTCGTTAAAGCTACCCGGAATGTTCTTATGGAAATATAAACCAAACATTCCTCCAATGCTATCTGCTGAGAAATCTGAATACTCATAGGTTTTAGCGGCAGAAAGAAATCCTGTAACAAATTCATTTGTAATTTCTGAAATGTTTTCAAAAAAATCATTCTTGGATAGTATATTCAAAGTTGCGATTCCAGCAGCTACAGCAATAGGATTACCTGATAATGTTCCAGCATGATAAACATTTCCTAGCGGGGCAATATGTTCCATGATCTCTCTTTTTCCTCCAAAAGCTCCCATTGGCATTCCGCCTCCAATCACTTTACCAATTGTAGTTAAATCAGGTGTGACACCAAAAATTCCTTGAGCACCATTAAGTCCAACTCTAAATCCAGTCATTACTTCGTCAAAAATAAGAATTGAGCCAGCATCATCGCACTCTTTGCGTAATTGATTGAGAAAATTAAACTTTGGTTTTACAAGATTCATATTTCCTGCCACTGGTTCAATTATTACCGCTGCAATGGATTTTCCGTATTTTTTAAAACAAAGTTTCAAAGCATTCTCATCGTTGAATGGAAGAACCAAAGTTTCGTCCGCAACAGGTTTTGGAATGCCTGCAGAGGTTGGGTTTCCAGCAGTGAGCAGGCCCGAGCCGGCTTTAACTAGAAGACTATCAACATGCCCGTGGTAACATCCTTCAAATTTGACTATTTTTGTTCTGTTAGTTACTCCTCTGGCAAGTCTAATCGCAGACATTGTTGCTTCTGTTCCAGATGAGGTTAATCTGACCATTTCAACTGATGGTAAGAAGTTACAGATCAATTCGGCAAGATTTGTCTCTCCTATAGTTGGAGCACCAAAAGATAATCCGTTATTAGAAGCCTTTTGAATTGCTTTGATTACATCTGGGTGCGAGTGCCCCACAATAGCTGGCCCCCAAGAGCAAATGGTGTCAACGTACTCATTTTCATCTACATCATATAAATAAGCACCCAAGGCACGTGATAGAAACCTCGGCGTTCCCCCAACAGACTTAAAGGCACGCACTGGAGAATTGACACCGCCGGGTATTGATTTTTGAGCTTGAGAAAAAAATTTTTTACTTTTAGATATATTTTGCATTTTTGATAGTTATTATTAAAGTAAATTTAATATATTATCTAACAAAATTTAGTTTTTAATGTAGTAAAAGCAATAAGACTATTTATGTTAAAGCTCTAATTCAATTTTAGAGTTCTAAACTCCAACTAGTTTAATTTTAATTTCAATCAGCATCTCGCTTGGAATTGAATTTTCAAGTATTGTATATAAATCAATAAAAGATCGCCTGGTGTTAAAGAATTCTTTATGAAAAAGTACATGTGTTTGATATGTGGATGGATATATGACGAATCTGAGGGTGCGCCTGATGAAGGCATTCCAAAAGGAACAAAGTGGGAAGACGTTCCAATTACTTGGACGTGTCCGGAATGCGGGGCACAGAAAACTGACTTTGAAATGATTGAAATTTAACGGATTTAAATTTTAAATTTAGCTGCTTCATATCTTTTTAATGTGCTTAGTCTTGCAGAACTATGTTCTATTTTTGGAGTTGGGTAGTTAAAATCCATTTTGATTCCAGCATCGTCGAGAATATCGTCTGGAGCTAGCCAAGGAGTATGAATAAATTTCTTGCTTAGGTTTGTTAATTCTGGCACGTACTTTTTGATATATTTTCCTTCTGGGTCAAATTTTTTACTTTGGGTAATTGGATTAAATATTCTGAAATAAGGTTGAGCATCGCATCCTGTCGAAGCAGCCCATTGCCACCCTCCATTATTGGCGGCAAGATCGAAATCAATCAACTTTAAGGCAAAATACTTCTCACCCTCTTGCCAGTTAATGCCGAAGTCTTTAGTCAGAAATGAGGCAGTTAGCATTCGAAGTCTATTGTGCATGAAACCAGTTTCGTTTAATTCTCTCATTCCGGCGTCAATTATTGGATACCCAGTTTGCCCTGAGCACCAGCTGTCAAAAAGAAGTTTAGAGGATGTCCATTGAATGGAATCAAAGTGTTTTTTAAAACTTCCTGAAACAACGTGTGGAAAATTAAAAAGTATTTGCATGTAAAATTCCCTCCAAACTAATTCTGATAACCAAGTCTCCTGTCCTTCAGAGAGAGCAATAAAGTTTTTACTGTTACCTAATATTTTTTGTATGATCTCTCTTACTGAAATTGTGCCAAACCTAAGGTGAACTGAAAGACAAGATGTTCCTCCTAAAGCAGGGAAATCTCTTTTTGATTTATATGAATCAACTTTGCTTAAGAATTGATTAATGGAATATCTTGCACCCGAGCTTCCAACCATAAGATTTGGGGGGAGTGAATTTGTGCTTGAAAAACCCATTATTTCTAATTTTGGAAAGGGGAAAAAGTTGCTAACAGGCAAAGTGCATATATGCTTTAAAAGCTGTTTTTTTTGATATGTCTCAAATGGATAGGATGAAAAAAATTTTTCAAACCATACTTTCTTATATGGTGTAAATACAGTGTAAGGAGTACTAGTTTTCGATAAAATTTCAGTTTTTTCGAAAACACATTGATCTTTGACTGAGTATAGTTTGAAGTTTTCTTGTTTTAAAACTTCCCTAATTTTTGTATCTCGAGATATTGACAGTGGTTCGTAATCGTTAGAAAAAATGACATTTTCAACTTGTAGTTTTCGTGCCAATTCTGGGATTACTTTAGTTGAAAACCCGTACTTTACAATCAAACCTGAAC
>NHCU01000028.1 GCA_002167365.1 Betaproteobacteria bacterium TMED41 | reverse complement strand
AAGCTTATTTGAATCTTGGGCTTTGTAGTCTCGAAATTAAAGACTTTGGTTCAGCCATTGAAGCATTCAAAAAAACTATTGAGCTTGATCCAGCAAACTTGGAGCACCTAAAAAATTTGTCTCAAGCTTTTATAAGTGCAAAACAATGGGAATCTGCAAAAAATATTTTAATAAAAATAACTTCTGAATTCCTCATATGCAGATTGAAACTCGCTGAGGTCTACTCTGAAATGAATATGCACGATAAGGCTAACTTGGAATTAAATAAAATTGTAAATTTTGCAACAGAAAAAAAACACGAACTTGATATAAAATCGGTAGCACTTATAAGACTAAACCGTTATCCAGAAGCATATGATTTAATTTCAAACATTGATCGCTTTTCAGTTGTTCCGATTAACGAACAAAAACTATTTCCATCATCAGATCTTTTGCACTCAAACTATGACAAACTTCCAAAAATTTCTATAAATACAAAAGAGTTGTCAAATTTAAAGAATTTTATTATTTACTCTTCAGCCGATGTAAATTTCGCAAATACGTACATTGCAGAGTTTGCCAAATCTTTACACTCTACAAATCCAAATTTGATAGTTCATTTCCATTTAATGGGAGAAAAAAACGAGTCTATTCATACGTTTATTAATGACCACAAGAACATTTTCTTAAACAACCAAGTCTCAATGTCTTATGAAATAACACCATATCGGGATGGAGCGTTGTATATTAGCAGACGACTGTGTCGCGCAATCCAATTTCTTAAGCATTTCAAGCTTCCAATACTTCAGGTTGACATGGATTGTCTTTTCTTGAAAGATTTAACCTTGGTACTTGATCAGAAAAAGCTCTCCCATGTTGCTTTATTTGAAAGACCAAGTGAAATCAGCGTTAACCAGTTAATACTTGCCGCTTTTTGCTATTTTTCTTATACAAATAAGGCTTTAAATTTTTTACGCTTCGCCACAAATTATCTCTGTCACCTAGAATTTGAGAAAAAAAATGTTAAATGGTTTTGCGACCAAGTAGCTCTTCTTTCTGCAAAGAACTGGTTTCAAGAGCAATATCCTGAGAATTGTCTTACTAACCTTAACGATACTGGCTGCTACATCAAGAAAGATGGTTGCATTTTTGACGCAATCAAACATCAAAGCCAAAGGTTTTCCATACTTTAACTCACCATCGCAAGCTGATTTTTGAAAAAATACTATCAATCACAAACTAAGGCCCTATACATAAAAACTTATTATCTTCGAAAAATGAAGGTTTCTTCCCCACTATTAAGTGCCCAATAAACTGAAATACCCAGCCTATTAAAAACACATAAATTGAAATAACAAGAATTTCATCTTTAAGTTGGTATACAAGATACATGTTTCCAAAAAACCAAATAGACAATATATAAAATGCCTTCAAAGAGAGTTTAAAATAAAACATCAAGCTCATCAGAATAAAAAAAATACAAAGAAAATAATTGATTGAATAAAGAATACCAATCATTGAAAAAACAACTAAATACACCGCAAAAATATGAATCGCCTAATTAACCGGATTTTATGATATCTGGAATAAGTTTTAATCACTTCTGACATGCTTTGCATAATTTTTTTATTTTATACTCATGTTATTTAAAATTAAAACAATAAACTTAAAATTAAATATTAAAAGGAAAAAGCAATGAATTATAGAAGGCTCGGAAAAACGGGGCTCAAAATAAGTGAATTTTCTTATGGCTCGTGGGTTACATTTTCTAATCAACTAAAACTTGACGAAGCAACGGAGATGATGAAATTAGCTTTTGACAATGGAGTTAATTTTTTTGATAATGCTGAAGTGTATGCTGGTGGTCGTTCAGAATTGATAATGGGTGAAGTGATAAAAAAACTTGGATGGACCAGAGATTCATTCATCATTTCCAGTAAGGTTTTTTGGGGAGGTGACAAGCCGACGCAAAGAGGACTAAGTCATAAACATATTATAGATGGTTGCAATAACGCACTAAAAAGACTTAATTTAGAATATTTAGATTTATATTTCTGCCACAGACCAGATCCTGATACACCAATTGAAGAATCAGTTAGAGCCATGCATACTTTGATTATGCAGGGCAAAATTTGTTATTGGGGGACTTCAGAATGGTCAGCATCTGAAATAAAAAAAGCTTATCAAATTGCTGATGAACTAAATCTTACCCCTCCTTCAATGGAACAACCTGAGTACAACATGTTTCATAGAAAAAAAATGGAAGAAGATTTTATTCCTCTTTTTCAAGAAAAAGGTTTGGGAACAACTATTTGGAGTCCACTTGCTTCAGGCGTACTTACCGGAAAGTACATGGAAAAAATTCCATCTGATACCAGAATTGGCATTGAAAACTTCAAATTCATTAAAGACAGAATTTTCTCAGAAGAATATAAACCGCGGCATGAAATGGTAAAAGAATTATCAAAATTATCAGATGAGATTGGAATACCACTTGTTAACATGGCCTTATGTTGGTGTTTGAAAAACACCAATGTTAGCACTGTGATTTTGGGGGCATCAAAACAAGAACAACTAAAACAAAATCTCAAGACTATTAATTATCAAAAATTAATTGATGAATCAGTTATGCAAGAAATCAATTTAATCATCAATNNCTAACAAATTGATTGTCTGAAGANTATTGTTTTCAAAACAACAAATTTTGATTGGTTTTCAAAAGAAGAGACTTTTTATTTAGTTTTGTATATTGTCTTTTCAATTTTCACAATGATAGTTTATGCGAGTATAAAAAAATATTCTATAAAATTCACAGTAATTTAGTAATTAACAAAAAGGGCGAAGAAGAGCAAAAAATACTTTTTTTCTTCGCCTAATTATTATTGCTTGCTAGGATCTCCAGTGAAATGATGACTCTTATCGACCGGCTTCATGAGCAGATTTGCAAAAAAAGCTATGACCAATAATCCAGCCATTGCATACATAGTTGTATTGTAAATACTTGGTGTTGGATCAATAGTTCCCTCTGGAACAATCTCCATTAATCTAGCAATGGTCACAGTTTTAGCGGCTACCAATTGATCTAGTTGTTCAACAGGTGCTCCAAATTTTTCCAAAAACGCTTGCGGATCAATCTTTGATACCAAGTCATCAATAGCATTACCAAGAGAAAAATTTCTTAATTCAGTAATAGTCAAAGGCCCTAAAACTCCTGCTGTAGACCAAGCGGTNAATAACCTTCCATGGATTCCGCCNACGTGCATAGTTCCAAAAATATCAGCCAAATAAGCTGGAATAGTCGCAAANCCACCACCATACATCGTAAAAATAATCATCGTAGCGACGGAAAACCCAGCGAAATAAATTACTGTTGAAGGCTCTGCACTNGCTTGAAGAGCAAAATATGGAATAGAGGAATAGAGTATTGCCCCAAGAACAAAAAAACAATGGTAGGTGTTTTTTCTGCCAATGTAATCAGATGTTGATGCCCAAATAAACCTACCCACCATGTTAAATGCAGACAACATAACAACATAATTTAAGAAAAACAAAGCCACAAGAGTACTNGTAGTAGCCATTCCAATCAATATTTCATTGGAACCAAANATCTCNCTTACCATTGTNTTGGCAACTCCAATAACACCAATACCNGCAGTTACATTGAAACATAACATAATCCATAATTGCCAAAATTGTGGTGTTTTTAATGCCTCGTCAATGTGAACATTTTCTTTCGTTATCATACTGGNAGTCGCATCAGGCTTAGGAGTCCATCCTTCAGGCTTCCAGTCTTTTGGAGGAACTCTGTAACTAAAAGCTGCAATCATCATTACTAAAAAGTAAATTATACCAAGAGTCATGAAAGTGGCCGATGCCCCTGTATTTCCACTACCAACAACATAAACCCCTGCTTCCCCTCCACCAGCTAGTGATGCGGCCTGCTTGGCGGTTGCAATGACAACCTCTATTTTTTCACCAGCTTGCTCTACAAAAAGCCTTCCACCCTCTGTAATAGTAGAAATGGCTCCCTCAACACCTAAATACTGTGGAGGAACTGCGTAGTAATTCAACAGAGAAGTTTTTATCGGCTTTGCGATCATTGCTCCGCCACCAAAACCCATAATGGCCATACCAGTGGCCATACCTCGTCTGTCAGGAAACCACCTAAGCAAAGTTGAAACCGGAGAAACATAGCCGAGTCCAAGTCCAAAGCCTCCCAAAACACCATAACCTGCATATACAAGCCACAGTTGGTGAAAATGTATTCCTATAGAACCAACAATAAATCCTCCACCCCACAAAGTGGCGGCTACAACTCCTACCATACGAGGACCAACCTCTTCAAGCCATTTGCCTGCAAATGCTGCAGCTAAACCCAGACATACGATTGCAACAGAGAAAATCCATACAACTGAAGTAAGTGTCCAATCATCAGCTGCAGAGGTAACAACTCCGAAATGATTTGTAAGTGGCAAATTGAACAAAGACCATGCGTACACTGAGCCAATACACAAGTGAATACCAATTGAGGCTGGGGGGACCAACCAACGGTTAAATCCAGGTTTTGCAACAATATTTTCTTTAAGTAAAAATGAAAAAAAACCACCTGATTTACTACTACTCATCATCTCGTCTCCCAAATCTCATTAGATCAAAAGCTGAATACTTTTGTATATTTTTTATGACTGGCTAGTTGGATGCGGTCCAATTACTATAAAAATTTGTGCCACACCAACATTGCTAACCCACTAGTTAACCTGATATATCACATTTTGTCCAATTATTAGCAAAATCTGAATTGCAAATAACCACGGTTACATTATAAAAATTGAGTTTGAACCCTGGAAATTATATTTTTTTAAGTCACACCCAAAAAGCAAAATATTTTGAGAATCTTTTATAAATTTTTCCGAAAGGTGGCTTAAATAGAGAGGTCATATTAACTTTAGACTGAATAAAAATTGATTTTTGATTAGAAAAATTGTTAAATCCCCAAATACCATGATAATGGCCATACCCGCTGTTTCCAACTCCACCGAAAGGCAAGTCATCTTGAGCAACATGAAGTAAACAATCGTTTATTGTAATCCCACCAGATCTAGTTTTTTTTATCCATTTATTATGTTCTTTAGAGTTGTTTCCAAATAAATATAATGCTAGTGGCTCATCATGTGCATTAACATATTCAATTGCTTTCTCTGATGAATTAACAAAAATGACCGGTAACAGGGGGCCAAATATTTCACTATCCATGACTTGCATATTTTCTTTGCAATTTAAAAGTAATTTAACCGTGTTAGTAATCTCAACATTTTTATTAGTGTGTAAAGCCTTGTGTATTACTGCTCCTTTTGATATTGCGTCTTGTTCCATCTCATTAATTCTATGAACTTCAGATTTGTTAATTAGGGACGTAAAGTCTTTTAAATCTTTTGATTCATCATATAAGTTTTTCAATTCTTGCAAAAAAANGTCAAGAAATTTATCTTGATGACTTTGATGTACCAGCAAATAGTCNGGAGCAACGCACGTTTGACCAGAATTCATTACTTTCCCCGCAATTATTGATTTAACTGAGCTTTTCAAATTTGCGGTCNTTGAAATATATGCCGGTGATTTTCCTCCTAATTCAAGAGTTGTTGGCACAAGATTAGCAGCAGCAGATTCTGCAATTATTTTCCCTACTTTTGTTGAACCTGTAAAAAAAAGATGGTTTATCTCTGAGCACTCAGAAATTAATTTAGCAGTTNTATGATCTCCTTCAACAACTTGAATTATCGAAGAATCTAAATTATCAGTGATACATTTTTGCAAAAATGAAGAGAACTCTGAAGTTTTTTCACTTGGCTTAATTAGAACTCTATTTCCCGCCGACAGGGCATTTATAGTGGGAATTAATGATAGTTGCAATGGATAATTCCAGGGGCTGATCACCGCNACCACTCCGATTGGCTGAGGGAAAACTAATGAATGACCAAACCAAAAAACTGGAGANGTTCTTACTTTTTTGGCCTTCATCCACTTCTTCGTATTTTTAATTGCATGTCTAGCAGCTGACACAACTGGCAATACTTCTGCTAGATAAGTATCTTTATGAGATCTGTTGCCAAAATCTTTAGAAATTTTCTCAGCAAAAACATCTTGATTGAGCAAAACAAGTTTTTCTATATCTTCTAACCACTTTACCCTACGAGATAATTCCGGGTAAGGATCGGACTGATGCGATTTAACTAGTACTTGAATAATTTTNTCTACACTACAATCTGGAGTTGGAAGTTTNTTATTCAAAATTTAGATAATTTTTACTCTCAAAGCACTAAGATTTTCAATTTCAGCGACTATTTCATCTCCTTTTTCAACTGGACCAACGCCTTCTGGAGTTCCAGTAAATAACAAATCTCCAGGAAACAGGGTAAAGTACTGTGACAAGTCACAAATGATTTCGTTAACCGAAAAAATCATGTTTGAAGTGTTTGANCTCTGCTTNATGATACCGTTTATNTGAAGATCTATTTTTAAATCTTGAATGTTTGTTATCTGATCTGAAATATGAACTTTACTAATCGGGGCTGAAAAATCGAANGCTTTTGCAAGCTCCCATGGTTGACTTTTTTCTCTCAATTTTTTTTGTAAATCTCTTCTGGTCATGTCNAATCCAACAGCCAAACCAAAAATATGTTGTTGAGCACAATTAAGTGAAATATTTTTTCCCTCTTTTCCAATAACAACCACTAATTCAACTTCGTGATGGAATTCATTAGTTTTAGGGGGGTAAGGTAAGTTAACAAACTTATCTGAACATACTGGCATTATGGAATCTGGTGGCTTCATAAAATAAAATGGATTTTCTCTACCGGGCAGACCCATTTCTAAAACATGCTTTCTATAGTTGGCTCCGACGCAATAGACTCTCCTAGGAAGGAAAGTTTNAGACTTTCCAAATACNGGAATTGAGTGAAAATTTTGTTTAGGTATATTACAATTCAAGNGTTTATNTTTGGAAAAATTAATTTTATTAGGGGCTTGCTCGTAAGAAACTTTTTTTTTTAATCTTTGTCACANNTGNTATTNTTTNNATAACTAATTAATAATTATAACTTATGATTGAAGTAAAAAACCTTAGTCGCTTTTACGATTCCCTTCTTGCAGTTGATTCTGTTGATTTNAAAATTGGCAAGGGTGAAGTTGTTGGTTTGCTTGGCCACAATGGTGCAGGTAAGACTACAATTATGAAAATGCTAACTGGCTTTCTTGAACCCTCTTCTGGTCAAATTTTTATTGATGGATTAGAAATTGGTCCTGATACAGGATTAATACAAAAAAAAATTGGCTACTTGCCCGANAATTGTCCAGTTTGGCCAGAAATGACAGTGATTGACTATTTAGAATACCAAGCAACNCTTCACAAAATCAGTCCAAACTCAATACCNGACCTTATCAACAAAGCCATAACAAAAACCGCTCTTCANGAAAAAGCAACCTCTNCTATTGAAACCCTTTCCAGAGGTTATCGGCAAAGGGTTGGGGTTGCCCAAGCACTGTTACACATGCCTGACATAATCATTTTAGATGAGCCAACAAATGGTTTGGATCCCACCCAAATANTCCACATGCGTGATCTTATAAAAGAATTGGCCTTAACAGCCACNATTATTGTTTCTACTCATGTTCTTCAAGAGGTNCAAGCGGTCTGTGAAAGGGTTCTTATTATGAGATCTGGAAAATTAGTTTTAGATTCAAAAATAAGTNAACTCCAANCTTCCAGTAAACTCCTTCTAACCGTCGAAAACACAAAAATAAATATCATTGAAGAGTTAAAAAAACTTGACAATGTTGGAAAAGTTGAAAAAAAACTAGATCAAAATTCCTTGCAAACATTTCAGATTGAGACAGAAGAAGGTTTGGCTCCAACCATTATCAAATTATTAGTCAGTTTGGGTATTAATATACGTAGCGTTAATCCGGAGAGAAGAGATTTAGAAACTGTCTTCTCTGATGTCAGTTTGGAGACCAATCATGAGTGAAATTTTTTCGATTGCAAAAAAAGAGTTTAAAGTTTTTTTTTCATCACCAGCAGCTTATCTTTTTTTGGGTGCATTCGTTGGAACGACACTTTTTGTAGTTTTTTGGGTTGAAACTTTTTTTGCTCGAAACATAGCCGATATTCGCCCTTTATTTCAATGGTTTCCCTTGCTTCTCATTTTTCTGGTGGCCGCCCTAACAATGAGAACTTGGTCTGAAGAGAGAAGATCCGGAACTCTTGAGTCCTTACTCACTGCCCCAGTTCACTCTACTAATTTAATTTTAGGTAAATTTTTTGCAGCTCTTTCATTAGTGGTTCTAGCATTAGCTTTAACCTTACCACTGCCCTTAACCATTTCTATGCTTGGAGATATTGATTGGGGCCCTGTTTTGGGCGGCTATATTGCGACATTCTTTCTAGCAGCCGCGTATATATCCATTGGTATCTACACAAGTGGGAGAACTGATAACCCAATTGTTGCCTTAATTATGACCGCAATTGTATCTGGTCTGTTTTACATTGTGGGCGCTCAACTACTCACTAACTTATTCAGTTATGAAGTTGCTACTATACTTAATAAATTCGGAACAGGAACTAGATTTGAGTCCATTACAAGGGGAGTTATTGACGCGAGAGATTTAGTTTATTATCTGACCATAGTTGCAGTATTTTTAACTCTAAATTTTTATTCTCTCGAAAAACTAAGATGGGATGGAAAGCCGGGTAATAAAAAACATCGCGATTACAGTATGATGGTGTGGTTAATTGTTTTAAACTGTTTCATGCTTAATGTTTGGCTCTCTCCGATATCTTGGGCGAGGATCGACATCACACAGGGAAATTTGTATTCGCTTTCAGATACAACTAAAAATCAACTAAACGGATTACGAGAGCCACTTGTTATTAAGGGATATTTTTCAGAACGCTCTCACCCTTTGTTAACACCTCTAGTTCCGAGAGTAAAAGATTTATTAAGTGAATATGAAATGGTTTCTAATGGAAAAGTTAGAGTCGAATTCGTTGATCCACAAAAAAATAAAGAGTTGGAAGAGGAGGCTGCCTCAAAATACAGCATTAGGCCTGTTCCCTTTCAAACAGCCACCCGACACCAAGCTGAGGTTGTAAACTCATATTTTGATATTGTAGTTGCGTATGGTGATCAATTTGAAACACTAGGATACGCCGATTTGATTGAGGCTAAAGCAAGTGTCAGCGAAAGTGGAGTTGATGTTCGTTTAAAAAACCCTGAATATGCTGTTACAAGAGCCATAAAAAAAGTAGTCGGATCCTTCAGAGTTGGTGGTACACCTTTGGAAATTATAAAAGATCCCATTACATTGAAGTTTTATATTTCTCCAACCAATGAATTACCAGAAGCTCTGCATCCAGTCAGAGATAACTTGGTTTCAATAGCAAACGAATACCAAAAGATAGCACCTGACAAATTTTCTTTCGACCTCAAGGATCCCGAAGAAGATCAGGATTTGGTTGAAGTTCTGAAAACTAAATTTAATGTCAACCCTCAAGTTGGTAATCTTTTGGATCCAACACCATTTTGGTTCAGTGTGTTTTTAGAATCAGGTGATAGTATTCAACAGGTTCAATTCGTCGAATCCTTAGAAAAACCTTCCCTCAAAAAAGCGATAGACAGTTCACTTAGGAGGCTTGCTCCTGGATTCCTGAGAACCCTAGCTTTAGTTACTCCTGATGGTTCAACTCAAAGCTTCAACCGATTAAAACAAGTTTTATCTGAAAATCTTAAAGTTAGTGAAACTGATCTTAAGAATGGCGAGGTGCCGGAGGATTCAGATATGCTTTTATTATTGGCGCCCACAAAAATTAATGACTTACAACTGAAAGCCGTTGATCAATTTTTAATGAAAGGTGGGAGTGTTATAATCGCAACTTCACCCTTCAACGTTCAAGTTGGCCAATCGATCAAAGCTGAATTTCATTCGTCTGGCTTGGAGTCATGGCTAGAGAATCTTGGTTACGAAATAGAAGCTGAGATGGTTCTTGATCCACAAAGCACGTCATTACCAGTTCCGGTTCAAAGATACATAGGCGGAATTCCTATCCGAGAAATTCAACTTGTTCCTTATCCTCATTTTCCTGATATCAGGGATAAAGGTATTTCTAAAAATCATCCCATCACGTCTTCATTGAGTCAAATGACCCTAAATTGGGCTTCCCCAATAACAGTTGATAGTGAAAAAAACAAGAATGACAAGTATACAACACTCTTTACAAGTTCAAAATCTAGTTGGACATCAGAAGAATTAGAAGTTATTCCTGATTTGGAGACCTACCCTGATACAGGTTTTTCTATTGAGGGAGAAAGGTCCTCTGCAATACTTGGTATTGCCGCAACTGGACCATTCGACTCTTATTTCAAAGATATTGATATAGCTGATGAAGCTGAGGACTCTACCCTCATTGAGTCTTCGCCTGCAAGTTCTCGATTAGTTTTAGTGTCTAGCAATAGTTTTGCAGCTGATGGTTCGATAGATATAGCCTCGCACTCTTTAGGTACACTTTATACAAAACCACTCGAATTTATTCAAAATGCGGTTGAATGGTCTATTGAGGATCAGGGATTATCTTCTCTCAGAGGGCGTTCTCAATTTGCAAGAACACTTCTACCAATGTCTGAATCTGACCAAAAGAAGTGGGAAATTATTAACTATNTTTNCANCTTTAATAGGACTATTAATCGTCTGGTTCTGGAGAAGGAGTTCTGTTAAGAATGATCAAATTCGTTANCAAAAAATATTAACCAAAATTTAAAATGAACAAAATTATAAAAATATTAATTGTAGTCTTTGCTATTCAATTACTTCTTACTGCAGGGTTTTTTTATAGGTCGGGGATAATCTCCTCCCCTCCTGAGAANAAACTTTTGTTAAATCTNGATAAAAATAACATTAAAAAAATTGTATTGACAGGACCAGGAAATAAAGAGGTCGTTTTAGAAAGAAATAATGAAGTTTGGTCGTTGCCAAATAAAAACTACTTCCCCGCTAACAATGCTCAGATAACTCAACTACTTGATCGCCTCTTAGAAACTGAATTTGGTGCGAAAATTTCTCAACAAGAAAGTTCTCACACTAGACTTCGAGTTTCGGAATCCGGCTTTGAGAGAAAAGTTAGTCTATCTTCAGATACCGGTCTAACGTCAGTAGTTTATTTTGGTAGTGCGCCTTCTTTGCGACAATCTCATGCCAGAATATCTAAGTCAGCCGATGTACATGTGGTCAAATTTTCAGCCAATGATATTGACGTTCAACCCAATGACTGGCTTAAGAAAGACATCTTCACTATTTCAAGCCAAGATATCAAAAGCGTTGCATTCGAAAAAATAACTCTCACACGAGTATCGGATGAAAATGATAGTTCAATTGATCAAGCTTCTTCCAAAAAATCTGGCAATAACATTCCACAAAAATCTCTTACGTATTGGAACGCCAGTGGTATGAAGGATAAAAAGTTGTCAAATAATGCTGCAATGGAATTCATAAATAAAATCTCTGATATGAGAATTGATGGTATTGCCAGCGAATCGGCCATTGATAAATTAGATAAAACAAAAANGTCAAAAAAATATGTGGTTGTATTAAAGGATGATAAAAAAATAATTTATGAATTGGCCAAGTTGAAGGATGAAGAAGATTTTTTATTTTTTACATCACAAAGAGAAGGAGTGTTTAGGCTNCCTCCTCTTTCTGGAAAAGATTTAATCAGTTCCTCTACTTATAGTTTTTTAGCTGGGGAACCAAAAAAAAATATTGATGATTGACTTCTAAACTTAGTATAATTCTTTTAAACANGAAAATAATTTGATTAAGGTTCTTNTATATGCCCGACCAAATCGATATTTCTGCGGTCAAACTGGCTTCACAAGTTGCTGAAATCTGTGTTGAAAGCTCCTCGCAGGGCCTTCTTAAAAAAGCTGGCGAGCTACTTCCTCAAGTGTTAAATTTAGACGGTTTTTTGATCTTAGCTGAAGTTGAAAACACTGAGTTGCCTATAATATGTTCTGGGGGCACTACTCCCAAAACAATTGTATTTAACGAATCAGCATTCAGCGAAGACATCCTTTATGGCAAACCAAGTATTCTTAATTCCGATCATATTACCGACATTGACGACCGCTATTTGTCCAAAGAAAATAATTACATTTGCTCGTTGTTTGGAGGTAAAAACTCAAAGGGTTATTTAGCAATTGGTATAAAAAATACCCAAAAAATGTTAAGTCAAACTCAAATCGAGTTATTTGCTAAAACCTGCCAAATTGTTGGTAATTCCTTTCAAATTGTTCTTAAATTAGAAAAAGATTCTAAAATTCTTGCTGAAAAAAACCGAAAAGACCCATTAACAAACTTATTAACTCACAGGTCTTTTCTTGAGGAGCTTACACAGTGCATGGAGAAAGCCAGAAAAGATTCAGAAATACTTGCCTGTTTAGTTGTCTCCTTAGACGCCTTCACTGCAATTAACGAACAATATGGATATGAAATCGGCAATGAATTACTTTTTGAAATTGGGTCACTATTACAAAATTTTGTTAGAACGAACGACGTTGTTGGAAGAATTGGAGGTGATGATTTTGGAATAGTTTTAAATGATGTGATTTCAGCTGATAACGCTGTAACTGTTGCGAATAGACTATGCCAAATTTTCAATAAAAATCTCTTGCCGGTTGCTAAACATCTCACTGCTAGCATTGGTATAGCACTCTATCCACAAGACTCAATAGATAATGAAATTTTAATAGCTAAGGCTGAAAAAGCCGCAAGAGCGGCAAAAAAAATACCTGGAACTCATTCTTCTTTCTCTAGTGAAGTTCTTAAAAAAACCACTTTAAAAGCCAACTAGAGGGTTTTTGCTATTAATATGTTAGTTCATTTCTGAAGTTTTATTTAACTCTGATAACAAATTTGTATTATTCAGACTTTCATAATCAACCCAAAGCATCTTCTAATGATATCAGGATTGAATACTGAACTACTTCTGATCGGATTTGTATTTAATTAGAGTGAATTTTTAAGAACTTGTATAGGTTATGAAGGGGTAGTATTAACTTTATCTTTCCTTTATTAACTCGTAACATTAAATTAGTTTTTCTTCCAAAAACTGCTGGGCATATGATGTTTTTTTGCTGGATAGTTTTCAAAAATTTTGGAGCGAATCTTAATAAAAAAACCTGATATTGAGACCAACCTTTTCTGAGAGTATTTAATCAAACTAGTAAAGATTACGATTATCCATAGATGTATTGAAATTTTTGAATCATAAACGCTTAAAACTAAAAATCATGAATTCTTTTATTTTTTTATTGTTAAGCTTGATTCTATTAACTATATTCTTTATCTCAAATTTGAAACCAAAAAAACTTTGAACAACATGTTTTTTAGTAATAAGGGAATACATTAGTGAAAGAATTTTAGCAGCTGAACAACTTATAATCCCATTTTTGCTAACAATCTAGCAAAAAACTAGTTAGCAACAACATTATTTATATTTTGTTTTTTATTGGTTATTTTAAAGTTAATTTTGTTTATTACAGTATGTGCAGATTTGCATCTGGATTACCCTATATGTCTCAACCATGTGCTGTAATTGTTTATTTAATGGGTAATAAGCTTCAAAAAAGTTCTTACAGTCCCATTTTCGAACTTGCTTGAGGATACTGGGACATTCTCTCCTTTTTGTCAGCATAGTAGGACTCCTAATAACAAGTTATTATTGAGATTAATGACAATATCAGCAATTGATGATGTAATCTTAACTAATGAGTTATGAAGCAGAAATAAGTAGAACTAACCCGACTTCTTTTCTTTTCTTGATAGATCAATCAGGTTCCATGGCTGATNATGCTGGTAACTTGATGATTTCAAGAGCACAGTTTGTTGCTGATGCCTTAAATAGAGTAGTCATGAATTTAATTGCAAGAAGCTCAAAAGCAGAGGGAGTTAGGAATTATTTTGAAATAGGTGTAATTGGTTACGGGGGAAATATCATTCACAATCCTCTTCAAGGAGCACTTTCTGGAAAAGTGTTCAACTCAATTAACATGTTTGAGCAGTTCCCACTTGTTGTTGAAGATAGAATTAAAAAAATCATTGACCCGAATGGTAATGTGACTGAGGATCGTATTAAATTTCCAGTTTGGTTTATTCCTGAGGCAAGAGGAAATACACCGATGAAAGATGCAATTAAAATTGCCGCCCTCGAATTAGCATCTTGGTGCGATAACCACACAACTTCTTATCCTCCTACTGTTCTTCATGTGACGGATGGTGAATCTTCAGATGGAGATCCTGAACCCGTAGCCGAACAATTAAAAAATATAGGGACTGATGATGGTGAGGTTTTATTTTTTAACTTACACACAAGCGACGATAGTAAAAAATCTATTAAATTTCCAGTAACTGACATTGATATACCCGATCATTTTGGACAAACTCTTTTCAGAATGTCCAGTTCATTGCCCGATGGGGTAGCGATAGCTGCAAGAGAAAAAGGTTACTCTATTGCAAATGGTAGCAAGGGTTTTTTTTATAATGTTGAACCAATTGAAATAGTAGACTTTTTTGATATAGGAACTCGTGCTTCCTCCAAATCTTTAATGCTTAGGTGACTGATGAGGGTTAAACAGGTACTGACAGTGCCTAAGGAAATTTGTTACCCAGAATCTAATGAGGATTTTTTTAATATGCATGACAGNGGGTTTTCCTGTGCTCTAAGTGATGGTGCCAGTGAGTCCTATGATTCAAAAACATGGGCCAAACTACTTTGCCAGTGCTTTATTCGTGAATCCAAAAGAAAATTCTTTGGAAATTTCTACAAACATAAGCAGATAAAAAATTTAATTGGCAAGTCTCGATTTAAATTCTTTGAAATTTTTTCCAAGCAAAGTCTTTCATGGTCTCAACAAGCTGCTTTTGATAGAGGTAGTTTTGCTAGTTTAACTGGGCTTGTTGACCATGGTGACTCTATTGAAATATTGTCAATAGGTGACAGTGTTGCTCTTTGGCAACCAACTAAGGAATCAGTAAATTCTCATTTTCTGACGGAGACCTCAGATTTCGTAAATCAACCATTACTCATATCAACCAAAGAATCCTCAGATAATTTTTTTTTTATGCAAGAAGATATCGCCTGGGCAACCAAAAAAATCAAAAAGAAAGAAGTCTATGATGGTTCAATATATTTATTAACCGATGCAATAGCGATTAAGATTTTAGACTTAATAAAAAATGGAGAAATGTTATTCGCCCTAAATNTCTTGAGAGAAAATTACAGTAACTTTGAAAGTTGGATACTATCAGAAAGAAGAAAAAAACAAATCAAGATTGATGATACTACTGTCGCATGGATAAAAATAAATGAAACTTCCTAACCTTGAGGAATACATAAATGCAATTCAACTGGGCTCCTCCAAAGTATTTACTGACCCTATTTTAAAAAATTGTACAGTTCAAAAAAATGCTTTAGGTCTTCCAAGAGTTAGATCTGGCAATTTCGCTGTAATTTTTAAACTTCAAATTTCAAATTTAAACTTTGCTGTTCGATGTTTTCTAACCATGCCAGAATCTTCAGTAGTGCGCTACTCATCGATTAAAGAAAAAATTAATTCAAATTCAATAATAGATTCTAACTCAATTTTTAGCAGATTTGATTATCAAAAGCAAGGAATTCTTGTTAATCAAAACTACTACCCAGTAATCAAAATGAGATGGATAGAGGGTCCTACGCTGGGAGAATTTATTAATCAAGAATATCAAAATCAAAACATTATGTATTCCTTAAAAAAAAGTTTAAGGCAACTTTTTATTTTTTTGTTAGAAAATAATGTTGCTCATGGGGATATTCAACCTGGAAACTTAATAGTTAAAGATANNGGGGGAAAAATTAAGCTTATTGATTACGATGGTATGTACACTCCTGAAATCAAATGTTTAGGTGCCTCAGAAATNGGNCATGTAAATTTTCAACATCCACAGAGGAACAAAAAATATTTTTCTGTTAACCTCGATTTTTTTTCATTCATACTTTTAGATACAGCTATNACATGCATAATCAACAATCCTAATCTCTGGGAAGAAAGTTTCAGTGATGAGGAAGGCATCTTATTTAGAGCCGAAGATCTTCGTAATCCACGATCATCTTTTATCTTTGATGCCATATCAAAAACAAAAAATTGTAAAAATATAGCTCAGAATTTTGCCACAATTTGTCTCAANAACTTTGAAAAAATTCCTAACCCTCTAGTCTTCTATAATGGAGAACTAACTACAAAAAAAATAATCATTTTNAAACCTGAACTCACAAAAAAANCAATCCTCTCCAAAACTAACGGAGCNTATAAGNTTGGNCCATATATCTCTTCCAATCAAGTTTTATGTGCTAATTCAATTGAATTAGTCATTAAAAACACAGGCAAAAGAGTAGAGTTGATTGGCAAAGTTTATGATGTTAGAGTTGGNAAGGCTCAATTTGAAAACAGCATAAAACTAAGGCCATATATTTATCTTGATTTCAATTCAATGTCATCTGGAAAAGTTTTTAGGNTCAAGTTTTTGCCAGAAATCGTAGAAAATGCAAAGCTTTCTTCTAGGTTATTGCCTGACTGTCACTGGAATGGGAAATGGGTAACAATCACTGAAACGATTCAATCGACACAAATCATCAATCATCCATCATTTGCGAATGGATTAAAAGAAACCTCAGTGTTGATTTCAAACGCCAACCAAATTAAAATCATTGCAGAATCTGAGGCCTTTTATAGATTGGGAAAAGAAGATAGCCATATTCCTNATAAATTAAAAAATAATTCNAGACAAGAAAACCAAGGTAAGTCTAATCAAAATATAGTAAGTATTATTAAAAATTTATAATTTTTTGCAACTAAATACTAAGAATTTATCAAAATGATGAGCCAAATTTTAGAAATAAGTTTTATCAGTACAATCATTTTAATTACGATTTATTTTCATATCAGATTCGACAGGTTTGCTGTAGTTCATGGTCCAGAAGTCTTAACAACACTTGGTATTTTAGGATGTTTCACAGGTATTACAATCGCTCTTTTTAGTTTTAACCCCAACGACATTTCACAAAGCGTTCCAAACCTACTGGCAGGGATTAGAACTGCTTTTTGGGCTTCACTTGCAGGAGTCTTCGGTTCACTAACCCTTCGTTTCGCCCAAAAATTCAGAGCGATTAAATCATCCACTGANTTCATTAGTACTCAAACTNCTTCACTTTCGGATGTTGTTCTTGCAATTAATTCTCTTGAAAAGTCTATTACTAGCGAATCCGAAAACAGTTTAATTAGCCAAACTGTTTTAAGTAGAAATGAAGCTAACAAAAGGTCAAATGAATTGATTTCAGAATTTAAGCTTTTTGCAGATAAGATGGTTGAAAACAATCAAAAAGCTATAATTGAAGCGCTTCAGGAAGTGATAAAAGACTTTAACACTAAATTGACTGAGCAGTTCGGAGATAATTTTAAACAATTAAATTTTGCGATTGGTAAACTCCTTGAATGGCAAGATAAGTATAGGGAGCATTTAGAAACTATCGCTAGTGAACAAAAAAAAATTACATCTTCACTCGACCTCGCCTCAAATCACCTTAGTGTTATCGTCAGTAGTGCAGGTGTTTTCGAAAAAGTTGCACTCGAACTAAGATCTCAAATCGAATTCTTAAATTTAAGCCGAGAGATGNTGATTAATCANCAAACCTCACTTGCCGAAGTTTTAAGCACTATGAAAGATGTCACCCCAACATTTGCAGAAAAAACTTCTGAAATGTTGGATCAAGTAGAACTAGGTATGATTANTGTTGAGTCTAGGGTTGCAAAAATTACTGATAATTTTGGCAATGACATTTCAAGCGCTAATGCCGATATGAAAAATCTTCTTATACGNACAATTAGTGACACTGAAGAGCAATTAAAAAAGATTCAGGCGGCGATGGTAAATGTTACAGAGAATCTTGGTATACAGATGCAAATTTCAAGTAGTGAGTTAAAAAAACAAATGTCGGAGATCATGACAGAAAACCAAAAGTTTCTTCAAAAATCGCTTCTCGAAAATTCAACAATAATCAGGGAGGGAGTTATAAATTTAGACCGTACTTTACAAAAAGAACTCAATAATTCCCTAGAGTCGTTGGGAAGACAGCTTGCATCTCTGTCCAATCGTTTTGTTGATGACTATACCCCCTTAACTGAAAAATTACAAAAAATTGTTGAAATTTCTAAGAAAGTCTAATCCAGAAAGATTATGAATAAAAATGGGCGAATCATCTAACTCTCACTGGATACCACTTAGCGATCTCATGATGGGCTTGATGATGGTTTTTATGTTATTGGCTACTATGTATATGTTAAGAGTCGAACAAACAACAACGCTTATAGTAAGAGAGTATGAAATAACCCGAAACAATCTCCACAGAGCATTACAAAAAGAATTTGACGAAAATTTTAAAGAATGGGACGCTGAATTATTGGGAGACATGACCATCAGGTTTAAAAATCCAGAAGTTTTGTTTGCAACTGGTTCTGATAAGCTTCGATCAAAATTTAAAGAAATTTTAACTGATTTCAGTCCCAGATACGTTAAAATTTTAACAAGTAATCAGTTTAGGGATTCTGTTAAAGAAATTAGAATTGAGGGTCATACTTCTACATTTTGGATAAATGCCTCCTCATCGTTAGATGGATATTTTAAAAATATGGCTTTATCTCAAGCACGTACTAGAACAACCTTAGAGCATATTTTCTCTTTACCTAAAATCAAAAAAAACGAAGAATGGCTTAAGATGAGATTAACCGCTAATGGACTATCTTCTTCTAGGCCTATTACAAGTGCAAATCTTAGGATTGATGAAAATGCCTCACAAAGAGTAGAATTTAGAATAGTGACAAACGCAGATGAAAAATTAGCTGCTATAGCAAAATCAATTTCACAAAATTAGATGAAACTAATTAACTTTTTAAATTCTTCAGAATTTAATCAACTGAGACTTAACATGGGAGCTAATTTAGTTCAAAAAACTGCATTTAATTACACACCCAAGTCTCTAATTTTAGTAAATAGTTTTAAATGCAAAGCTGATAATTCAAAAATACAAAAAAAAATAAAAAAAAATAACCTCATAAATATGCAACCGAGTAATAG
>NHCU01000027.1 GCA_002167365.1 Betaproteobacteria bacterium TMED41 | reverse complement strand
AGCAGAAACAATTTTTGATACCCAGGAGGGTAAAAAAGCTTCCAGTAGATTAAAACCTACAAAATATATTGCAAGACCGAAAACCCAAAACACAAAAAAATCTTTAGACCACCAAAAAATAACCAATGAAAAAAAAATTAAATAAATTGAAATAATAAAATATTTTTTTTGCTGTTTTTCTTTTTCAGATTTGTTTATCACAACATACATAACTAGAAAAGAAAAAATCAAAACTGGTAGATAAATTTTCCAATGATTACTCACCTCAAAACCAAAATTCAATATTAAGCTCGGAATGAGCAAAAACAAAGCTGCTTGAGTGAACATAAGAGAAAAAATACTTATATTTAACCGTAACATCTGATTATTAAATATTAAAGTTTTAAAAGAGGAATTTAACTTTTTAAAGTTTCCCCTCGATTTGATTTTCGGTGATGGGACTCTTATAACTAATATCACAGCCAAAAAACCCAAAAATCCGACAATATAAAACAAACCACTTAAACCGACAATCCCATAAAGAATTGGAGAAAACACTAGAGATAATACAAATGACAAACCNATAGAAATACCAACCATTGCCATAGCCTTTGTTCTTACTTCCTCNCGAGTTAAATCAGCAAGGAATGCACTAGCTGCTGCTGACACAGCGCCAACGCCTTGTAATGCNCGAGCAAANACAAGCATGTAAATATTTTCCGCATTAGCCGCCCAGAAGCTTGCAATTGCAAAAATTAATAAACCCAAAATTATTATCGGTTTCCTCCCAAATTTATCAGAAGCAATCCCAAAAGGTATTTGAAAAATAGCTTGTGTGAGACCATAAATTCCAAGAACTAGGCCCACAAGTAAAGCATTTTCTCCATCCGAAGANACCCCATATTCTATTGAGATAATTGGCATGATTAAAAAAAGCCCTAACATCCGTAATCCATAAACGGATGCCATTGTAAAAACTGCCACTCTTTCTTGGTTGGAAAATGAAATATTATTGGACATATTCGACTATAGTAAAGTATATATTTTTATGATTCGATAAGTATGCAACCCCATCCAATAATTAGAATTAGAGGTGCACGCACCCACAACTTAAAAAACATTAATGTAGATTTAAAACGCGAATCCCTAATTGTAATAACTGGGGTCTCTGGTTCAGGAAAATCATCACTTGCTTTCGATACATTGTACGCTGAAGGTCAAAGACGGTATGTTGAGTCTATATCTGTAAATTCCAGGCAGTTTCTNCCCATTTTNCCCAAACCCGATGTAGATTTAATTGATGGACTNTCACCTTCAATTGCTATAGAACAAAAATCTTCCATAAATAATCCAAGATCNATTGTTGGAACGGTTACAGATATTTACGATCATCTAAGAGTTTTATTCGCTCGAGCTGGNACTCCCTATTGCCCTTATCACCCAAANACAAAGTTAGAGGAACATTCTGTATCGAGCATCAATGATGAACTAATGAATGGATTCTTAAACTCAAAACTTGAAATTTATTCAAGAATAGTTGAAGAAAAATTAGTGGATTTAAAAATTATTATTGATGAATTACGGGCAAAGGGTTTTATAAGAATAAGAATTAAATCAAAAAATAGTTCATTCAGGCTATATGATCTTGACCAAATTTCTGAATTAGATTTAAACACGGAATATACAATTGATGTTTTAGTTGATCGATTAATAATAAAAAAAGAGCAACAGCAAAGAATTTCTGAATCTATTGAGAGTTGCTTTCGTCTTGGTAATGGCCGCTTGTTAGCTGTTATTTCATCTGCCCCAAACTCAGAAAAAACACTTTCATTCTCCTCCAGCATGAGTTGCACTGAATGCAATTTCAGTATTCCCAAACTTGAACCTTCATCATTTTCATTTAACAAACCCCAGGGTGCTTGCTTGTCTTGTAAAGGAATTGGTCAAATGGAAGTATTTGACCCCGAAAAAATTGTACAATTTACTAACGGTTCTTTATCTTCAGGTGCAATTCCCGGATGGGATAAACGAAATCAGTTTAATTTTGCTATTTTAGAAGGCCTAGCAAAAAAATATAATTTTTCACTCGATGATCCCTTCGAGAGTTTGCCTGAAAAAATAAAAAAATTGCTTCTATATGGAGACAGTTCAAAAGCCAGAAATTCATTCAAAGGAATCATTAAGGGTTACGAGAATTCCTGGCTAAAAGCAGGCCCTCAAGAGGTAAAGAACAAGCTCATTAAATTTAGATCTTTACAGCCCTGTAAATTCTGTCACGGCAGTAGGCTTAATAAAATTAGTCTTTCAGTTAAAATTCAATGTGATAAAAAAAATCTTAACATTTTTGATATTGTGAATATGCCACTGCAAAAAGCAAAAAGCAACTTAGAGCATGTTGTCATTTCAAAGAGCAAAAAAANTGTTGTTTCCTATTTGCTTGAAGAAATATTAAACAGAATAAACTTTCTTNTTGAAATTGGCTTAAGTTACCTCTCCTTAAATCGAAATTCCTCTACATTGTCAGGCGGTGAGCTGCAAAGAATAAGATTAGCTACGCAAATTGGAGCGCGTTTGTCAGGGGTCATGTATGTTCTCGATGAACCTTCAAGAGGACTTCATCAAAGAGATAATGCTCGTCTAATTGGTGCTTTAATAAAATTAAGAGACTTAGGTAATACTGTCATTGTTGTTGAACATGACGAAGAAACCATGAGAGCAGCTGACCAAATCATTGATGTTGGCCCTGGTGCCGGACAATTGGGAGGCAATATTTTATGTTCCGGCAATTTACAAAAAATTATTAAATTTAAAAATTCTTATACATCAGACTATCTAAGCGGCAGAAGAGTGATAGAAATACCAAATATTAGAAAAAATCCAGACGGCCGTTGGTTTAAAATCTTTGGTGCAAAGGGTAATAATTTAAAAAAAATTGATTTTAAAATGCCAATTTCTAGATTCGTGTGTGTGACAGGAGTTTCAGGCTCTGGAAAATCAAGTTTAATCAATGGTGTATTATCGAAAGCTGTAAAGCTATCAAAAAAGAAAACTTATACAGGTGATCAAATTTTAACTGGTTCAAACTTAAATTACTCTTCTGTTGAAGGCTTTGAATATTTTGATAATTTAATTTCGGTTGACCAAAAACCAATTGGAAAAACTCCCAGAAGTAATCCAGCTACATACTTGGGCATTTTTAATTCCATCAGAGATGTTTTTGCATCCTGCGTGATGTCTAAAGAACGAGGTTACAGTTCAAGTAGGTTTTCTTTTAATTTAAAAGGTGGAAGATGCGAGTCATGTCAAGGTGATGGTTCCACTAAAATTGAAATGCACTTTTTACCTGATGTGTTTGTTGAATGTGATGTTTGCAAAGGTCNGAGATTTAGTAGAGANACATTGGAAATCAGATGGAGAGGGAAAAATATTTTTGAAATATTATCAATGACTGTTGAAGAAGCTCACAAATTTTTCTTTTCTAACTCGCTGATAGAGAAAAAGTTGAGGACTTTAATAGATGTTGGTCTTCACTACATAAAACTAGGACAGAGTTCAACTACTCTCTCAGGAGGAGAGGCTCAAAGAATTAAACTCGCTAATGAGCTTTCAAAAAAAAATACTGGTAACACCTTATATATTCTGGACGAACCAACTACTGGACTCCATTTTCACGACATTGCAATTTTACTTAAGACACTTATTAAACTCAGAGATAGTGGAAATTCAATTTTAGTAATTGAACATAATCTAGATGTTATAAAGACGGCAGATTGGATTATTGATATGGGTCCTGAGGGAGGTAACAAAGGTGGCGAAATAATTTCAGAAGGGCCTCCAGAAGAAATTGCAAAAGATAATGCAAGTAAAACAGGCTTTTACCTTAAAAAACTTTTATTCTAGTGGACCTTGATGAGAAATCAATCAGTAAGAGAAGTTTTGCCCATTAAAAACTGATCTATTGCTTTGGCTGATTGCCTACCTTCTCTTATTGCCCAAACTACCAGAGACTGACCTCTTCTCATATCTCCAGCTGTGAAAACTTTTTTCACATTTGTCTTGTAAGCATCATTACCCTCACAGTTAGCACCAGCATTTCCACGAGAATCTTTAGTCACACCAAAAGAATCCAATAAATAACTCATAGGGGAAACAAAACCCATTGCTAACAAGACAAGGTCTGCCGGATAAACCACCTCACTGCCCTTAATTTCCTCAAAACTATTATCTTTCCATTGAACCTTACACGCTTTTAATCCAACAACTTTACCATTTTCTTCAATAAATTCTTTGGTGGCTATAGCAAACTCTCTGTCACAGCCCTCTTCATGGCTGGAAGAAGTCCTTAACTTTTGCGGCCAATAAGGCCAAACTAATTCTTTTATTTCAGAATCTGGAGGAATAGGCATGAGTTCAAATTGCGTAACTGATTTTGCACCATGTCTGTTTGAAGTCCCTACACAGTCTGAACCAGTATCACCGCCACCAATAACAATTACATTTTTTCCATCAGCCCTAATTTGGTTCTTTAAAACGTCACCTGCATTGACTTTGTTCTGTAATGGCAAGAAGTCCATTGCATAGTGAACTCCGTCAAGGTTTCTACCCGGTACCGGAAGATCTCTGGGGTGTTCTGCCCCACCTGTTAAGAGGACTGCATCAAACTTAAGTAATAATTCGTTGGCTTTCACGACTTTTTTAGTATCACAATTTAACCCATCCACTTTTTTTGTATTAGATACTAAAACACCTGTTATAAATTCAACTCCCTCATCTTTCATCTGAGCGACTCTTTTATCAATATGAGATTTTTCCATTTTAAAATCTGGAATACCATACCTTAAAAGTCCACCAACTCTACTATTTTTCTCGTAAACAGCGACTGAATGTCCAACTCTCGCCAATTGCTGTGCTGCGGACATTCCAGCTGGTCCGGAACCAACAATGGCAATTTTCTTTTGGGTTTTTTTTGTAGCAACTTTAGGATGGACTAAATTGTTTTTCCATCCGTAATCAATTATTGCTTGTTCGATAGACTTAATACCAACTGGAAGATCATTGTAGTTTAAAGTGCAAGCGGCTTCACAAGGGGCTGGACAAACGCGGCCAGTGAACTCGGGAAAATTATTCGTGCTATGCAATACATCAAGCGCATTCTCCCAGTCTGAATCATAAACGAGGTTGTTAAAGTCTGGTATTACATTATTAACAGGACAACCATTGTTGCAAAAGGGAGTCCCGCAATCCATACACCTAGCCGCTTGTTCTTTTGCTTTTTCGGGGTTTAAGTATTGAACAAATTCACGATAATGATTTACCCTTTTTTCTGGATCCTCATAGCCGAGCTCGACTCTATCTAATTCTAAAAAACCAATAGGATTACCCATTCCTGCCCCCAAATTGACAAATGACTTTAGTTTTTTATTGGCATCAAACCAATTGTTTAGTTCCCTGAGTTTTAGTTTTTTTAAGTTCGCCAAGAGCACGTTTATATTCGTGAGGGAAAACTTTTACAAAATTCTTTAGGTTTTTCTCCCAATTATCAAGGATATTTCTAGCTAAAACACTCTTAGTCCAGTAGAAATGGTTTTCAATCATTCCCTTTAAATGGGTTTCATCGAATTCGCCAAGGTGTTTTAATTCGGGANGATATTTATTTTTTTGTTCTTCAACTGTCATTAAAGCCTCAAGGGCTACCATCGAAAGATTTGTATTATTTGCAAGNCTTTTATTCGGATCAAAGACATAAGAGATCCCTCCTGACATACCCGCAGCAAAATTTCTTCCAGTTGAACCAAGTACTACAACCGTGCCACCAGTCATATATTCACACCCATGGTCACCTACGCCTTCAATTACAGCTTTTGCNCCTGAAAGCCTGACTGCAAAACGCTCGCCCGCAACACCACTGAAAAATGCTTCACCTGAAGTCGCACCGTACAAAACTGTGTTACCAACTATTATGTTGTCATGTGATGGGCCAACAAAATCAGAATTTGGCCTAACTATTATCCTGCCTCCTGATAAACCTTTACCGGTGTAGTCGTTAGCTTCGCCTTTCAAATTTAGAGTAATCCCTTTGGCAAGAAATGCACCGAAAGACTGTCCACCAGTGCCTTGCAAGTCTATATTTAACGTATTTTCGTCAACGCCATCTGGGTACCTTCTTATAAGTTCTCCTGATAAAAGAGCCCCAACTGTTCTGTTTACATTTTTTACAACTGCTTTAAAGTTTATTTTTTTCTTTTCATTAAGAGTTACAAACGCCTTTTTTATTAGAGTATTATCAAGAGCTTTATCCAGTCCGTGGTCCTGANTAGTTGTTTGCCTAATTTCATTTTTATCGGCTNAGGGCATGTAGAAGAGTCTTGAAAAATCAAGCCCTTTAGCCTTCCAATGCTCTAGCCCTTTTTTGGTATCCAGAAGGTCGGCATTTCCAACAAGGTCATCAAACTTAGAAATACCAAATTTGGACATAATTTGACGGACCTCCTCGGCCACGAAGAAAAAATAGTTTACAACATGCTCAGGTTTTCCGCTAAATCTTTTTCGAAGCTCTTTATCTTGTGTTGCAATGCCAACAGGACAAGTGTTTAGGTGACATTTTCTCATCATAATACAGCCCTCTGCTACAAGTGGGGCCGTGGCAAAACCCATTTCATCAGCTCCAAGGAGAGCCGCAATAACAACATCTCTGCCGGTTTTCATTTGTCCATCCGCTTGAAGACGAATTCTGTTTCTTAAACCATTAATAACCAATGTTTGTTGCGTCTCAGCTAACCCTATCTCCCAGGGAGAACCAGCGTGTTTTATTGAAGAAAGTGGAGAGGCACCAGTTCCCCCATCATGGCCCGCAATGACGATGTGGTCAGATTTTGCTTTAGCAACTCCAGCAGCCACAGTTCCAACTCCAATTTCTGAGACAAGTTTTACGGAAATAACAGCTTCTGGTGAAACATTTTTCAAATCGTGAATTAATTGAGCAATATCTTCAATGGAGTATATATCGTGATGTGGAGGTGGTGAAATTAAGCCAACGCCTGGAACAGAATATCTGAGGGAACCTATGTATTGCGAGACTTTACCTCCTGGCAACTGCCCCCCCTCT
Source organism: Betaproteobacteria bacterium TMED41 (assembly GCA_002167365.1). Taxonomy (GTDB): domain Bacteria; phylum Pseudomonadota; class Gammaproteobacteria; order Burkholderiales; family Burkholderiaceae_A; genus UBA7377. Next base: position 5,785 of record NHCU01000027.1, on the reverse strand, counting down.
CCCGGTTTTGCACCCTGTGAAATTTTAATCTGAATTTGGTCAGCAGATGCCAAATATTCTGTAGTGACACCAAAACGGCCTGAAGCGACTTGTTTAATTTTTGACCTTAAACTGTCACCTTTTTGCAAAACTATATCAGATTGAATCTCAGCATTAGGAAGTATTTCAGATAATAAGGACCCTTGTTTAATTGGATTTTTCCCGAGCATTTCTGATCTGTAACGAGATTTATCCTCCCCGCCCTCACCAGTGTTAGATTTTCCCCCCAATCTATTCATTGCAATAGCCAGACCAACATGAGCCTCTGTCGAAATAGACCCTAGAGACATGGCTCCAGTAGCAAACCTTTTGACAATTTCTGAAGCAGGCTCAACATCATCGATTGAAATGGATTTAGACTCATCAATTTTAAGNGAAAAGAGACCCCTAAGAGTCATATGTCTCTCGCTTTGATTATTTATAATTCTGGCAAATTCTTCGTAAGAATCCCAATTGTTTCCTCTAACTCCATGTTGAAGTTTCGCAATAGCATCTGGAGTCCACATGTGTTGCTCTCCTCTGACCCGCCATTCATACTCGCCTCCAACATCTAATATATGTTCAGGCTTAATTGAGCGTTCAAAAGCTTTTTTATGAACCTGAAGTGCCTCCTCTGCAATTTCAAAAACACCTACTCCCTCAACAGCACTATTCGTCCCCGGGAAGTACTTGTCAATCGTATTCTTGTTTATTCCAACTGTTTCAAAAATCTGCGCTCCACAATAGGACATGTATGTTGAAATGCCCATCTTTGACATAATTTTGGAAAAACCTTTTCCAATCGCTTTTATGTAATTTGTTATTGCGTCGTCCACAGTTATTTCATCAGCAGACTTAAGCGCTAAATCTTTAATTGTTTGAAGAGCAACATAGGGGTGAACAGCCTCTGCGCCATAACCAGCCAAAACAGCAAAATGGTGCACTTCTCTGGCTGAACCCGTCTCAACTACCAATCCAGTTTGAGTTCTTAAACCCTCTTTGATCAAGTGTTGATGGACAGCAGAGAGTGCCAAAAGGGCAGGCATGGCTGCCGATTCATATGAAATACCTTTATCGCTTAGTATAAGAATATTATATCCATCTCTTACCGCATCAGCAGCAGAAGCGCATAGACTTGACAATTGCGCCTCGATTCCTTCGCTGCCCCACTCGACCGGAAAACATGTATTTAAAACTTTGTATTTAAATTTATTTTTTGTTTGATGGTTGATGTTTTTCAAACTTTTCATATCAGAAAAATTTAATATCGGTTGCGAAACCTTTAAACGTAGTGGAGGATTTATTTGGTTAATGTCTAAAAGATTTGGCCTTGGTCCTATGTAACTGACCAAGGACATGACTATAGATTCTCGAATTGGGTCTATGGGAGGGTTAGTTACTTGGGCAAATAACTGCCTGAAATAATTATACAAAACTTTGTTATTACTGGACAAAACTGCAAGAGGAGTATCATTACCCATTGAGCCAGTTCCCTCTTGTCCGTTCATTAACATCGGAGTTAACAAAAACTTAATATCCTCTTTTGAAAAACCAAAAGCTTTTTGTTTTTCAATCAATGTGGAGTTGCTGGCTTCGTCAGTTTCCTCTGTTGCAAACAGGGGGGGTTTATCTAATCTAATTGTTAAATTTTCAACCCAATTCTTGTAAGGTCTAGCTTTGGAAATGTTAGTTTTTATTTCCTCATCGTCAATTAAACGACCCTGCTCTAAATCGATTAAAAACATTTTTCCAGGTTGTAATCTCCATTTTTTTACAATGTTACTCTCTGGTATTGGCAAAACTCCTGTCTCAGATGCCATGACAACAAAACCATCATCCGTAACACAATACCTTGATGGTCTTAATCCATTTCTATCTAGAGTTGCTCCTATTTGTTTTCCGTCTGTAAAAACCATTGAGGCAGGCCCATCCCATGGTTCCATAATTGGAGCGAAATACTCATAAAATGATCTTCGATCGGCATGCATTAATTTATTTTGCTCCCATGGCTCGGGTATCATCATCATAATTGCTTGCGCTAGGGAATAACCAGAAGCTGTTAATAATTCCAAGCAGTTATCAAATACCGACGTATCAGATTGACCAAAATCATTTATGGGGTAAAGTTTTTTTAAATCNTCCCCCAAAACNGGGGAGCTCATGACGCCTTCTCTAGCTCTTAACCAATTAAAGTTTCCCTTAACAGTATTTATTTCTCCATTATGTGCCACCATTCGAAAAGGATGAGCAAGGGACCACTCTGGAAAAGTATTCGTAGAAAACCTTTGATGAACCAAAGCTAACGCGGAAACACAAGACTTGTTTTGTAAATCTAAATAAAATTCTCCAACTTGGTTAGATAAAAGTAAACCTTTGTAAACGATCGTTCGACTGGAGAGAGAAGGNATATAAAACTCTTTTCCATGCTTTAGGTTAAGTTTTATGATGTCAGCATATGCAACTTTTCTGATTACAAGCAGTTTTCGCTCTAGTGCATCTTGGACTAGAACATCTGGGCCTCTTCCAATAAAAAATTGTCTAATAACGGGTTTCTTTTCAATTACCCTCGGAGAAATGGGCATGTTTTGATCCGTAGGAACATCCCTCCAACCCAATAATTTTTGTCCTTCAAGTTCTATAGCTCTATTGATTGCATTCTCACAAGCAATCCGTGAAGCCTTTTCTTGAGGCAAAAAAACTATTCCAACTCCATACTCACCAATCCCAGGAAGTTCTACTCCAATTTTATTCATTTCACATCTGAAAAAATCGTCTGGGATTTGAATAGTAATTCCTGCTCCATCACCCATCAATGGGTCGGCTCCAACCGCCCCTCTATGATCAATATTACGGAGTATATCAAGACCTTTCTGAACTATTTCATGGGTTTTTTTTCCTTGAATCTGTGCAATAAATCCAACACCACAAGAATCNTGCTCGTTGATAGGGTTGTATAAACCAAATTTTTCTGTCAGATGTTTGATCATTTTTTACATGAAAATTAATCGGAACACTAATATATACTATTTTTGNCTGTTAGAGACCATAAACTAATTCAAACAAATCCCACTGGAGATGGCCAACAAACCTTTCCAGGGAACCATTTCTCATGGAGAGAGGCAGCATGCCGATCAGTCATTGCAGCAATTTTGTCAGCAATCATTCTTAAATGCTTAACATCATCCTTTTTGCTATCTTCAAGCATTTTAAAAAACAAATTCTCAATTACTTCCTCAGCGACACAGGTCATTTCANATACGTTGGGATGTTTATACATCTTTTGGTGCAAAAAAATTTTTAATTTTGCTACATTTTCTTTCATGTAACTAGAAAANCCTAANAGCGGTTTTGAAAAAGCTCTAACATCATCAATGGACTCTAAATTTGCTTGTTGTAATAAATTGCTGGACGTTTGCACAAGGTCTTCTACCTGTGCGCTTATCATTCGGCGAATAATTTCAGACTGCCTTCGATATCGTTCTAAATCTGGATAAAGTTTATCAACAACTTTAGCTTGTTCCATAGCTTCTGGAATTTGCAAAACATCTTCAATCGATAACAATCCAGCTCGCAAACCNTCATCAAGATCGTGGTGGTTGTAGGCTACTTCATCAGCTAGATTTGATAATTGGGCCTCCAGGCTAGGATAACCTCCNTTGAGAAACCTTTGAGCTACATTTCCCAATTTTTTTGCANCTTTTTTAGAACACCTTTTCAAAATTCCCTCTCGAGTTTCAAAACACAAATTTAAACCATCAAATTCAGCATATTTGCACTCGAGTAAATCTACAATTCTTAAACTTTGAATATTATGCTCGAATCCATTAGAGCTTTTATCGATTTTTCTCATAATTCTATTTAAGGCAAACTGCCCTGCATGACCAAAAGGAGTATGGCCTAAATCATGAGAAAGACACAAAGCTTCAGTTAAATCCTCATTTAAACTTAATCTTCTTGCACAGGTTCTGGCAATTTGTGAAACCTCCAAACTATGAGTAAGTCTTGTTCGAAACAAGTCCCCCTCATGGTTAATAAAAACCTGAGTTTTGTGCATTAACCTTCTAAATGCACTAGAGTGCAATATCCGGTCTCTGTCTCTTTGAAAATTAGTACGCCCCTCGGATAAAGTCTCTTTGAATTTTCTTCCTTTAGTGTGGGAAGCATCTGCAGAAAAAATAGATAANCTCAATCTTCCGCCCTAAACAGAGCGTCAGAAATAATCTCTCTCTCAATTGGTATTTGTTTTGCCTTGCCAATACAATCTAAAACTATATAGTGAATTACTTCGTTTTTAATTTNTTTATCATTTGACATAAGTTGAAAATATTTTTTTTTATCCCACTTTGGCCAAANAATAGGCAATTTTGCAAATCTAATTAAATTCTTAATTCTCTCTTCCTCAGCCCTTTTTAGTAGCCCAAGATGACTGGATAATTTCGATGCCATAACCATTCCGCAACCTACAGCTTCTCCATGAAGCCAATTCCCGTAGCCTAATCCTGTCTCTATACAATGACCAAAGGTATGACCAAAATTTAGCAAAGCTCTTTTCCCAGACTCTTTTTCGTCTAACTCAACTATTTTAGATTTAATTTCACAAGATCTTTTAATGGCCTCTGCAAGTATTTTTGAAGATCTACTTAGTAGTTTTTCAATATTTTTTTCGATCCATAAGAAAAAATCTTTGTCACTGATACATCCGTACTTAATAATTTCTGCAAGTCCAGAGTAAAATTCTCTGTTAGGAAGAGTCTCTAGGGTATTTATGTCAACTATCACCTCAATAGGTTGATAAAAAGAACCTATCATATTTTTCCCCAAAGCATGATTCACTGCGGTTTTTCCTCCGACTGACGAATCCACCTGAGATAAAAGAGTCGTTGGAATTTGTATAAAGTCAATGCCACGTTGGAAACATGAGGCAGCAAACCCTGCCATATCACCTATTACTCCTCCACCAAGTGCCAATAGAACAGCATCGCGATTAATTTTATTTACCAGCATTTCATCAAATATTTTCATCAACACTTCAAATGATTTATTTTTTTCTCCATCAGGAAGAACTATCAGAAAGTTTTTAATGTTGTTTTTTGTTAACAAAGAAGATAATTTTTTTGAATATAAAGGTGCAATAACCTCATTTGTAACTATGACTACTTTTCTATTCTTGACAGTTTTAATGAGAATCTCGCCTTCGAATAACAAATCTTTTCCTATAAAAATAGGATAGCTTCTTGAGCCTAACTCAACTTTGATTTTATGAAACAACTTCACGCTCATATTTGCTTTGACTTTACTATCAATTCTAAATTTGAAACCACTTGTTTAATTTGATCATTACCTCCGATCACAACATGATCAGCTAATTCTCTATATATATGATCTCTATCGTTAAACAATTTTTCAATTGTTTTTTTTAAATCCCTAGATGAGCGCAAGATTGGCCTTGAATCATCTGTTTTAAGTCTTTTCCAAATTGACAATGGCTCTACGAACAAATAAACAACGAAACCTTTCTCTAAGGCCTTTCTATTTTTCAACTCAATAGGTGCTCCGCCTCCTGAAGCTATGACTTGTTTTCTTTTGTTCATAACTTCTTCAATAATTTTTTGCTCTCTCGCACGAAAACCTTTCTCACCCTCGACCTCAAAAATAACACTTATGGTAGTACCACATCTTTTTTCTACCAGCTGGTCAGTATCAACAAATGACCACCCTATTCTATGGGCTAATTTTTTCCCCACAGTAGTTTTTCCTGCCCCCATAA
>NHCU01000026.1 GCA_002167365.1 Betaproteobacteria bacterium TMED41 | reverse complement strand
TTTCGCAGAACTCTTTCGCATACTTTTTTTGAAATATTCTCTCTACATTACTTTTTTGTAATGATGAATTTACACCAAGAATTTCATTGACATCTGTTGTTAGGACTGGAAAAACCGAAATATTTTCATTATTGGCATGGGATATTATTTGTGGCAAATAATATTCGTGTTGTTCATTTTTGTTATCAATTTTATCAACCCAATCAATTAGGTTTTTAGTTGAGACATACATAATTCCTGTATTTATCTCTTTAGTGTTTCGCTCGGTTTTGTTTGCATCTTTTTCTTCTATACATTTTTTTATTAATTTTTCGTTACCATCTCTAATAATTCTTCCGTATCCACTTGGATTTTCAACAATGGCAGTTAAAACGCGAAGAAACGGCTGATTGGATTCTTTGCACAATTTTTTCAATGAACCAGGTGATATTAAAGGTACATCGCCAAATAAAATTAGCGTATTGCATGTTTCATCTAGTAAAGGACTAGCCATCATCACAGCATGTCCTGTCCCAAGAGTAGGTTTTTGATCAACAAATTTAATTTGAAAATTAATATTCAAATTTTTTAGTTCGTTTTCAATTTCTTTTCTGTTTTCACTAACAACAACAAGAATTTTTTTAGGACGCAAACTTGCAGCTGTTTCAACAACATGAGTAATCATGGGTTTTCCACCTATTTGATGTAAAACCTTAGTCAGAGATGATTTCATTCGAGAACCTTTGCCTGCCGCAAGAATAACTATGTTCATGGATTGAAATCTCCTTTTTTTAATTTCTTGGTTTTAAGTANGAACCTACTACCATTCCAATTAAACCAACTATTAACCCAATAATTTGAGGTTCAACAATAAGGTTAATGTTTATGATTTCTAAAAATAACCAACTACTGATTCCAAAAGTTACTGATAGTATGGCACCAAAATTACTGGACTTTTTCCAAAATAAACCGGCAAAAAGAGGAANAAATGCCCCAGCTAAGGTTATTCTGTAAGCATTTTCAACCATAGTATGAATGTCATTGCTTGTAGACAGAGCATAAATTAGAACGAAAACAGTAAAAATAAAAATTGTTAGTCTTGTTAGAAGTAAAAGCTGAGAATCTGTTATTGTGGAATTTAAATTTTTTAAAACATTTTTAGAAAATATTATTGATGGAGCCAGTAGAGTACCTGATGCAGTGCTCATAATTACAGAGAGTAGTGATCCAAAAAAAATAACTTGCAACCAATTCGGCATTTGTTGCAACACTAGCGTTGGTAATACCAATTGAGGATCCTGTTCCATTAGGCGTGCTGTTAGAGCGGGGTCAATAATNACGGCACTATAGGCTAGTAAGATAGGAACAAATGCAAAAACTAAATAAATAATGCCTCCTATTGTAGTTCCCCACACTGCAATTTTTTCTGTTTTAGATGAGTTGACTCTTTGGAAAACATCTTGTTGAGGTATTGACCCTAAAGCCATTGTTATAAAAGCTCCAATCCAAGAAACAAAACCAAAAAAACTTATTTCGGGAAGCCACTCAAATTTTCCATCGAAATTAGCAGTACTGATGACATTAGTCACGCCTCCAGCTAAANTTGTTGCCTCAGAGGTAACTACAACCAATCCAAAAATTATAACTATCATTTGAAGAAAAGTAGTTACAGCTATAGACCACATTCCGCCNGCTAGCGTATAAATAAGGACCGAAACCCCACCCAAAATCATCCCTAATGGGCGAGAAATGTTACCTTCAGTAAGAACATTAAAAACTAGTCCCAATGCTGCTATTTGAGCACTAACCCAACCCAAATAGGAGATAACTATACAAATAGAAATTATTAATTCAACTTTATCGCTGTATTTAAATTTAAAAAAATCTCCAAGGGTTAATAGGTTCATGCGAAATAGTTTTTTTGCAAAAAATAATCCAAAAATAATCAAGCATGCAGAGGCTCCAAAAGGGTCAGATGCAAGTCCATATAGACCCTCTTCTAAAAAAGTAGCGGGAATTCCTAAAACAGTTTCAGCACCAAACCATGTGGCAAAAACCATAGATAAAATAAAAATAAAAGGAAGATTTCTTCCNGCAGTAACAAAATCTTGTATGTTAGTTACTTTTTTTGCCGCATATAGCCCAATGCAAACGGAAATAAATAAATAAATAAAAATTACTTCNAACATAAAAGTTAATTCATANAATTAATTGATATAAAAAACCTATGCTAGTGATGATAAAAATTATTGATAACAAACTAAAAATCTTAATCCAAGTCGATATTTTTTTTTGTTCTATTAAAATTTTCTGAATTTCTAACGAAGAATTAGATCTCATTTCTTCACTATCAAATTGGTTTAAAACTTTATAGATTAAGTTAGGGATTTTGGGAACAATTTTTGCCCATTGCTCTGACTCTTGAGTGAGGTTTTTTTTCAAAGCTGCAAAACCAATTTGTTCTTTCATCCACTTTTCTAGAATTGGTTTAGCAGTGGACCAGAGATCAAGTTCAGGGTTCAGTTGTCTGCCTAGCCCCTCCACATTTAACAGAGTTTTTTGCAATAAAACTAGTTGCGGTTGAATTCTTACATTAAACCTTCTGGAGGTTTGAAAAAGTCTCAGCAATACTTGGCCTAGGGAGATATCTTTTAATGGTTTATCAAAATATGGTTCACAAACAGAGCGAATTGCAGATTCTAGTGATTCAACCCTAGTATCTTCAGGAACCCATCCAGATTCAATATGTAGTTGTGCAACTTTTCTGTAGTCTCTTCTGAAGAAAGCTAAGAAATTTTGAGTCAAATAATTTTTATCAAAGTCAGTTAAAGAACCGACAATTCCAAAATCTAGAGCAATGTAACGACCAAATTTCGGTTCTTGGTTAGATATTAATATATTTCCTGGATGCATATCGGCGTGAAAAAAACCATCTCTAAAAACTTGTGTGAAAAAAATTTCAACTCCATCATAGGAGAGTTTTTTAAGATTTATCTTTGCTTCTTTTAGTTGATCGATTCTATTAACAGGAATTCCGTATACACGCTCCATAACGATTACATCTGTTTTACAGTATTCCCATATCATTTCAGGAATTTGAAGTAAGTCACTATTTTTGAAATTCCTTTTTAATTGTGTTGCATTTGCGGCTTCACGAATTAAATCTAGTTCATCATGTAAGTAGTTATGAAATTCTTTAACAACATCCCTAGGCCTAAGCCTACGACCTTCTGAGGAGAGTTTTTCAACGAAAAAAGCAAAAGACTTCATTAGTTTCAAATCTTTATTAATGGCATTTAACATTCCAGGTCTTAAAACTTTTACGGCAACCTTTCTTCCATCATTAAGCGTTGCAAAGTGTACTTGAGCAATAGAAGCACTAGCAATTGGTTCTTTTGAAAATTCTAAAAATAAAGTTTCTATCTTTTCACCCAGGGAATTTTCGATAAGCTTTATTGCAATATCAGAATCAAAGGGGGTTACTCTGTCTTGTAATAGTGTTAGTTCGTCAGCGATATCTTCTGGTAATAAATCACGACGAGTTGACAGAACTTGGCCTAGTTTAACAAAGATAGGACCAAGATATTCCAAGGCTTGTCTGATTCGAACAGCTCTTGAATGGTCAAATTTTCTTTTAAAGAATATATTTCTTGAACTATCCTTAATTTCAGTCAGTTCGTAGAGACCAAAAACCCAAATTGTACGAATAATTGTTAGGATTCTTAAGATGGATTTCATAAGGAATTCTTAACGCTCGAAATCAAAATATCTCTCGAAAAGAAAATGGGAGCAAACAAATATTGAAAATCTCCCTGAAAGTATCAATGTAACTATTTAGAAACTGAATAGAGTTGTTAACATTACTTTTTTTTATAAGTAAACTGGTTGATAAAATTATCTCCACCTGAAAACCTCGATTCCTACTGCTTTACAATTTTTGTATGCTTGTGTTTTGGCAGTTTTAACTCGGACCGCTTTTACGTTTGTCAAAGACACACAGAAATTAGCGATTTCGTCAATCAAAGTTTCTTGAAGAGAGTAGTGTTTTGCATTTACTATAGACTCTACTTTTGCGTTAATTTCATCATAGTCTTGAGTATCTTCAATATTATCTGACAACGACTTTGAATCTACTAATTTAATATATATTTCTAACCATATAATAACTTCCTGCTTGGATGTTAATTCATGAGAATGAATTCCAATAGATGCCATGCATTTGATTTCGTCAAAAAAAATACATCTACAGTCACTTAATTTGGGGTTTGTGAGAGAGCTCATGATTTCATGAAAACTACATCTCTTGGAGTTGGAATCAAATGCTGACCCCCATCAATAATCAGGGTAGTTCCTGTTATGGCCTGGGCCTTTGCTAGCCAAACAATCGCACTGGCAATATCAATTGGAGTACTTGACTTTTTTAGTGGTGTTTTTGTGTGGGCACTTGAAAATTCATCTTCTTTTTGATTTTCAATAGGCAGTGTAATTCCAGGTGCGACTCCTAATACTCTTAATTGAGGAGCAAACGCTCTGGCCATAAGTTTTGTGGCTTCATTTAAAGCAGATTTTGAAAGGGTATATGAAAAAAAATCAGGATTAGGGTTCCATAATTTTTGATCAAGAAGGTTAATAACTACTGTTGTTTGTCCTTTGGAGATATCTTTGACTCTATTTTGGTAAAGAGCTTTTGCCAACATAACCGGAACAATTAAATTATTAGATAAGTGAAATTTCATTTGACTAGTTGATACTGAATTAGGGCTATCATAGTTAAAAACAGCAGCATTATTAACTAATAAAGATAACGGACCTATTTCTTTTTCAATTTTTTCCATGAAACTCGAAAATGATTGATCAACAGTAAAAGTGTTAAAATCTGCTTGAACTTTGATTGAATATTTACCTAACTTTTTAATTTCATTTACAAGAATTTTAGATTCATGTTCAGACTTATTATAGTGAATAACAACATTCCAACCATCTTTTGCGAGTTCAGTGCAAATGCTCCTACCAATTCTTTTTGCTCCACCGGTGACTAAACAATTTTTTTCATTCTTCATCCTAAAACTTTACTCTTTAAATTAACAAATATGGCAACTTTAAATATTTTAAATCTTATAAATAAATCCAATGGGTGGATTGGTTTTGATAAGTTTATGTTTGAGGCCTTATTTAGAAAAGGGTTTGGTTATTATAATAAACCTATAAGTAAAAATAGTTTCGGTCCTTTTGGATGTAAAGGCGATTTTATTACTTCCCCAATGATGGGTCCATGGATTGGAAAAACATTAGCCAAGAATTTTATTGACTTAAAAAACCAGGCGCCAAGGCATTTGGCGAATAAATTAATCATTAGAGAAATAGGTGCTGGTACTGGCCATTTGGCTGCCGAAATTTTAGTTTCGTTGACTCATACTAACAAATTACCCCAATCATATGAAATTATCGAAATAAATGACTCCATGATCCATTTACAGAAAAGAGTCATTACAGAGACTTTAAAAAAAAATTTTAATACTTCATATTCTAATATTGTAGGTTTAGTTAAATGGCGAACTAGCTTTATAAATGAAGAGAATTATTTTGATTGTAAAAATCAAAGCGAAATTTCTGGGATGATAATTGCTAATGAATTGGTAGACTCTTTTCCAACAAAAATTTTTAAATTTATTCCTTCCGGAAAAAAACTAAAACCTCTAGTTTATGAATATGGGGTCTCTGTGGAGAAAAACAAAAATTTTTATTGGAGTGAGAGAATAGCCTCTGAAAAATTAGCTAATGCTGTAAAGAATAGGTTTGACGAAAGTATTAAACGTGGTTTTCCTTGGAGCCAAGAGAGGCTTGGGGAATGGTCCCCATATATTTCGAACTGGTCTAAACAAATAATAAATAAAATAAGTTGGGGGCANTTAATTATTATTGATTANGGCAAGGAAAGATATGAATTAGATTACCCTACTAGAGTAGAGAGTAGCTTAACAGCCTACAGAGATNATAAACAATTTAACGATTTAAAAGAATGTTTAAAAAATCCGGGCACCCAAGATTTGACTTGTCAAGTAGATTTTAGTGAAATTGTAGAGGCGTTGTCCAAAAATGACAAAGTAGAACTGGCGATCAAAACTCAAGCAGCATGGATGCTGGATGCAGGTATTTTAGAGGAAGCAGAAAGGATATGTTTTGGGGATAATATAAATTTACAATCAGAGCACTACGATTTAATAAGTTCACTGCAGAATCTTCTTTCAGATGCGACAATGGGCCAGTCTTTTCTTGTTTTGGAAGCAAAAAAAACTAATTAAGAATTTCTTTTTTATTTAAAATTTCTAAAACAATTTTGCTTCTAAAATCCCTGATCTTTTGTTTTATTGATAAGTTTTCTTTATCCGCTAATTTTGCTACCTCACTTACAGATGTATTGATAATCGAATCGAAAATTTCACTAAAGACCTTAGAATACTTTGCTATCTCCTTATTTTTATATCTATTTGGTTGAAAAAACATTATTTTCAGGATAGATTTCTTTCGATCTGGTTTTCGAAATAAATCAGAAGACTCTATCAGATCCAAAATAGCTAGAGCAAATTCATCTTTGTTTNTTTCTAAACGACTTATAGATTTGGCCAGCAAGTCAGATTTATGAATAATTTTTTTATAGATGATGACTTCTTTTGGAACTGCACAATGAATGTTTGCAATATCGCAATTAAGAAAAATAAGCGCCGCTTTCCAAAACACTGAAATTTCAAGTTTGTAGGAACTATCTAATTTGTTTTTTATGTCATCAGGGATACTTCTCTTTCCTGTAATATTTGACCAAGCATCTGTTTCTTCAAGAAATTTAAGCATTCTTAGAGGTTCATTTCCACATAAGCCTTTGGAAATTTCGACCCAAATTCTCTCNTTGGATAGGGCTTCAATTTCGCCAGAGACTACAATTTTTTTACATAGAATCATAGTGTCATTGTCAACAGTAAACTCCGGGTAACGAGATAGAAAACGNGCTAAGCGAATTAATCTAAGAGGATCCTCTGTGAATTCAGGACCAATATGACGAAATACTCTGGACTTTAAATCGTCAATACCCGAAAAAAAATCAAATAATTTTCCATTTTCATCAAGTGCCAAGGCATTGATAGTGAAGTCACGACGCTTCAGGTCCTCCTCAAGAGTGACAGACTGGGAACTGTCAAACTGGAATCCTTTATAGCCTAAGCCTTTCTTCTTTTCTGTTCTGGCTAAAGCTATTTCCTCCTTGGAAATAGGATGTAAAAAAACTGGAAAATCTTTACCAATGGGAAAAAGTCCCATATTTAAAAGTACTTTTGAATCTGTACCTACTAATAAAAAATCTCTATCAAATATTTTCTTATCTAGTAAAGCATCTCTAACTGCACCACCAACACAGAAAATTTTCGTAGAAGAGGGAAGCTTGCAAAAAAATTTGTCATCCGCCCGATTTGGTATGACATCTACGAGATTGCTTATCTTCAAATTTGTTTGGGATTTCAAAGTGTATTTTCTATCTCTAAAAATTGAGGTACTCGTTTGCAATACTTTTAATATCAGTAGGATTAGACAAAGGAAACACATNTTTGGNGTTTTGAGCAACATTAGGAATGCTTGCCGAATCTAAGTTATCCCTNGAGAGTAAAGTTGGACCAGGTATNTTTTCCATGAAGAAGGCCTGAATTCTCCCCAAGATGTCAGGAAGTGGAACGACAAATTTTTTTCTATTTGAGAGAGTTCCTGCTAGATTTACTAGTTCACCAAGTGAGAAAACTTCTGGGCCAACGCAGTCATAGGTTTTATTTGCAAGAGAACTATCTTGAATGCATTTTTTAATTATCCTTACTAAATCACCAACATATATTGGCTGAAACAATGATGAATGAGTTGCTAGTGGAATGAAAGGAAGAAACCGATGCATCTTTGCGAACATCGTTAAAAATTTGTCTCCAGGCCCAAATACAACAGATGGTCGTAAAATAATGACGTTATTTAGATTTGATTCATGGAGAATTCTCTCACTTTCTGCTTTTGAACGTAAATACATCGATGGCGCATTTTTATCACTTCCAAGCGCACTAATGTGGATAAAATTATTGCAACCAACTTCAATAGCTGACTTAACTAAATTTTTAGTTAATTGAACATGTGCTTTTTCAAAATCATCACCCCACGGAGTTCCTCTTTTGCTTTGTAATACACCTACTAAATTTATAACTAAATCCTTTTCTGAAAGAAGTTTTGACATGCTAGTGACTGAATTTTCATATTCGATGATTTCGGTCCTTGGCAAAGGCCATAGATGTTTGGCCCTATCTCTTTTTCTCACAAAAACTGTTACATAATAATTTTGACCTACTAATGAGGAAACAAGGTTTGTACCAATAAAACCGTTACCACCCACTATCACTATCTTTTTGGATTTAGTATTCATATTTAATTTTCTCTATTTTATTTAGCGGGACTAATTGAGCCCAATAATGATTGGAGTGTTAGGATTGATTCGGTATCATTGTATGAATTTCCTAAATTTGTTTCATCATATAACCTTGAGTACATTACAGTACCACTTAGAACAGATTTTACGTAATCACGTGTTTCATCAAAAGGAATAGATTCTGTGAAAGCCGCTCCAGAAACTTCTTTAATTAAACTTTTCTTCCATTTTTTGGAGCGAGATGGACCAGCATTATAAGAGGCGACGGTTAATAGTGACGATTCATTGAACTGAGAAAATAGAATTTTAAGGTATTCAGAACCCANCTTTACATTTATGCTGGGAATTGTTAAAGATTTTTTATTAATAGACTTTAGTTTGATTTTTCTTGCAACTGATCTGGCTGTTGATGGCATTAGTTGCATAAGACCAATGGCACCAGCAGAGGAAGATATTTTTTTCTTAAATCTTGATTCTTGCCTTATTAGGGAAAACATAAGAAACGGCGAAATATTTTTAACTGATGATTCTTTCTTAATTATTTTTTGATAGGGGGTTGGAAATCTTAAATAAAAATTGTGGTTATTTTTGGTTTTTAATGCCGCTGAAATACTTCTGTCAAGAATACTAATGCTTGAAACATATTTAGAAATATTTATTAGAATTTTGTCTGACTTCTGACTTAAGACATTNTCCCACTCAATCCTTCCCTCTTTATAAAGCCCAATTTCATATAGCCAGAGTGCAAATTTAAAAGATGAGGAATTGATTATTTCTTCATGATTATATTCTTGAGGGGGAATACGATAAGCAATATGTTTTTTTGGGTTATATATTCTTGCCAAATCCTCACCGGCAAGCATTCCATAAAAAGACCATGGAGGCTTAATTGAGTCTAATAATTTTGCAGATTTATTTTTTTCATCTTTGGTTATTAGTACTTGAGCTTCCCAGTATTTCCACTTAGGAAGTTTTTGTATTCTCGGNGGCAGAGATTGAATTGTTTCACTCAATAAATTCCAATCAGAGTACCTTAAAGCAACCCTTGCTGTTGATTCAAGGATNCTTACCGGTTGTTGTTTTATCGAGCTAGTTCCTTTTCTTATAAGTTTCAAAGTAGAAGGATGAGTTATTCCCAGCAAAGAGCTTCCAACAACCAATGATG
Source organism: Betaproteobacteria bacterium TMED41 (assembly GCA_002167365.1). GTDB lineage: Bacteria > Pseudomonadota > Gammaproteobacteria > Burkholderiales > Burkholderiaceae_A > UBA7377. Next base: position 2,139 of record NHCU01000026.1, on the reverse strand, counting down.
CAAAACTTTTTTGTTCATTTGTGAGTTTGCCTTCTGTTAGTTTTAATCTTCTAAGTGCTCTTAAACTATTTTTTTGGGATACAACAAGGACTTTTAGCAACTTATTTTCGGTTTTTGGCACTTCTATTTTTTTCTTTTTTGCAAGTTCCAATATTTGTTGTGCGTGCAGAATATTTCCACTTATAGCCGCAGATCTTGCGCTTTTAAAAACGAAATTTCTGCTTGAAAGGTTTTTTTCTATGGCAAGCAAAACTAGTTTAAGACAACCTATTCTGTGTTCTTGCCCAGTAGTAAGCTCCCTAATTTCACTAATCGTATGTTTTGGTTTGGCGAGATAGTTTATACATTTAATGGACTGGCTCGTTGTTTTAGGTGAAACTTTTTTTATGTAGCTGATTGTAGATATTGTTTTTTCCCAGTTTTTCCTCTTAATAACCTCGTGGGCCCAAAATTTGTAAGCCTCTTGAGTTAAGATTTCTGGTTTCTTCAGATTAGAAAACTTATTAAGCTCATTTACTATATTTCTATCAAAAGGATNCTTTTTGATNTTGAGTTTTNTTATCCAAAAATCGAACCAATAATTAACTCTTTCATTTTTTGAGGAAGTTTTTAATGTAATTAGTTTNTTTAATTTNTTTTGATTGAAAGTTTTTTTTGCAGATAANATCAACAGCTTATCTTCAGCTGATTGATCACAAAAAGCCATATTAGGAAAAAATAATATTAAAATGCTGAAAATACTNAGTAACTTGAGCACTTTANTTTTTTTAAAATTTAAAAAGTATATATAAATGACACATAAGAGGTTTAATTAATATCCTACGTGAAAGTTCCTAAATTCTCATTAATTTTCAGAATAGCATCAGCTCTGTTCATGGAATAAAAGTGCAAACCGGGAACTCCGGCAGAAATTAATTGATCGCAAAGATCAGATACAACGTCTATGCCAAATAAAAAAATTGACTCACTATCGTCACCAAAACTACTTAATCTTTGCCGAATCCACCTTGGTATTTCTGCACCACAATTGTCAGAAAACCTAGCCAGCTNATTAAAGTTTGTTATAGGCATTATTCCCGGAACAATAGGGACATTGACTCCAAGTTTATGAGAATCATCGACAAATTTAAAATAAGCATCTGAATTAAAGAAATATTGCGTTATTGCTCCGTTTGCACCGGCTTTAACCTTTTCAGCAAAATACCTTATATCTTGTTCTGGATTTTTGGCCTGAGGATGAATTTCTGGNTAAGCAGCNACTTCAATACGAAAGTTTTCCTTAAATTGTTCTCTAATATATTTAACNAAATCAACTGCATTNGAAAACTCTCCTCCTTTACCAAATCCAGAAGGTAAATCACCTCTTAAAACAATTAGGTGATTTAAACCAGAATTAATATAAGTTTTTAGAATATTATTTATTGTGGTTTTGTCTGAACCGATACAGGATATGTGTGGAACAGCATTTTTAAATATGCCTCCTAAAATTTTAACGGCTGAATGGGTACCTTCCCTGGTCGAACCACCTGCTCCATAAGTCACAGAGGCATATTCTACAGGTAAAGAAGATAACTTTTCTGCGGCTCTACTGAGTCGAAGAAAACCTTCCTCCGTTTTCGGAGGAAAGAATTCAACACTTAGTTCCATCTATTAATATCTGTAGGTTTCGGCTTTGAAGGGACCATCAACTGAAACACCTATGTAGTTAGCTTGTTCCTTAGTCATTTCAGTCAACTCTGCTCCAATTTTTTTCAAATGCAGTCGGGCAACTTTTTCGTCAAGGTGCTTAGGAAGGACATAAACTTTTCCAGAGGCATACCTTTCTTTATGACAATACAACTCAATCTGTGCGATAACTTGATTTGCAAAAGAAGAACTCATGACAAAACTTGGATGGCCAGTTGCACAACCCAAATTAACAAGCCTGCCTTTCGCCAAAAGTATTATTTTTTTACCATCAGGGAAAATCACGTGATCTACTTGAGGTTTGATTTCAATCCACTCGCAATCCTCGACATCAGAAATATCTATTTCGTTGTCAAAATGACCGATATTGCAAACGATAGACTCATTTTTCATTTTTTCCATGTGACTACGAGTAATGATTGATTTATTACCAGTTGCAGTTACAAATATATC
>NHCU01000025.1 GCA_002167365.1 Betaproteobacteria bacterium TMED41 | reverse complement strand
ATCTGGATGGGCTGATGAAGATTTTTCAGATGTTTGGCAAGCGTGGGAGAAAAACTGTGATGTAATGTCTAAAAAAAAATTACTGTTTAAAAAAATCTGCAAAAAGTCAAAAAAAATCAACTTTTCCAGCCAAGAAGAAATAAAACTATTTTTTGAAAAAAATTTTAATCCTTACCAGATAGATTTTTCACCCAACACCATAACAGGATACTATGAACCAATTTTAAAAGGTTCGTTAAAACGATCAAAACGATTTTCGTACCCACTCTACAAAAAACCCGACGACCTGATTATTAAAAGAATTACCAAGAACGGTCAACCTACAGAAAAATGGTTTCACGGGAAAAAAATCAAAACTAAAAATGGTTTAAAAATAATCCCTTACCCATCTCGCAAAGAACTATCCTCTTCCAACAGTCTCAAAGGATTCGAGATTGTTTACTTGGATAATGCTATTGACGCCTTTTTTTTACAAATTCAAGGTTCAGGAAGAATAGAGCTTCAAGATAAATCATCAATCAGACTCGGCTACTCTGCCTCTAATGGTCACCCATATCGGTCGATCGGAAGCTGGCTTATAAAAAACAATGAATTGTCCGCCTCTTCAGCAAGTATGAAAGGTATCAAAAATTGGCTAAAAAAAAACCCATCTCGTCAAAGTGAACTTTTAAATCAAAACCCCAGAATCATTTTTTTTCAAGATTTAACAAAAAAAATCAAAATCAATGACGGACCCATAGGTTCACTTGGTGTGCCCTTGACTGCAGGCAGATCAATAGCAGTCGATACAAATTATGTAAGCTTAGGACTACCGGTTTTTCTATCAACAGTTATCCCAAAATCAAAAACTATACTTAAAAAAATATCCAGTGGAAATCGACTTGTGTTTGCTCAAGACACTGGAAAAGCTATCAGAGGACCAAATCGCGGTGATTTGTATTTTGGATCCGGAAAGGATGCTGGGAACCAAGCAGGTCGTATGAAATACCCCGGAATCATGACTATATTTGTACCGAATTAATCTAATGATTTTTATAATTGGTTAAATTCCCCTTCCAACAATTCTTGACTTACAGCCCCAGGTATCCTTTTTCCAGAGACCAAATAGGATGTAGGAGTAGCGTTTATGCCAAGTTTTTTTCCCAAACCCAATAATTTATCTTTGGGAAACTCGCAGTTGGTTAAAATTTCGGGAGGTTTTATTCCACGAATTATGAAATTCTCCCATGCTTTAGAATTGTCCTCTGAACACCAAATCTCTCTTGAGATTTCAACTGATTCTTTACTAAGTATCGGAAAAAGGAAAGTATAAATAGTCAAATCCTTAATTTTCTCTAAATTCATCCTATATTTCTTGCAGTAAGTGCAATACGGATCCTCAAAAACTGCAATCGTTTTGGCTTTTCCACCATCCTTACCAGTTTGTGTCTTTATAGCAAGTTCAAGTGGCAGGCTTTCAAAATCAATGGACAAAATTTTATCAAGTCGTATTGCTGTCAAATCTTCACCTGTAGATAAACAAGCGGAAAACTTCGGTTTATGGGGCGTTTCTATAAATGCCGTTTTTGGCAGAAACAGGAACAAACGGGGCATCTCCGCCAAACTCTTCTGGAACAACCTCTTCAGCAACCAACTCGCCACGTACTTTTTCAATATTTGACTCAGCTTTATCAATTTTATTTATTGCAACTACAATGGGAACGTTCGCCGCTTTTGCATGGGAAATAGCCTCTTTGGTTTGAGGCATTACTCCATCGTCGGCGGCCACAACTAAAACAACTAAATCAGTTGCATTCGCACCCCTTGCCCTCATCGCAGTGAATGCCTCATGCCCTGGTGTATCTAAAAATGTAATAGTGCCCTTGTCGGTGACTACATTGTAGGCTCCAATGTGCTGAGTTATTCCACCAGCCTCATTGTCAACCACTTTTGCTCTTCTGATCAGATCAAGAAGAGAAGTTTTACCGTGATCAACGTGACCCATGATTGTTACTACAGGAGGACGGGCTAAATGTTCAATTTCTGAATCTGAACTAATACTGCTTTCCACCAGGAACAATTCAGGATCATCTAACTTGGCTGCGAAAGCTTTGTGGCCCATCTCTTCAACAACAATCATTGCAGTTTCTTGATCCAAAATTTGATTTATTGTAACCATCTGACCCATGGTCATTAATGCCTTTACAACCTCAGCGCCTTTAATTGACATCTTATGAGCTAGATCAGCAACAGAAATAGTCTCGGGAATATGAACATCCTTAACGACAATTTCTGCCGGCAGTTCATCCTCGATGTTTTTTTGCTCTGGGGTAGAACTTTTCGGTTTGTGTCTCGGACCAACTCTCCAGCCACCACCTCCACCTGAAGTATCACCGCGTGTTTTTAAAGCTCTTTTCTTTTGTGCTTCCTCTTTCCACGTAGATGACAATTGGGATGACTTAATTGATTTTTCTTGTTTTTTTTCTTTGGGCTTATCCTCGTCCTGTGGACGAGGAACTGGTCGACTAAGCTTCATTGTCGTTGAGGCTTTATCAACTTTTTTCTTGGGTTTTGAAACTTTAGAAGTAGAAGGCAGTTTACCAGAGCGCGCAGCTGTCATTAAGGCGTTTATAGCGGCCACTTCATCATCTGTGTTTTTTTTATTTTTTGAATCCTCTGTTTGTTTTTGTGAATCTTTATCTATTTCAATCGAAGATTTTAAATCACTATTAGAGGACACCAATTCCTGCTTAGATGAAATATTATTTTTAGAAGTTACTTCTTCTTCGGGCTTTGTTGAACCTTGAGTATTTTTAGTATTTGTTTTTTGCTTCTTGACTAATTTTTTTTCTTTATCTGAACTAGTTGTTAATTTNACNTCATCAGAATTGTTTGAATTCTCAATNGTTTTGGATGAATCTAAAATTGACGGACTGTCATTAGGTGATTTTTTTTCTTGATTAGATATATCTGTAAGATCAGAATTATCTAATTCATCTTCACCTCCTATTTTCAAATTAGGTTGATCTCTTTTCACAAATACTCTTTTTTTTCTGACTTCAACTTGGATCGTTCTGGACTTTCCAGTTGAGTCGGCTTGCCTAATTTCCGAGGTTTGTCTCTTGGTAAGAGTGATTTTTTTTCTTATAGTTGGTTTNTCAGCTTTGCCATGTGATTTTCTTAAAGTTGCTAATAATTTCTCTTTATCTTCTTCGGAAATTGAATCCGAACCAGAGGACTTAGGAACCCCTGCGGCTTGTAACTGTTCTAGTAAAGTCTCTACAGGAACTTTCAGTTCGGTAGCAAAAGCTTCTACACTACTACTTGCTATCATTTGCTACCTCCTTTTTGTCTGAATTTTNTTCAGATTCAGATTCAAACCAATGCGCNCTTGCTTGCATAATCAATTCACTTGCAAAAGAATTATCAAAGCCGGCTAAATCTACCAACTCATCGGTAGATAATTCAGCTAACCCATCACGAGTGAAGATTTTTACATCAGCCAGTTTTGATGCAATTTCATTGGTAACTCCAGATAATTCCAATAGTTCTTNTTCAGTGGTTTGTAATTTTTCCTCTGCTACAAGTGCGGCGGTTAACAATGCATTACGAGCTCGTGTTCTGAGTTCGTTAACAGTGTCCTCGTCAAATGCCTCAACAGATANCATTTCAGCGACTGGAACATAAGCTATTTCCTCTAAGTTAGTAAAACCCTCATCAATAAGTACACTAGCAACTTCTTCATCAACATCTAATTTTTCTGTAAAAATCTCAAGTGTAGATTCTCTTTCAGTTGCAGTTTTTTTCTCGGACTCATCAGCTGTCATTATGTTAATTTGCCAACCTGTTAATTCGGACGCAAGTCTAACATTTTGCCCACCTCNNCCTATGGCAACAGCTAATTCTGCTTCCTCAACCACAACATCCATTGAATGCCTTTCTTCATCTACAACTATTTGAGAAACGTTTGCCGGAGCCAAGGCACCAATTACAAATTCTGCAGGATCCTCAGACCACAAAACAATATCTACCCTTTCTCCAGCAAGCTCATGAGTTACTGCTTGAACACGACTGCCTCGAACACCTACACAAGTACCAATTGGGTCAATTCTTTTGTCAGAAGTTTGAACAGCTATTTTTGCCCTAATTCCCGGATCTCTTGAAGCAGACTTAATTGACATCAAACCTTGCTCGATTTCTGGCACTTCTAACTCAAACAGTTTAATTATAATTTCAGGGGTTGTTCTGGATAGCACTATGTGAGGACCTCTTTGGGATCTATCTACTCTTAGCATAAAAGCTCGAATTCTATCACCAGGTCGAAGGTTTTCTTTTGGTATTATCTGATCCTTGGGGAGTCTAGCCTCAATTTTCCCAGCTTCTACTATTGCATCCCCTCTCTCCAAACGCTTTACAGTACCTGAAATTATAGACTCTCCTCTATCAAGAAAGTCCTTAAGAACTTGTTCTCTCTCTGCCTCTCGAATTCTTTGCATTATTACCTGCTTTGCCGCCTGAGCGNCAATTCTTCCAAACTCTACTGGTTCTANATCTTCCTCTATGTAGTCTCCAATTTCGATATCAGAAATTTGTTTTTTTGCATTATTTAATTCGATTTGCCTTTCTTCATCCTCGAATTCTTCAGGCTCAACAACCTGCCATCTTCGAAATTCGTCATGATCACCACTCTCACGATCAATTCTTACAACCACATCAACATCCGCATGAAAACGTTTTTTGGACGCAGACGCTAATGCGCTCTCTAGAGACTGAAAAACAATTTCTCTATCTACATTTTTTTCTCTTGCCAGAGCATCAACTAAAATTAGAACTTCTCTGCTCATTCGGATTTACCNTTCATGGAAATTTCTTCAACAAGTCTNGCCTGCTCAATGTCCCCAATATCAAAAGCTATCCTTTCAACACCNTTAATTCCGATTTCTTCTATGTAAAAAATTGAATTNTTACCATTTAGGTGAATATCATCAAACTTTGCTGATTCATTNTTGAACATTTCAAATGAACTGTTTTTACATGNTCTTCCTAAAAGGCCAACATATTTTTTTTTNCCGGCAACTAAATCTCNAAATTTCAACTTAACTTTTGCTCCAATAAATCTTTCAAAGTGATGCGCTTTAGTTAATCTTCGATCTAATCCTGGTGACGAAACTTCTAAGCGTTCAAAATTAATTCCCTCTACAGGAAAAAGATAAATTAACTGCTTGGTGATAAGTTCACAATCTTTTAAATTGACCTCTCTCATGCCGTCAAAAACATCCACAAAAACTCTTACGAGACCCGAATTGTCCAACTCTATATCTATAACCTCGTATCCTAAAGGAACGACCGACGACTCCACAACTTTTAAGACTTTATCTATGAACATGCCTTTCATCTCTCCAATAAATAGCAATTGAAAACAAAAAAAGGGCATTTCGCCCATCTTTTAATCAATTATCCTAACATTACATCTTAGATGAAGTGCGAAAAAGCAGCAAGCCTGTAAAGTGCGGAACTCCCCAGAATTAACCTTTTGTAGGTGAATTTCTATTTCTAGCACCCTTTGATCTAAAGGGTCTGGGTTTTTTTGATTTTGGTGAATTACTTAAGAGACGTTGAGGCGCGGATAATGCATCCGAACTACTATTCAAAGTAGAACCCCAAGATGTTTGTAAAGGATTTGGTCTTTTATTAGCTTTCGGTGTTTTTCTCATAGGCCCTCCCAGCTTAGACAGATGAGCATCATTACTACTTGGTTGCCATTCATCCTCATCCATTACAGAAGCATTTGGATTATTTCCATTGTGAAACTTTGTTTTTTCTTGTTTGAAATTAGTTTTTTTAAAACGATCATAAGCCCTGGTCTTTTTATTAACAGATTTCGTGGGTCTTGGATTTCTCGTCTTCAGACCAACAAATTTAGAAATTTCTTCAACTGCACTCTTGGAGAGCTCGGTAAGTTGTCCCCTTTTTAAATTTGGGGGGAGAGCGACAACACCATACCTAATTCGAATTAACCTACTTACCGTGACGTTTACAGCATCAAAGAGTCTCCTAACCTCTCTTCTCTTGCCCTCTTTGATTACAACCCTTACCCATTTATTGGAACCACTGCCACCAGCAAATTCCAAGCTTTCAAATTTAGCAAAGCAATCCTCTAATTCCAAGCCTTGTTTCAAAAGTTCGATATCTTTCTCACTTAATTTACCAAAAATCCTAACAGCATATTCTCTTTCTATTTCCGACTTTGGATGCATCAACTTATTAGCGAGTTCACCAGATGTGGTGAAAAGCAAAAGTCCTTCAGTATTAATATCTAATCTCCCTACAGCAATCCAACGCCCAGATTTTACTGATGGTAATTTTTTAAATACAGTTGGTCTTTTGTGTGGGTCATCTCTCGTTACTATCTCACCCACAGGTTTATGGTAGGCGAGAACTCTAATTGGAGGTGGTACGATATTTAGTTTGATAATTTTGCCATTAACTCTAACCTGATCTGTAAAAATTATCCTTTGACCAACATGTGCAGGAGATCCATTCACAGAAATTCTACCTGCTAAAATTAACTCTTCCATTTCTCTCCTCGAACCAACCCCTGCATCAGCTAAAACTTTATGCAATTTTGGTACATCTTTATTTGAAGTTTTGGTGTGGGATTTTTTTTTGGTAAGTAAGTGTTTATCAACTTCCTCACTTGACAAAACTGAATTTGAATTAGACAAAAAAGGAACATCCTCGTCCGAAACATGAGTAGGTTCTTCTTTATCCTTCATAATTTACCTTTTCTGACTCAATTAGTTTCGCATCCAGCTCGGTTTCAAAATTTGAAATTGAAGGTAACTCCTCTAAAGATAGCAAACCAAGATCATCAAGAAACTTTTTTGAAGTACCAAGCAGGGTGGGCCTACCAATAGTTTCTTTTTGTCCAAGAGAAGAAATCCAGTTGCGTTCCTCCAGAATTTTAATAATGTGTGATGATACTGCCACACCTCTAATTTTTTCAATNTCACCTCTTGTAACAGGTTGACGGTAAGCAATAATTGCCAGGGTTTCCATAACAGCTCTTGAGTACCTGGNGTTTTTTTCNGTTTGTAATTTTTCCAAATAATGAGAATACTCTAGTTTAGATTGGAATCGCCAACCTGACGATACCGAAATTAGCTCCAGTCCCCGGTTTTCCCAATCGGTTTTCAACTCATCAAGCAGTAAATCTACAGTTCTAACATCAAACTCTCCATCAAATAGTTTTTTTAATTCGGTAGCATCAAGAGGCTTTTGACTAGTCAAAAGAGCAGTCTCTAATATGCACTTAGCTGTTTCCATTTTCACAAATAGTTCTCTCAGATTATTTTAAAGGCTAAATATGCAAGAAATGATTATTGTTTGCTTTCTAACTTTGTTTTAAGTAAATTTAGAGAATTTTTATAAATTTCAGTTACTGCTTTAATCGCTGCCTCGTCATCTTCCCCCGGGGGAGGATCATTGTTAACATATTTTCTGTAAAAAGCGCCCTTAAAAGTGATTTTGGAAGTGGTGCCAACTTGCTTCACAGATATATTAGCACTGTAATTATTCACTGGTATCGAACCCGGATTTTTGAGTCTATATTTAAACTTCATTGCCTCATCACTGCTAGATAATATCTCAATTAGTCCTTTGGCACCATCCCTTTTTGAAGCAAATTTTCTAAAGTTTTTTTCAATAGAGATAGCGGAGTACTCCGAATGCCATTTACCTGCAGAATCTAAGTTTTTTAACATTTTCCATGAATCATCAGCAGTGGCATTTATATTGATAGTCTCTTTGACTTTCTGTCTAGTTGGCCCGTGTCCATAAACTAAGGCGGAACAGAAAAACAAACATAGAATCAAAATTCTCGAAAAAACCATTATGCACCTCTTCAAAAAAATAAATATAAAAAATTCATTGCGTTAATAAGAAACGTCCAAAATTCCGAGGATTTGAACCCAGTTCAATTGATTTAACAACACTGTATGTTTTTGCATCCAAAACCATCATTTCCTCATCCATCCAATTGGTAACAAAAATATAACCATTAGACGAATCAATTCCCTCTGGAAAAGATCCTACTGTGATGGTTTTAATAATCTTATTTTTTTTTAAATCTAAAACTGAAACTGTGTCCTCATATTGATTGGTTACATAAGCCAATAAGCCCTTGGAGGAAAAGGCAATACAATAAGGTCGTTTGCCAACTTGCACTCTGACAGTTTCTCTTGATTTTGTAAGATTTATAATCGAAATATCATGGCTTTTCACGTTAGTAACCAAGAGTCTGTCTTCAGTTGGATTCAAGGCCAAGCCAAAAGGATGATCACCCGCCTCTAAGGAATCAACAACTTCAAATGTTTTTTCAGATACAACCGATATTGAATTGTCGTCTCTATTAGCAACATATATTAAACCATTTCGGCTAGAAACTACACCTGCTGGAGCTTTACCAACTTTAATTTTTTTTAGAAGCTTAAATTCTTCAATACTGTAAACCAATAACCTATTGTTAAACCAATCCGCTATATATAAAAATCTACTGCCATCTGAAACTCCAATTCCAACGGCGCTTCCATCAATTTTTATTGTTTTAACTACTTTTAACTCATCAGCATCAATAACACTAATACTTTTATCCTCAGCATTAGAAACAAAAACAAAATTGTTAATTGCGTCAATTGCAATCCCTGCAGGGGCCTTGCCAACTCCAATTGATTTAATGATTTCAAAATCACTTAAAGAAATAACAGATACAGAATCTTCCCCTTGATTTGTAACAAAAACAAACCCTTTTTTATATTCCCGGGAAAGAGCGTTAGATGATACAGCAAACAAAAATATCAACAAAACAAAACAAAAATAATTAAGGCATGTATCAACAAAAGAATTAATTTTTGGTTCGAGCAAACTTTTCTTTTCCAATTAAAACAGATCCATCCTCAAGAACCTGAGGAATATTATATAAACTGATCAAGCTTTGAATTTTGTCTTTTCTTTTATTCAAAAAATCTTCCACCATTTTTTTCCAAGCCGGTTCTCTGTATCTAACAGCCATTGAAATGGAGTAATCGGTTCTACTACCGTTAGGTGCTATTAGTGGCACAAGCTTTAGTTTCCTGGATTTGACCATCGATGCGGAATATGCTGCAATAGGACCCCAAGCAAAAGCAACATCAATCTCACCTTGAGCTAAACTTTTTTCTATTATCATTCCAGGATAATCATTTGGGTCACTTTGCATATGAACGAAAGGAACCATCTGATCAGTTAAACCGTTTGAAACAACCCAGTCCGCTCCAGGGGATTTAGCAAACACTCCAAATTTCAAATTCTTAAGGACATCACCATTTAACTTAGAAAAATCATTTGAAGATTTTATTTGTTTTAAATCAGTAGTATCAGGCAAAACTACCACCCATGTCGAAGTGTAGTAAGGTTTGGTAGCCGTGGCACCTTCGGGGTCTGGAGATGCACCCATTGCAATGTCGCATTTGTAACCACTTGGTGACGAAGGATCTTTAGCTCTAATAGTGTTTCTAAAAAAAGCTAATCTCTGTGGAAACCACTCATATTTCAATTCCCAATTCAAATCTTGGGCAAAATACTCTGCTAGTTTGTTTTCAAACCCCTCCTTTTTAAGGTTTGACAGTGGCATGCTATTTGGGTCAGCACAAACACTTAAAACTCCCCAGGTGGGTTGTTTTTCGGCGTAACTAAGACTAGTTAACGATAGAAAAAAAAGAAAGGTGAGAGACTTAATTAGCACAATTATAAATTTTATAGATTATTTTTCAAAAGACCTGACTCTACCTTTTGGAATTTTTCCATCAGATCTGCCTTTGAGGTAGGCATACAATAGATCAACCTTCTTTATGCCAGTCGATTTATCTATTTTTTCAAGATGCTTATGGGCAGGCATGCCTTTTTCATTTCTACCAATCAATATTACGTCATTGAATTCTTCATATGTTAGAACTTTCAGAGATTCAATCAGTGAAGGTCCAACCATACCTTGTTGGTTATTGCCATGACATCTTTCGCATGCAGCAGCTCTCCATACTTTAAAACCTTTTTCAGTTGCTTTATCAACCTTGCCATCTTTGACAACATATAAGGGTTTGTCCGCAAACGCTAATGAACAAAAACCAAATAACAAGAAAAAAAATAAATTAACTGCCTTCATATATCCCCCGAATATTTTAAAAAACGCTTGAGTTATATTATATATATTTTTTTTTAATACAAAAGATGGGATTAATCCCTATACAGAAAGTTTCCTAGATCCAAGCGTTACAGGGAAAAAAGCCAACATTAAGAAAAAAAACCCACATGCCGCAAATATTCCAGAGAGTTTTGTGTTTACTTTTCTCCATTCTGAAAAACTAACATCGTGCATTTTTTTTCCAAGATTTTTCCCGTCAATAAGACGTAAATATGAAAATCCAATTTCACTAGACAATAGCATAAGATACTTTTCTTTTAGTTGCGATAAGTGTTCTTTTCCAGGTGTAGCTTGAATTTGTTCAACTAAATAAGGATCTACTTTTGAACTCTCGTTGTCTACCAGTTTTTCATTAGCATCACTCCCCTTTCTTCCAAGTGTAAATGGATCATATTGCATAACTTCATCTTCACTCCAAAAACCTGTTTGCTCCCCTTCAGAATTTATTTTTGGAATTTTAGTCTGTTTTAAATTTCCAACCCCAACCAATAAACCCTTTATATGTTTTTTCGGGTCATCAAATCTTGGCCTGTATGCAGGAGCAATAGGAGGAGCTTCATGACCATCAGTTATGAAAACTAGCCTCGTATTGGGATCAAATTTGCTGAGTGTTTTTATAGAATTATAAATACCCTTGGAAACCTCACTGTCGCCTGTCCAAATCATATTTGTTTCAATAAAACTAAAACTACGAACTAAATCAGAATAATTGTCACAAACTTCGACTGGATTGAACAATAAACTTGTCTGGTAGCCTGCAAAAATTCCCATTCCAACTTTAGTTCCACATGGCAACTCACGAACTGCGTCTTCCACTGACTCTTTAACAAACCTTATACGACTAAATTGATCACCATTGATTTTAATGTCTTTGGTGTTCATACTAAGAGTTATATCAACAATAATCATAAAACTATGAGATGGCTTTGGAATATCAGCATTAAGGTTTAACGCAGACATAACTAAAAAAAACCAAGAAACAAATAGGAAACTTTTCCGAGAGAAAAAATTGAAAAACCTGTTATGAAAAGTTAAAGAATTCATTTCAGGTTTTAAGGCATCCCTTGTGCTTTTAATTTCATCGTGGTGACTGCTGACTCACCTCTTTCAGGCTTAATTGAATTATTATCTTCACCAAATTCTTTTTCTGGAAGAAGTATCAGAGCTCTTTCTAGATTGTAACGCGCTCCATGGTGATAAGGATTTAAGTGCAAACACTTTCTGTATGTCAATTTTCCTAATTCAAAATTAGGTACTGAGGACGCTTCATCACCATCATCCAAGGCTTTGATAGCAGAATTAAGATATATGTTTGCACTATTAAATAAAGCCTCTTGTTTTACATCAATTGAGGCATTTGATTGTTCAATATTATTGTAAATAGCCAAAGCCATTTCAAATTGTTCAGAATTTGTAAATTTTTTTGCTGCAAAAAATTGCTCTTGAAAAAATTCCGAGTCAGGTTTAGGGTTATTTTCTTTAATCCTGTATATGGCCTCTCTTAATTGAAAAAACTTATAAAAGTCCATTGCAAGCATTAGACACAAAAAAATTAGAACAAAAAGACCTAATAATGTTAGTTTTTTTCTTTTAAAATTGACCATTTTGAAACCTCAAAAAAACCAGTTAAAAAAATAGGAAAAAGCATTAATAATGAAAACAAAAAAGCCAAATTAGAAAAACTTTGCGGCGGTACAATTTCCGTAAACCTTGTAGGTAGCTTTTGTAACTTATCAACATCATCTAATGCTGTTTTCAATTGATCGGGATCAGAAGCTTCGTAAACTTTGTATGGAACACCTAAATCTTGAAAGTATTTATTTAAAAAATATTCTGGTATTGCTCCATATCCCTCGAGTTTCTGAATGTCTTCATCAATGATTCCTGGACTTCCCTTTCCTCTTAAATAGATCCAGTAAACAGAAATTCTCAATCTAATAGCATCGTCTTTAATTTGTTGTCTGGTAATGGGATCAATTTGAGCACCTCCATCAGAAATTAACATTACCACCCTTGATGCAGTATAAGGCCGATTTTCAAAATACTCTAACCCTTTAGTTAAAACTGCAGCAATGTCCGTTTCCGCCAATCCTCTTCCCAATGTTGAAGCTGCTATAGCTTTTTGAATAACATCGTGTTTTCTGGTCAATGGAAAGACCTTAATGGGCCTAGATGAAAAATTTATTAGCCCAAAAAAATCCGAAGGTCTATTTTTTACAAAATTACTTAATACATCTCTTGCCGCAACCGATTTGGTGCTTGAGGAATCTAGGTTTAGCATCAAGCTTCTGTTAGGGTCAACTTTTCCATACTGCTGGTCCATACTTCTACTTCTATCAAGTAATAAGACTATTTCTGCTCCCGTTCCTACTCTATCAACCAAACTCTCTTTAGAACGCGGGTTTGCAAAACCAAACAACAAAGCAGCAATACTTAATGAGGCTGTAAAACGAACAAAAAAATCTAGAAATTTTGAAGTTGAATCGGCAGGAATAATAGGAAGATTCCTCACCACAAGAGATTTGAAAGGGAGAACGTACCAAGGCAAAATTGATATTGGCAAAAAAAGTAAAATCCACAAGCGTTCAAAATCCACAGTTCAATCCAATTTTTTTTCAATTAAAGATAATTTCTGAATAAGTTTAATCAAAAGTTTCTTTTCAACCTTTTGAGGTAATGTTTCGTTTTCATAAAATAGCTTTCTTGAACACATTAAGAAATAACGTATTTCGTTTGAAAGTTTTTTATATTCAAGGTTTTCCAAAAAAAAATCGTCAAGCGAATCGACGAAAACTGTTTTTTTAGCTGTGGAATTCAATGCAAAATGGAATAGCGTTAATGATTTTTTCCAAAAAACTATTTCGGGTAAGCCTTTGAGTTTTAAAACCTCTAAATATGCACTCGAAAAAGGTAGTTTTTTTGAAAAAAATAATTTTTGCCATGGCGCCCAAGAATAAATAAATATTAAAATTGGAAGGACAAGCAACGAAATCCAAATTGAAATTCTAAAAGAGATGTTTTCGGTTTTGATTTCAGATATTGAATTATTCGGTTGGATGTTTAGTAGTCCCCCTCTGTTGACAACAATCTCAGGGGTAATTGGGGCTAACGTAACTAGTAAATCTGGGCTTTTTATATCCTCCTTAATTTCTCCTGTAACTGCTTTGAACTCAAAACTCGGAACAGAAATCATTAGAGGCTTTGGTGGAACATTTACAACCTGATATTGAATTTCAATTGAATGCACAAAATCTGAAAGTTTTTTTGAATCAATTTTTCTGATCGAAAGCCAATTATTAATTCTTCCAGTATATTTTTTTTTGTCAAAAGTTACATTAAATTTTTCAGTAAAATTTAACTTCAGCTTTCTTGTAAAAACATCACCCAACACATAACCATATTGTCGTGGTTCGTCCATTTCAACTAAAGTTTTGGAGTAAGTTATTTCAAAACAAGTCAGGCAAAACAGACAAAAAAGTAAAGAAATAATTTTATGTAAATTCAATTATTTGCCTCCAGTAAGAAAATAAGACGAAATCTTTTTTGGTTCAAATTTTCCACTCATAAAGAGTGGTAATATTCCATGCTTGCTACATATTTTTCTTATTTTTTTATTTCGATTATTATATGAAGCCCGGAGTTTTTTTTTCCATTCATCACCTATCCAAACCAAACGTCTTTTTCCTGTTTCTGAGTCAGTTAAAACACTTATACCTCTGGAAGGCCAACCATTTTTTTCAACTCTGTCTTGTAAAACAATTGGAACAATTTCATGATGCGTTGAGTTTGTTAAAAAATCATCAAATAAATTCAAAGAAAAATGAAAATCAGATATAAAAAAAATAAGACCTGACTCCTTACCTAACCATAATGGTAGTTTTTTTATACCTGCGTGCCCCTTTTTAAGCTTTATATTTTGAAAAAGGTTTGTGATTTTTCTCTCATCAAGAATCCTTTTTTGACTTGCTTGAAAAACCCATTCCTCCTTAATTTCCATATCAAAAGCTATTAAACCCACTCGATCACCCATCAAATATGTTGATCTAAGCAAGCTTTTTAAAAAACTTTCGAGAAAGAAAATATTTTTTTCTTCTCCCTCAAAACCAGCAGATAGTGAAAGATCCAAAATTGCTATAACTGGTATGGCAGCTTTTTGTTTGTATTCTCTGACCCACCATTGTTCAAAAGGGTCCCTCAGACTGGCTCTAATATCGAGTCTTCGCGGATCAGGGTTGTCTATGAGAGTAACAAGTCTATCAAAAACCATCCCTGCGCCTCTGANCGAACTAGAATGGCCTCCAGGTCTTGAACTCCTAGCNAATTTTCTTTTTTTGTAAAAAAATTCAATGTTAGAGTGCAATTTTCACCTAAGGTGCTGGAACTTTTGCAGTGCAAATTGCAAGTAACTCTNTAACTATTTCATCCCGCATAAGTTCATAATTTGGATAAAGGAATATTCTGTGTGACATTGTTTCTGACAAGCCGCCATGCAAATCCTCTGGGATCATTTTTAATCTGCCAGCAAGCCAAGCATTGACTTTTCCTGCTCTAATTAACATTGCCATTCCTCTCGGGCTCGCTCCTGCTTCAACCAACCTACTTGAATCAACCCCTTCAATATTAATATCCAAAGATGAAGGATCCCTTAAGGACTTCCATAAACGAACGGCGTAGTTTTTCATGGATTCTGATGCCTCCACTGAATTTTGGATCAGATGAGATATATTGTTCAATTCCTTGAAAGGTAAAACTGAATCAGGAACGTTTTTAATTAAATCATCAACATTGTGNAATTTGTTATCAAACATCAAAGACTTTTGAACGTCAATTTCTGTTGGGGTTTCAATTGATATTTCCATAAGAAATCTGTCCTTGGCCGCTGATGAAATTTCAAAAGTTTCTTCTTTCTCAATACGATTTCTGTCTGCAAAAACTTGTAAATGGGGAAATTCAAATTCTTTATTGAAAGCATTAACACTCCGTTCAGCCATTACTCTCANAAGAAGAGAGTGTACTTGGGGACGGGCACGATTAATCTCATTGAAAAAAAAGGTTGAAAGTGATGGCCCGTGTCTCAGCANAGGTCCAGGGTCTACCCTGGGTTTTCCATCTTCACCGATATAAGTATAGTAAATTAAATCTGTTGGCATCAAATCAACACTACCCTCAACTCTCTCATATGAGCCGCCAATTGCTCTTGCAACTGCCCTAAGAAGAGTTGTTTTGCCAACTCCAACATCACCCTTTAAGAGGACATGACCCCTTGAAAAAACAGAGATGGCGATTAAATGAGCGGCCCTATCTTGGCCTATCACAGCCAATTTTATGGCATCTTCGAACTTTTCTGCTTTTTTTAACCAATCAGCTAAAATATTTTCAGACATTCTGTTACCCTTAAATCAAAAATAANATTNCCTTAAATATATGAGCNCAATAATAAAAAATCACAATAAATGTCNCCNAGTATCCTATGTTACATTTCAAATTACCCTAGTATTACTCTTAATTACAACATGTAGTTTAAATGCCAAACAGACTGAGTTTGTTGAGACAGATTCATTGATTGCGCAATCAACCAAAAAGAAATTTGACACAGGCCAATATCCCCAAGAGGAAATTACTAGAGCTGAGACCCTTCTTTTTCTGGATAATCACCTTTCGAAAATCAAATCTTCAAAACAGCTTAACTACAGTATTCGATCTGCTGGAATCTTAGCAAAGGACTCTAGTGACGTTATTAAAGTTTTTCTAGAATTTAAGAAGAAAATAGTTTCAGCTAACGCTGTGCTAAGTTCTGGTAGAAATGTTAGCTATTTNAATATCGTCAAATTTCCTCANAATAATCCAATTATATTGTATTTTTTGGAAAGAGACATTCTGGAAATGCAAAGATTAACTAAAGGTCAGCCAAATTATTTTAGAAAAAGAATTAGAGCAGCACTTGCTGAGGGTCCAAAAATAAAAAAGTTAAAAAAAACATTTAATGGAAAAACTATTAACGCCCTTTCTTTTTCAATCAAACCCTACTCTACTGATCCGCTTAGAAACAGTCCAGGAAGAGCCAAATACAAGAGATACAGCAAAAAAATATACACTTTCACATTGTCGGACGAAGTCCCCGGGCATGTACTAGAAATAATAACCAACATACCCACCAAAAATAAAGAAAAAACTTATTTAAAGGAAGTACTGGTTTTCTCTGACTCAAAGAATATGTGAAAACNCACGTAGTGTTCGCAAAAAGTTAGAACTGAGTAATTTAACTTTAATTAATTTNTCTTTAAATTAGTTCTTTNATTTTCGGAATTTTTATCTTCTGTATTTTTATCATCTGGGTTTTTGTTGTCGATNATTGTAGAGTCTTTAAGTGTTTTNGGAATCTCAAATTGAGGTTCTTTTTCACAAATAATTNTAAAAATTCGNGCTTCTTTAGAGTTTTGTTCTATTGTNACCCAATCATCCTTGCCCTCAATGTTTGCTACCGACAATCTACCCTTGGACATAACACCTGTATGGTGGTACTGAACAAAAATTCTATTTTTTGACTTGCCACAGTGATAATCCATTTGGGTGGAAATCGACTGTGGAGGAAGTCGCATAACATCCCTATAATTTTGAAGTTGCCATATTCTACCAACATCTTCGTTGATCACTATAGAATCTCTGTCAATAAAAAATATAGATTTTTCTCCAACCTCTATTATTTCCCAGCGTGAAATCATCTCCGAAAATGACTGGNCAGGGATTAACAAAAAAATTATAAGAAATAAATTAGGGAATGAAAATTTTATATTTATATTAAGGTGCATNTTAATAANTCGACATATACTAATGAAAACTTTATTCTTAAACGAACATATTTTACAATTTTTTTAATTTAATTTTTTTATGAACAAAGAAAATAAAAATTACTCTCAGCCATCAAAAANCGAAGTTCAACCNATTTTAATAGAATTTAACNGTAAAAATTTTGAAGAAGCCATTAAAATCGGCAAAGNATTACTCATAAAGTATCCTAATGCTTTTTTTATTTGTAACATCTTGGGTTCTTGCATGGCAAATTTAGGAAAAAAAAATGACTCTCTCCATTACTTCAGCAAAGCATACCAAATANACCCAAAAATCCCCGAATCTTGTAGCAATCTAGGTATGGCATTACAACAAGTAGGAAAGTTTGAAGAAGCTTCTGGTTACTTTAAACAAGCAATCAAACTCAAGAATGATATCCCTGAAGTTCATTATAATCATGCTGTTTGTCTGGCAAAATCTAACAAAATTGATTTGGCAATTAAAAGCTACCAAAAATCAATAGAACTAAAGCCTGATTTTTCTTATGCTTACTACAATTTGGGGCTACTATACTGGGAAAACAACCAATTAGAGTATGCTATAAAAATTCTTCAACAAGCCAACTCTATCAGCCCTAAAAATCCCGAAATTTTAGCCAGCNTAGGAGCTGTTTTTAAATCCTCTGGNGATTTGAAGGAAGCGGAAAATAAAACCTTAGAAGCACTAAAATTAAAAGTGGACCCGAAGTTTAAATTTAATTTAGCAACAATATTTAGAGACCAAGGTTTGTTAGATGACGCAAAAAGTATGTATGAAGAAACAATATTATTGGAACCAAATTTTGTTGAGGCATACAACAACATTGGAGAAGTTCTTCGAGATCAAGGACACTCAAGTTTGGCAAAAGANTTTTTCAACAAAGCTTTGTCCAAAGATAATAATTTTTCAATGGCTAACTATAACCTTGGTATTTTNAATCAAGATGCTGGAGACTTTGACAAAGCTGTTGACTTTTTCAAAAAAAAGCAAAGCTTTCGATTGGCAACAAAGAATTTGTTATTGNGCATATAAGAATAACCATACAANACTTTTTGAAAAAATATTTAATGATTTAAATAACTTTAAGCATGACTCCCCATTGATAGCNAGCATNGCNTCCCACTATTCNTTAAACAACAAAATTAATGATAGTTATAAATTTTGTCCGGATCCGTTCTCGCTNATAAGAAAAGCACCACTTGAAACACTCTCGAGCAAAANCTCTTCTCTTAGAATAGATNTAATTAATGACCTAAAAAACACCGAAATCGCAGAAAGAAAACAGGGNANATTGATAAATGGTATTCAGTCGGCAGGCAATATTTTAAAAAGGGATGAGCAGTCATTTAGAATGCTTGCGGGTTTGATTATNGTAGAAATTGACAATTATCTAACTGAATTCAAGCAACTTGATTGTGAATTCATAAATTCATTCCCNAAACAACCTGAGTTTCAAAGTTCATGGTATGTCAAGATGCAAAAATCAGGTCATTTAACATCTCATATTCACGAAACAGGTTGGTTAAGTGGAGTGCTTTACTTAAAACTACCCGAAAATTGCTCACAAGCAGAGGAAGGAATGATTGAGTTTGGATATGATGGTGATNATTACCCTTCTAAAGGACTTGCTTTTCCTACTAAAANAGTTTTTGTAGAAGTCGGTGATTTAATTTTGTTTCCGTCATCGCTTTTTCACAAAACTGTTCCATTTCATTCAAATGAAGAGAGAATTTGCATCGCTTTTGATATTTCTCCACCTAGTCAATGATGGACTTACAAGAAGACCTTCTNACAATTGTTGGAGTCACATAAATCTCTAACTTTCCACTGTTCTTGCCAAAAATCAAACTTTTTTTTTCTAAATCGCTTCCTCGGCAATCATCTCCAGCAAAAATAGTTGCATCATCCTCCGAGCAGATCGTTCTAGACGCATTCAAAGTTAACACTCTACTGGGGATTTTCATCAAGTTTGAGTTAGCAAAAAAACTCCTTTGTATTTCAAGAACAAAGTTGTCAACTGTCCCTTTGGAATCAACACATAAATATTTCTCAGAGTTGGTAAGAAAATTTGAGCAAGAGGATAAAAATATAATGGAAAAAATTAGANGAACCCTAATAAAAAAAGAAAAATNTTTNNGAAATTGAATTATTATCATGTNCNTATTGTAACGTTTTTATGAGCGTTAAAACTTTGTTATTTAAAGTCGATTTATGGTTTATGAATAATAAAATTGATACTTCTACTGCTTTTTGTCAAGTTTTAAGACAACAAAGAATGTCAAGAGGGTTAACTCACTCCACTCTTGGACTAAAATCTGGTTTTCCAAGAAAATACATTTACTCTCTTGAGGCTGGTAACGAATTGCCTTCATTAAGAGTAGTTTTAAGACTAGCAAATGCTCTTGGTTATAGCGGCGCTGGATTTGTAACTTTAATTGAAAGAAGGATGAATGGCGAAGACATACCACCAGTTTCTTCCTTCACAAAAAAATTAACATATAGAACTACTTATGAAAACAAATCTAAAAATATTCAGCAGTAAGTTTGTGTTTTTTTTAATTTTTTTTCCAAAATTAGTTTTTGGAGGATGGCAAATAGTAGGTGAGACTCCAACTGCCAAGTATTTTACAGATATGACTACAATAAAAGCAAAGGGACAAATTAGAACGGTCAACATGTATCAAAATCTGCGTTTTAAACGATCAACTGACGGAGCAGTATCAGTTCAAGCAATGGTTGAATACGACTGTAAAAATGCCAAACATCGAATGGTCAATGCTAATGCATATCCCGGGCCTAATTTGATTGGAAGAAAAATTTCTTCTAAAAATGCAGGCCAAAGCTGGAATCCAACTTACAAAATGAGCAGATTCATGTATCGTGCAGTTTGTGCAGTCAGCAACGACAAGAAAAATGGAAATTTAGAGTTTTAAGTAGAGTTTGATTCTTTATCTTTGTTTGCTTTCAAAGCTTTTTCTCTGCTTTTCTTTATATCCCTCATGCTCCACCAATAAAGAAGCAATACTCCACCAAACGCTAAAAAACCTTCAATAACAATAACTGGCCAGAAATCTTTCATNTGATAATANTAACTTATTTCTCTTTCTCTTAAAAGCAATAAAAAGATTCCAATAATCAAACAAGATGCACTCAAAAGTAGAGGGTAAAAGTAGNTGCCGTATGCCTCNGCTAGGGTTCCTGCCACTGANGGGCCNACAACCAAAGCAACTGCAAATGCGATTGTTAATCTTGCCATTTCTTTTCCGGGGTTGCTAGGTGACNCTCTACCAGCTAATGTCATAGTTAGGCTAACAACACCTAGATTGCTAATTCCAAACAAAAACGCAGCAACTAGCAAAATAACAAAATCTGAAAAAAAAGCATTTAAAAATAAAGAAACAGAATGAAAAGCCATTGCAAAGCAAAGTGCTTTTAGCATTCCAAAATTAGCTTCCACCCAGTCCCATATTAATACGCTAGGAACGCTAGCTAATCCAACAAAAAGCCATACTAAATTACCAAGGGATTTAATTTCCGGATTTAACTTCACAATCGCCACAGTGAAAGTCGCACTGATGACAAAAGCGAATCCAGAAAAAAAATACATTAATAAGAGTTTGTAGAGNCCTCTGGGNCTTTTATTTAATTGGTTTTTTTTATTATTTTGCTCGTTAATTGAATCATTAGTGTTACTTTGTTTTTTTATTANNANTTTTGGTCTCAAAACCCAGGAAAACAAGAACAAGAAAATAGCTATAGTTCCGAAGGCAATCCATTGAAAATTCCATCTTAAGTCAAAAAAGTTAAAAAGCATTGAACCTACAGCAGAAACTATTATTCCAATACCTGCTCCAGAAAAAAATTTGCCCATTTGTGCTTTTTTATTAGTATTTTCCGTAATCCATTGCATAACTAAACCAGCACCTATTATTATCCCTGCTGCACCACAAAATCCTGCAAAGAATCTGGCAATAGACCACAAAACAAAATTTTCACCAATAGCCATCATAAATGTACTAATGACAGACAACAAAAGTCCAAAAAAATAAAACANCTCTCTGGATTTTAAAGTTGTAGTTTTAAGTGTTGCCAGAACACCAANTANATACCCAAAGTAATGAACTGTAGCCAACCAACCCCCAGAGGCAACTCCCAAAATTGTTTCNTCTTGCATCACGGGTAGTAATGGAGTGTATGCAAAGCGGGAAACGCCCATTGTCAAAACAAGCGAACAAATTCCTCCAAAAAAAACTTTTTTCACTTTGTTCAAAAATCCTTTTTATAGTTNTCAATNTTTTAAAGNTTAGGTTACTTAAAGTAACCANATTATAATTAAAANTCAAAACAATTTAAGATTATTAAAATTTTTATGAAATAACTTAAAGCAAAAAATTTACTTCAGTACCCAAAAATTAACGGTGTACGTGTAAAACCAAGAGTGGNAGNCAAAAAAAAACCACTCANTTGAGCGGTTATTTTTTTANTTTAGAAGTTATTACTTTGCAGCGACGTACATAGTAATTTCAAAACCAAATCTTAAATCAGTTGCAATAGGTTTAGTCCACATGAAAAATCTCCTTAATATTTGTTAATATTTCTATAGTACTATTTGCTGTGTGTAGAATCCCTAAAATAAATATTAATTGCATCTAGTGAAAATCATTAATGGATGATAAATAAAGNAGAAGAAAAATTTGACTATTAACAAAAAACCAAAAAAATCTGTTGCTTTGTCNGGCATTAAAGCAGGAAATACCAGCTTATGTACAGTTGGCCGTTCAGGAAATGATTTACATTACAGAGGGTATGACATTCTTGATACTGCTCAAATTTGCGAATTTGAAGANATAGCACATCTTCTGATATANAAAAAATTACCTACACAAAGAGAGCTAGATGATTACAAAAAAAAACTTTTTAATCTCAGAAACATACCAATAAATATTCTCAAAATTATTGAACATTTACCTGCAAAGTCTCACCCAATGAGTGTTCTGCAAACAGCAACATCAGCATTTGGTTGTATGGAACAAAATCAANCTAACACAGATGGGAACATTGCTGCTCTCTCTGACAGTCTTTTAGCCAATTTGAGNACGGTCTTAATCTATTGGTACCACTTCAGTCATTTCGGCAAAAGAATTAATCTTGAATCAAATTCTGACTCAATTGCCGGCCATTTATTAAATCTTCTTCATAACAAAAAATGCAGTGATGAATGGGTACGTGCAATGCAAACTTCACTTAATCTTTATGCTGAACATGAATTCAATGCTTCAACCTTTTCTAGTCGAGTCATTGCTGGGACTGGCGCCGATTACCATTCATGCATNTCAGGTGCTATTGGAGCGTTAAGAGGTCATAAACACGGNGGTGCGAACGAGATCGCATATGAAATCCAAACTAGATACAAAACCGCAGATGAGGCAGAGTTGGATATAAAAGAAAGATTAGGTAGAAAAGAAATAATTATTGGCTTTGGTCATCCTGTCTACACTGTAAGTGACCCCAGAAACCAAATTATCAAGGAAGTGGCAGAAGATCTTTCAATTAGCCAAAAAAAAATGAATATGTTTAAAATAGCCTCTCGAATCGANGAAGTAATGTGGAATGAAAAAAACATGTTTCCAAATCTTGATTGGTTTAGTGCCGTCAGTTATAAGCGTATGAATATACCNATGTCACTTTTTACTCCTATTTTTGCAATAGCCAGGACCTCGGGTTGGACAGCTCACATTTTGGAACAACAGAGTGACGGTAAAATAATTAGACCTACCGCTAATTATATTGGCCCATTACCAAAAAAATTTATNCCTATATCTGAGCGTACATAAAATAATAAAATGGATAAAATCTCAAGTTGCAACAAATTTGAAAAAATAATTTTAGACATTGTTGACTATGCCCTAAACGATGATCAGCCTNCTGATGAGTCAGTCAAGTCAGCCTCATTTTGTCTGGTGGACTCATTAGGCTGTGCATTAGAGGCATTAGAATACAAAGCTTGCAGAAAGATGTTAGGGCCAGTAATTGAGGGAACAGTAGTTCCAAATGGTGCCAGAGTTATCGGAACTAATTTTGTAATGGACCCAATTCANTCGGCCTTTAACATTGGCACTATGATTCGCTGGCTTGACTTTAACGATACTTGGTTAGCAGCAGAGTGGGGACACCCATCAGATAATATTGGAGGAATTTTAGCTGTAAGCGATTGGTTATCAAGACAGGCAATTTATCAAAAGCAAAAACCGCTAAAAATGATTGATGTTCTGAATGCAATTATTAAAGCCCATGAAATTCAGGGTGTTATAGCTCTTCAAAATTCATTTAATAAAGTTGGACTTGATCATGTAATCCTTGTAAAACTCGCTTCAACAGCTGTATGCGGAAAATTAATTGGACTTACTAAAGAGCAACTATGTAATGCCGTTTCGCAAGTCTTCTTAGATGGTAATTCTCTTCGTACATATAGACATTTTCCAAATACTGGTTCTAGAAAATCGTGGGCTGCTGGTGATGCCACAAGTAGAGGGGTAAGGTTAGCACTCATATCAAAAACTGGAGAGATGGGCTACCCAAAGGTCTTGAGTACCAAGGTTTGGGGCTTTAACGATTGCTTATTTGGAGGCAAAGAACTAATTGTAGATAGAAATTACAAAACTTACGTAATTGATAATATTTTATTTAAAATTTCATATCCTGCTGAGTTTCACGCTCAAACCGCTGTTGAAGCAGCCATTCAACTTCATCCAAAAGTTAAAAGTAAAATTGATAAAATAAAAAAAATTAGGATTCGAACACATGAATCCGCAATTAGGATAATCGATAAAAAAGGCCCTCTGTTAAATCCAGCTGATAGAGATCACTGCATTCAATATATGGTTGCAATTCCTCTTTTGTTTGGCAGATTGACTGCAAGTGATTATGAGGACCACATTGCCCAAGACCCAAGAATTGATAATTTGAGAGAAAAAATCGAGTGCATAGAAGACTCGAAATTCACGCTTGATTATTTAAATCCTCAGAAAAGATCAATTTCAAACGCAATAACTATTGAATTTGTTGATGGAACAAAACTTGATGAAGTGATAATTGAATTTCCCATTGGCCACAAACGAAGAAGACGAGAAGGAATTCCATTATTAGTAGAGAAATTTAGGTTCAATTTAAAACGTAAATTCAACACAAATATCCAAGAAAAAATTACTGACATATCTTTTGACCTAGAAAAACTAAGACAACTCCCAGTTAATGAGTACGTAGACCTATATGTAAAGAACAAATAAAACTTCATTCCAGGATATTCAAATGAACTTAATTTCATTTCACAGCAGATCGCTCAACAACAAAGAGAATTTTTGGAGAGAGCAAGCAAAAAACATTGATTGGTTCAAGTTTCCAAACAACATATTAGATTATTCAAATCCTCCTTTTTCTAATTGGTATTTGGATGGGGTGACAAATTTATGTTTTAATGCTGTGGATAGACATCTGGTCAAAAGAGCCAAACAGTTAGCCCTAATCTATGTTTCAACTGAGACAAACAAACGCAAAACTTTCACATATGAAGAACTTCATAGTGAGGTTCAAACTATGGCTAAAGTTATTCATCAGCTCGGAGTTCGAAAAGGCAACAGAGTTCTAATTTACATGCCAATGATCCCAGAAGGGGTTTTTGCAATGCTTGCTTGTGCAAGAATTGGAGCCATTCATTCAGTAGTCTTTGGAGGTTTTGCAGCAAAACCTTTAGCTCTTAGAATAGATGATGCAACACCAAAATTAATCATAACTTCTGATGCGGGAGTTAGAGGTGGTAAAGTTATACCGTACAAAAAAATTGTTGATGAAGCTTGTAATATATCAGAGTATCCACCAGAAAAGTTACTACTAGTTGATCGTAAGATTTCGGATTTTCAATTTATTTCAGACAGAGATGTAGATTACGATCTATACAAAAAAAATATTAATTCAAATGAATTTTTTTGTGAGAATTTATATTCAAATGATCCTAGTTATATTTTGTATACCTCAGGAACTACCGGAGTGCCCAAAGGAATTCAAAGAGACACTGGAGGATATGCAGTAGCTTTATCAACATCAATGAAATTAATTTATGACTGCAGGCCGGGTGAAGTATTTTTTTGTGCATCCGACATAGGGTGGGTAGTCGGGCACTCTTATTTGGTTTATGCACCTTTAATAAATGGTTCAACAACTTTATTATATGAGGGCTTACCTACAAATCCTGACTCTGGGATTTGGTGGTCGTTGGTTGATGAGTTTAAAATAACGACGATGTTCACCTCACCAACTGCAATACGAGTTCTAAAAAAACAAGATCAAAAATTTTTATCTCACCACAAAACAGAATCATTAAGAAAACTTTTTCTCGCTGGAGAACCTCTCGATAAACCAACCGCGGAATGGATTTCATCCGCCTTAAGCAAAACTCAAATCATAGATAATTATTGGCAAACCGAGACCGGTTGGCCAATTTTATCGGCTCAACTGCCTATACAAAAAACAAAATTAAAAAATGGAAGTGCAAGCTTTCCTGTTTATGGATTTGATATTAAGTTGATCGATGAAACCACCGGGAAAAAGGTCAAAGCTGGGGAAAAAGGGGTGTTGTCCATTGTTGCTCCCTTACCCCCTGGTTGTTTTCAAACTGTATGGGCTAACAACGAAAGATTTGTAAGTACCTATTTTGCTAAATTAAACGGAGATTACTTGTATTCTACCTTTGATTATGCAACCTGCGACGACGAAGGATATTTTTACATCCTTGGAAGGACAGATGATGTCATAAATGTTTCAGGCCACAGGCTTGGAACAAGAGAAATAGAAGAGGCCATACAATTGTACGATAATGTCGCAGAGGCTGCAGTTGTAGGTGTCAACGACAGCATTAAAGGCCAAGTACCAGTTGCATTTATTGTTTTAAAATCAGCCTACAACTCTGATATTACTGAAAAAAACACAGAAATATTAAAAATTCAAAATTTAGTTAATGAGAAACTAGGTCCTTTTGCTAAACCGACTTTTATTTATTTTGTCAAGTCACTCCCAAAAACGAGGTCTGGCAAGTTACTTAGACGTGCTATTCAAGCGGTACTAGAAAGTAGAGATGTTGGAGATTTGACAACACTAGAAGATCCAAATTCATTAGATGAAATTAAAAAAGCAATTCTCACAAGTTAGGTTGGCTTGAATTATAGTCATTTTATTTAAGGTTATTTAAATTGACTGAAGCCAAATCATGTCCTGATGGTTTTTGAAATGTTCTTAACCCAAATTCAGGAAGAGTTGCGAGTAGGTGTTCAAAAATATCACTTTGAATATTTTCATACTCAATCCAGTCAGTTGTTGAAGTAAAACAATAAATTTCCAATGGAATCCCTTCTGAATCTGGCTTCAGCATTCTTACTAATTTGGTCATATCCGGATGAATTTTTTTGTGCCCTAATAAATAAAAATTAACATACGCTCGAAACGTACCCAAGTTAGTCAATCTTCTTTGGTTGGCGGGCTTAGAAAAAAAATCTTGTGATTTTTGTGCTAATTCCTTATTGGAATCACTGATACTAATTGATTTTTCACTAAGGTACTTATTGATCAATGAAATATTTTTTAATTCATCAACATCAGATTTTTCAATAAACTTAACTGATGATGCATCAATTAATATTGTTCTTTTAATTCTACGTCCGCCTGACTCTGACATACCTCGCCAATTTTTAAAACTGTAAGACATCAAACGCCAAGTTGGAATAGAGGTGATAGTTTTATCGAAATTTTGGACCTTTACAGTATGAAGAGCAATGTCAACAACATCCCCATCTGCTCCAAGTTCAGGCATCTCAATCCAATCTCCTACCCTCAACATGTCATTTGTGGAAAGTTGCAAACCAGCAGTAAATGAAACCAAAGTATCTTTGAATACAATCAACAAAACTGCCGACATTGCACCTAATCCTGAAAGTAAAATAATTGGGGATCTGTCGATTAAAGCTGAAATTATCACAATAGACCCCAATCCTACGATTACAATCTTTCCAAGTTGAATATAACTTTTTATGGGGCGAGATGAGGTTACTGACGTTGAAATAGAATCACTATAAAAAATTTGAATGCCATCCAGAATTGCAGTTATTACTCTAACTGTGTGTAGAATAGTTACTGCAACTGCAACATTTTTTATCACAGTCGCCACTGATGGCTGCAAGTAAGGTACCAATGAAACTGTGATTTGAACTACCAACGAAGGGGTTAACTGAGATAATCGCTTACCTACTTCTGTATTAAGAAGTATTTTAACTATCGCTGTCTTTGACAAACCGCTCCAGCGGTTAAAAGACTTTACTAGTAGCCACTGGGACAACGGTTGAGTAATTAACGCTAAAGACGCCATTAAAAAAAGACCTAGAGTAGTCTGCAACCATGGGGAAAGTTCTGGAAAATTTAATAAATTCATCATTGTTATTATAAAATACAAAAATGATAATCACTCGTATATTATTAAACTTTTAAAAAAATAAATCACTATTACAGAAAATCTATATTTTTTATGCTTGCAAATTTACCTTTAATAACAAAAGTAAAAATACTTTTACTTTTAACAATTGCTACTTCATTCAAATCAAATTTTTCATATGCTCATGAATACCAACAAGATCGGAAGAGCG
>NHCU01000024.1 GCA_002167365.1 Betaproteobacteria bacterium TMED41 | reverse complement strand
AGAACAAAAATAGCCCTCTGTTACCCAATTTGTTACCCACAATTATACTGGATTTGAATAAATGTTGCTAGATAGCTTTGTACGATAAAAACAGTTAAGTTATTGTTTTATAATGTACTTATAGACTTTCTTGGAATTGCTTGGATCATTATATGGCGGAGAGGGCGGGATTCGAACCCGCGGTGAAATTTAAATTCCACGCCGCATTTCGAGTGCGGTACATTAAACCAAGCTCTGCCACCTCTCCATTAGAACCAATTTATTATTTTATGATTGGTTTTATAACTGTAGTGCCATTCATATAAGGCTGAAGAACATCTGGAATTGACACACTTCCATCTTCAGTTTGAAAATTTTCAAGTATTGCAACAAGGGTTCTCCCAACTGCTAATCCAGAACCATTGAGTGTGTGAACAAACTGGTTTTTTGTTTTCCCATTAAGTTGTGTTTTTTTTACCTTTGCTTGCATCCTACGTGCTTGAAAGTCGGAACAATTACTACAAGAAGATATTTCTCTATATGTTTTTTGACCAGGTAACCAAACCTCTAGATCAAAAGTTTTAGTGGCAGAAAACCCCATATCCCCGCAACATAAAAGAACAACTCTATAAGCCAAACCAAGTGACTTTAGAATGCCCTCAGCATTAGAAACCATACCCTCCAAAACCTTATCCGAATCTTCGGGCAAAACGATCTGGACCATTTCAACTTTGTCAAATTGATGCTGGCGAATTAAACCCTTTGTATCTTGGCCATAAGAACCTGCTTCAGATCTAAAACAAGGAGTATGTGCAGTATAACGAATAGGAAGCTCATCTTCAGAGAAAATTTTGTTTGCAGCTAAATTAGTGAGAGAAACTTCAGAGGTTGGAATTAAGTAAAGCGATTCATCTTTATTTGAATCGCCACCTTTTTGCACTGAAAACAGATCCTCTTCAAACTTTGGAAGTTGTCCAGTTCCAAAAAGAGTTTTTTTATTAACAATGTAAGGTGTGTAACATTCTAAATAATTATTTTCATTTGTTTGATAGTCCAACATAAATTGAACCAAAGCCCTGTGTAATCGTGCAACTGGACCCTTTAGAAAAACAAAACGGGAACCAGATAAATTTGCAGCAGATTCAAAATCTAAGCCCAAATCAAATCCAACTTCAGAATGATCCTTTGGCTTAAAAGAAAAATCCGGAATCTCTCCACACTTTCTGATTTCTTGATTAAATTCCTCGCTGTCTCCATCTGGTACATCATCATGAGGAAGATTAGGCAAAGAGCTCAACCAGTCCTGAATTTGATTTTGTACTCTTGTCAATTCTTGATTTAATTGATCTAAATCTTTTGCAATCATTGATGCTCTAGCCAATAATGACTCTGCCGATTCACCACTTGCTTTAAATTCTCCTATTTTTTTTGCTATTTGATTTTTTTCTTTTTGTAAGGCCTCAGTTTTAACTTGCAGCTCTTTTCTCGATTCCTCTAAATCTGCGAATTTCTTTTTATCAAACTTCACACCTCTTTTTAGTAAAGCTTTTGCGATGAAGTCTGAATCACGCCGGATTAATTGAATATCTATCATTANTTAATTTTCCANTTTTTTTGTACGGATATTAAAAAGTTTATCTGCAATTTTAACTTCTAGNCCTCTAGATACTGGTTCATAAAAAACTGGAGATGGACTAGATACATTATCAGGNAAGTACGATTGATTATGTGATATGCCATCTAAGTTATCATGACTGTAATCATATCCAGTACCATAACCAAGTTTTTTGGAGAAGGTTGTTGTGGCATTTCGCAAGTGAGTTGGAACTGGATCAGATCGATGTCGTTCAACAAATTTTTTTGAAGCATTAAACGCTTTGTATGTTGCATTNGATTTTGCAGCAATTGAAAGAAATATTGTTGCCTCTGCTAATGCTAGCTCTCCCTCTGGAGAACCGAGTCTGTCAAATGCAGCAGCTGCATCAAGACAAATAGACAATGCTCTGGGGTCTGCAAGTCCTATATCTTCACTAGCGATTCTAATGATTCTTCGAGCTAAATATCTAGGATCTAAACCTCCATCAAACATTCTGCTCAT
Source organism: Betaproteobacteria bacterium TMED41 (assembly GCA_002167365.1). Lineage (GTDB taxonomy): Bacteria > Pseudomonadota > Gammaproteobacteria > Burkholderiales > Burkholderiaceae_A > UBA7377. The sequence goes on along the minus strand of NHCU01000024.1, from coordinate 85,739 downwards.
CCAATATAGTGCCGCATCAGGATCACTACCCCTGACGGACTTGTGAAAAGCAGAAATCTGATCGTAGAATTGATCACCCTTTTTATCAAATAATTTATATGCTTTGGGCAGAATACTTTTTAGTTCTTCTTTGGTGATTTTAGTTTCATGACTCATTGCTTGATTTGAGCAAATACTCTCTAAAATATTGAGCAACCTTCTTCCATCCCCATCTGCATTAGCAATCAAAAAGTCTTTAGCATCGAGGGCGAAAGTTTCAGATGAAATATGTAAGGCTTTGAGACCACGTTCAAACAAAATATTTAAAGCATTTTCGCTCAAAGGTTTGAGAATTAAAGTCTGGGTTCTTGAACGAAGAGCAGAATTTATCTCAAAACCAGGATTTTCTGTTGTTGCTCCAATGAAAACAAATAAACCAGACTCTATATGCGGGAGAAAAGCATCTTGCTGAACTTTATTAAATCTGTGAACTTCATCAACAAAAACAACAGATTTGCCTGATTTATGTTTTATTAATTCAGCTTTTTCGATTGCCAGTCGGATATCTTTNACTCCTGCTAATACAGCAGANATATTTATCAACTCGGCTTTGATTGCTGTAACTAGCANCTTCGCCAAAGTTGTTTTACCAGTTCCAGGAGGCCCCCATAGAATGAGAGATGGCAGATTTTCTTCAACTACACTTTTGTCAAGAATCGAGTTTTTTGCCAGCAAATGCTCTTGGCCAACAAAATCATTTAGGGACCTTGGTCTTAAAAAATCTGATAATGGTNTNCCAATCATAAAGCTTTACTCATTGCTTTAAAAATTCAACGCCGGAGGGAATGATAGGAACAAAAGCAACATCCTTCACNATCTCATTCCATGAAATNTTTTTTAATTTGATTCTGCTTGACCTTCCAAAAACATCTACACTGATCAATTGAGACAAATGACCACTTGAATTTATACCTAACTCAATAGTTGGATTTTCATTTGAGATATTTTTTGGACGCGCTAGTACCCATCTCAAATTATCTTTTTGAGGGGCGGAAATTAAGCTGTACCTTTTTTTTAGTAACTTGCTCGCGCCAGGTCCGGAAGAAAAGAGTAAACCTGCAGGTGTATCGAACAATGAATCATTTACCTCTCGAACAGTAACTTGTTGCAAATCTGGGTCATAGATTAAGAACTCTTTGCCCCGCAGAAGTTGTAATTGTGGATAGGGTTTTTTTACATCCCAACGAAGTCTGTCTGGTCTTCTAAAAACTAACTGCCCAGAAAATGTAATTGTTTTTCCACTTGAATCATTTTGTTCATGAATAAAATCTGCCCTTAATGTTTTGGTATTTGTTAAAAAATCAATCAACGCCTGATTAGAAGTTTTTATTTTTTTTACATGGTTGCTAGTAATTTTTGATTTTTTTTCAACAGTTTTTTCAGCAAAAACATTTGAAGTGCTCTGCAAGATAAAAATCAAAACAACAATTATTGAAAATTTGATTTGTAAATACATTTTTAATTTTATGAAGTTAATTCCCGGGGGTAACTAAAATTTCTCTATTACCATTAGAACCCATTTTTGAAACGATTCCAGCCGATTCCATTGCATCAAGAAGCCTTGCGGCTCTGTTATAACCAATTCGCAAATGTCTTTGAACCAAAGAAATTGATGCCCTTTTATTCTTAAAAATTACTGCTACCGCTTCATCATACAGGGGGTCTTTTTCCACATTGTCTTTAACTTTTAAGCCAGTTTCATTTATTAAATTAGATTTTGGATCCAAATCAAAAGGCTCCTCTAGAATACTTTTGTCATATTTAGGAGTAGCAGTATTTTTAACATAATCAACNACGGCNAAAACTTCCTCATCAGCAACAAAGGCTCCATGTATTCTTTTTGGTAAACCACTACCAGGCATCAAAAAAAGCATATCACCTTGGCCAAGTAATGTTTCCGCTCCCATTTGATCTAGCACAGTTCTTGAATCAACCCTACTAGATACCTGAAAGGATATTCTTGCCGGAATATTTGCTTTGATCAAACCCGTAATTACATCTACAGAGGGCCGTTGCGTNGCAAGTATGAGNTGAATACCGGCGGCTCTNGCTTTTTGCGCCAATCTTGCAATGAGTGACTCAATTTTTTTTCCAACAACCATCATTAAATCTGCCAACTCGTCAATTACAACGACTATTTTTGGAAGTGGTTGTAGATATTTCAAGTCCGAATCTAATTCACTAGTTTTTTCATGTTCATAATTGTCGTCTAGATTAGAATCAAAATCGTAAAATGGATTCTCTATCGGTGCTCCACCTTTAATNGCGTCATTAACTTTTTGATTATAACCTGACAGACTCCTTACATTTAGAGTGCTCATTAGTTTATAACGGCGCTCCATTTCTCCTACGCACCACCGCAATGCTTTTCCTGAATCTGTAACATCCGTTACAACTGGAGTTAAAAGATGGGGAATATCCTCGTACATTGAAAATTCCAACATTTTTGGATCAATTAAAATAAATTTAACTTTTTCAGGCGTTGAGTGATAAATCAAAGATAGAAGCATTGCATTTATACCAACTGATTTGCCGGAACCCGTTGTTCCTGCAACAAGTAAGTGAGGCATCTTAGTCAAGTCAAAAACTACTGGTATTCCGGAAATATCTTTTCCCAAGGCAAGCGGGAGCGTGGCAGAGTTGTCAATGAAACTACTCGAATCTATTACCTCTGAGAGTCTGACAACCTCTCTCTTCGAGTTTGGTAACTCCAAACCCATAAAACTTTTCCCAGGTATTGTTTCTACAACTCTGATGGATAANAGAGATAGAGACCTAGCAAGATCTTTTGCTAAGCCGACAATCTGAGATCCTTTTACGCCCACAGCCGGCTCAATTTCGTATTGCGTGACAACCGGTCCAGGTTGTGCACTGACAACTCTTACTTGTACACCAAAATCATTAAGACGTGTTTCAATCAAACGAGAAGTGAAAGAAAGTGTACTCTCTGCAACTGTCGATGTTGAATTTTCTGCTGCGATCAAAAGACTAACTGGTGGNAGTTTGNTACCAACATCATTTCCAAACAAGGGTTGTTGTTCTCTTCTTATTAAAAAATCAGAGCTACTCTTTGAGGGTTTAGGAGAAACTTTTTTTTTGACTTCAACAATATTTTTCTTAATATTACTATCAAGGTTATTTTTTTTTAAAATTCGAGACTGCAAAGCACTGATACCTAATCGAGAGTCCTCTAACGATTGAAATAAAAACTTAGTTTTATTTAGACAGGTTTCTGTAACTTTCCCGAAAANCTCAAAAGCNAAAAACCAGCTAAAACCAAAAAATAGTGAAATTCCAACAAAAAGCAAAAGAATACTAATTACCGTTAAACCAAAGGGTCCAAAAGCCCATTCCCCTAATCCGCCTAACAAATTACCTAGTGCGCCACCAGGAGCATTATTCAAAATTACATTCTCAAAATTTAACCTTTGGGCCTCAAGCACTACACTTCCGCTCATCAGCATAATAAAACCTATGCTTCTATAACTGAAAGCATTACTATCATAAAAGGGTTTACTTTTTTTTGACTGTCTATCTAAATTTACATTTAATTCTGTATTTTTTAATTTATCTCTTTCCCTTGTTACNATATTTTTCCTAAGCGCTAGGGCGGAAAGATAACCAAAAAGTATTGCCCACCAAAAAGAGGAAAGACCAAAACAAAAAATCATAAAATCTGACAAACTAGCTCCCACGCGACCTAATAAATTTACTGGTTCTTCCCTTGATGAAATCTGAAACCATCCTCCATCTTGAGGTGACCAACTTATAAGTGAAACAAATAAAAATAATGAAATGGCACCCCATATTAACCAAGAGATATCTCCAAAAGGAGAAATTTGTTTTATGGATTCGTGAGTTGTGGTGGATTTGGACGAGGATTTCCCNCGTCTAGAAGCCACTCTCCTTTTATTATTTGAATTTGAAGATCTAAATATCATAAAAACACTTTTTCAAAAAATTTTTTCTTATTTACAATTATCAATATTAACTTAACATTTAGCCAAATATGAATCATCATAAACTTATAATTTTAGGGTCCGGTCCAGCCGGATACACTGCTGCAATATACGCTGCTAGAGCCAATTTAACCCCTACCCTTATCACCGGGATTGAAAAAGGNGGGCAATTAATGACCACGACTGACGTTGAAAATTGGCCTGCCGATTTTAATAGTGTTTTAGGGCCAGATCTTATGGAAAGGTTTTACAAGCATGCCATTTCATTTAATACAAATATAGTTAGCGATCATATATCCAGAGTTAGATTAAATGAGAGCCCTTTTTTGTTGCACGGTGACTCAAAAAAATACACATGTGATAGTTTAATAATTAGCACTGGAGCATCTGCAAAATACTTGGGTTTGCCATCGGAAGAAAAATTTCTTGGCAAAGGGGTTTCTGCATGTGCAACATGTGATGGNTTTTTTTTTCGAAATAAGCCTNTATGCGTTATTGGAGGTGGNAATACTGCAGTTGAGGAATCGCTTTACCTATCAAANATAGCNAGTCATGTGACCATAATTCACAGAAGAAACAAGTTTAGAGCAGAACCAATTTTAATTGATAGACTTATGCAAAAGGTTTCAGAAAAAAAAGTTAAAATCATATGGAATGCAACCCTTNAAGAGGTCTTGGGAGATCAAATGGGTGTAAATGCAATNAAAATTACTCNGGATATTAACAAAAATGAAATAATTAAAGTTGATGGTGTTTTNATTGCCATTGGTCACAGCCCCAACACAAATATTTTTAAAAACCAATTAGACATGGAAAACGGTTACATTATAACTAATGGAGGTTTTGGAAAGGATTCAACCAAAACGAGTATAAAGGGAGTTTTTGCAGCTGGCGATGTTCAAGATTACACATATAGACAAGCAATTACAAGCGCAGCGAGTGGTTGCATGGCAGCATTAGATGCCCAAAGATACCTCGAATCAGTCTGAATCGGATATCTTTCGAGATGCTGTTTCAAATGTGAACCCTCTNAAGAAATCGAAAATTCAAAAAAAAACTACTGAAGAAAAAAANTCAAATCAATCTAAAATTTTTCGCGAGGCAGTAGCTGACGCAATACCTTTAAGTAAAATCAAAAGTCCAAAAAAAATCCTCAACAAAAAACCAAAACCGTTTCCAATTCAAAGTCTACTTGATGAAAATGAAGCCCTTTTAGAAAGTCAATTAACAGATATTAACCTTGAGACACTCTTAGATACCGATGAAAAACTTTCATTTGCAAGAAATGGAATATCGGCGCTAACAATTCGTAAACTCAGGCGAGGAAATTGGGCAATACAAGATGAACTTGATCTACATGGCTTTGTAACATCAGAAGCAAGAGAGATATATTACCAATTTATAAAAAAATGTTACAAAAATGACAAAAGGTGTGTGAGGATCATTCATGGGAAAGGATTGCGTTCAAAAGGAAAAGAACCAGTATTAAAAAACAAGGTAAGAGGTTGGTTAATGCAAACGGACGAAGTTCTAGCCTATTGCCAGGCACCGCGACAGATGGGCGGCTCTGGAGCAGTGCTAGTTTTGCTTAGAGCGCCTCGTCACCATTTTCACCAGTTCTAATTCTGATTACATCTGTCACNTCTCTCACAAAAATTTTTCCATCCCCTATTTTTCCTGTTCTTGCAACATTTAAGATTATGTCTANTGCACTNTCATATAGCTCATCTTTAATTACCAGTTCTAACTTAATTTTGGGAACAAAATCAATTACATACTCAGCCCCTCTGTAAACCTCCGAATGCCCTTTTTGCCTTCCAAACCCCTTTACATCAGTAACAGTTAGTCCTGTTACACCAATTTCAGTTANAGCTTCACGAACTTCGTCAAGTTTGAAAGGCCTTATTAGTGCAATTATTTCTTTCATATGTCATCTCCACATTCGGAAAAATTATTAGAAATAGGATATCTCCAATCCCGACCAAAAGCTCTATGGGAAATCTTAGGGCCTGGAGCAGATTGTCTTCTCTTAAATTCCGAAANCTTAATCAATTTTAAAACTTTAATAACTGTTGTCTCAGGATAACCCAAATTGAGTAGATCTTTTGGAGATAAACAATTATTCAAGTAACTATTCAAAATTTTATCTAATACTTCATAAGGGGGAAGCGAATCTTGGTCTAGCTGATTGTAGTCGAGTTCAGCTGAGGGTGGACGGTTAATAACGTTAGGAGGAATGGGAATAACCAAACCAGCATGTTCTGCCTTTTGATTTAAAAATTTTGATAAATCATATACCGTTGTTTTTAATACATCCTTTAATACAGAATATCCGCCACACATATCACCGTATAAAGTGCAATACCCAACTGCAATCTCTGATTTATTACCAGTTGTAAGTAGTAAGCTTTTCCACTTGTTTGAAAGCGCCATTAACAAAACACCTCTGACTCTGGATTGTAAATTTTCCTCTGTAACATCTTTTGATAACCCTTTGAAATGTGGAAGAAGAGAATTATCAAATTCCTGAATCAAATCCCTGATTGAAATGACCTGAAAATTTACACCAAGATTTTCAGAGCAAATCTTTGCGTCATTCAGACTTTGCTCGGATGTATACTTAGATGGCATCATGACTGCAGATACCTTGTCAGCCCCTAGCGCTTCAACAGCTATTGCTAATGTCAAAGCTGAATCTATACCTCCTGATAAACCAACGAGCGCACTTTTAAAACCATTTTTAATCACATAATCTCGGGTGCCAATGACAAGTGCTTTATAAATTTGTGACAATAAGTTTTCTGTTTTTTCAATTCTTCCAAGTGTTGAATTACCATTTTTACAAAACTCAAATGATATTAAATCACTCTCAAATTGTTGTGCTCTGAGTAAAATTTTGCCTTTATTATCAATAACAAAACTGCTGCCATCAAAAACCAGTTCATCCTGCCCTCCTACAATGTTGCAAAAAACAGCACTCAAGCCAATATCTGCTACATTTTTTTTTACTACAGAAACTCTCTCTTTTTCTTTCTCTAAATAAAACGGCGAGGCATTTAAAATTAAAATGATGTCAGCGCCAGCAGCCTTTGCCATTTTCGGAGCTCTTGAAAACCAAACATCCTCACAAATATTTATTGCACAATTCACACCATCAACCCCGAAAATACAAGGTGTACCGTCTTGATCAAAATATCTTCTCTCATCAAACACTGCATAATTTGGTAATTCTAATTTGCCATATCTCGCAATAATTTTTCCTGACCGAAAAACGGTTGCGGCGTTAAAGAGTTGTTTGCTATCTTTACTGGCTAGTGGGTGTCCAACTACTACTGTAAGTTCAGGTGAAATTATTTTGACTTGAAATATTAATTCCAAAAGTTTTTTTTCAACCTCACTGATAAAACTTTTTCTTAAAAGAAGATCCTCAGGGGAATATCCTGTTAGGCTAAGCTCAGGAGTAACAAGTAAATTTGAGTTCTCTAAACTAGCTTTACGAGCATTTTCTAAGATAATCTTTGAATTAAAGGTTAAATCACCTAATGATGGATTTATCTGCGCAATTGTAATTTTAATCATAATTCTTAAGGTAAGTAAGTGACAAAGTATAAGGTAGAAACCACCGAGGGGATTTCAAAAATTCCAAAAAAAATTTATGAAAAAATATGGAATTTAAATTCTTCCGTAACTCCTTTTACAAAATGGGAATTTTTAGTGGCAATGGAGATAGCCGGTTGCGTGGGCGAAAAAACTGGCTGGATTCCCAGACCTCTACTAGTTTATGACGAAAATTCAACTTTATGTGGAATAGCACCAAGATATGCGAAATTTCATTCATATGGAGAGTATGTTTTTGACTGGGCATGGGCAAATGCGTTTGAAAATTCAGGAAGATCTTATTACCCAAAATGGTTAGTTGCCAGTCCATTTAGTCCGGTATCCGGCACAAGAATTCTTACACGAGACAACAAAGCAAGATCAACTATTTTAAAAATACTAACAGAGGAAACCAAAAAGAATGAATTTTCCTCAATACATTTATTGTTTGGAAATGATGATGAACTTAAAGATGCGGAGAATATTGGTTGGCTGAGAAGGTTTGGAGTTCAGTTCCAATGGAAAAATCGTGGATTTTCGTGTTTCGACGATTTTTTGAAAACTTTATCACAGAAGAAAAGAAAGAAAATCAAAGCTGAAAGACGAAAAATTACCGAATCTCAAATTAAATGCTACGTATATCAAGGAAATGAAATTACTTCTGAACACTGGGATTTTTTTTATAAATGCTATGAAAATACATATTGGGAGCATGGAAACGCTCCATATTTAAACAGGGATTTTTTTTCCTACGTGGCTGAAAAAATGTCGGAACATTTTGCAATATGCATAGCTGAAAACAGAAAAGAAAAGAAGTTCATTGCAAGTTCACTAATGATGCTGGGAAAGGAAAATGGGGAGACAATTGCATATGGACGATATTGGGGGGCCCTCGAGAGGGTTTCATGCCTTCATTTTGAAGTTTCCTATTATAGTCCTATTGAATGGGCAATAAATAGCGGTGTGGCTAAAATCGAGGGAGGAGCACAGGGGGAACATAAATTAGCAAGAGGTTTTGAACCTAATCAAACAGGATCAGTACACTGGATATCGGATGACCGATTCCGAGATGCTGTTAAAAATTTTTTAGCGCGAGAAGGAATAGGAGTTGAAAGTTATTTGTCGGAATTAAATGATAGAAGCCCTTTTCAAACTTAAGAATACGTAAAATTAAGTTTAATTCACTTACCCAAGTCTTTATATCGTTCATGGGATTTTAAAATTTCTTTTTTTGCTGAATCAGAACCATACCAACCTATAACTTTTACCCACTTCCCATCCTCGAGATCTTTGTAGTGTTCAAAAAAATGTTTGATCTGTGTGAGTCTCTCTAGCGCTATGTCACCAACTTCTAACCAATGTTTATATATGGGTAATACTGAATTAATTGGAACAGCCAAGACCTTTGCATCTATGCCCTCTTCATCCTCCATTTTTAATATTCCTACTGGTCTGCATGGAACTACTGCTCCCATTGCAACAGGAAAAGGAGTGATCACAAGTACATCAGTCGGGTCACCGTCTTCACTAATTGTCTGGGGGATGTAGCCATAATTGCAAGGATAGTGCATTGAAGTTAGCATGAATCTATCTACAAATAAAGCGCCTGAATCCTTATCAACTTCATATTTTATAGGGTCAGAATGCGACGGAATTTCTATTATCACGTTAAATTCAGTTGGTAGATTTTCTCATGAAGTGACTTTAATTAAAGGCATATGGTGTTATGATATATGGTTAATTAAGATTGATAACCGTATTTGCAAATTATTTTTGCAAAGACTCAAAAACATATTTCCAATACAAAATAAATTTATTTAGAAAACAAGGAGACATAAGATGTCCTATGGACTATCCTTTTCACTGTTAGCGGGAGCTATTACTATTGTATATGCATTATTCTCAATAAAATGGATTTTAAAGCAACCAATTGGAAATAGCCGAATGCAAGAGATAGCTTCAGCAATCCAAGATGGGGCCTCTGCCTACTTAGCGCGACAGTATAGAACTATAAGTATTGTTGGAGTTATCATTTTAATTATCATAGTCTTTGTTCCGGGTCTGGGTATACTGACCGCAATTGGATTTGCGTTAGGTGCTATTTTATCTGGTGTCGCAGGATTTATTGGCATGAATATTAGTGTTAGAGCAAATGTTCGAACTGCGGAAGCCGCAAAACAAGGCATAAATCCTGCTCTTGCCGTAGCTTTTAGGGGTGGAGCAATCACAGGTATGTTGGTGATTGGGCTTGGTTTAATTGGAGTAGCTGGTTTTACTGCTTTTTTACTGAGTAGCGCTGATATTAATGCAATAAACACTGCTTTAAAGCCACTTATTGGTTTCGCTTTTGGTTCATCATTGATTTCTATTTTTGCTCGTTTGGGAGGAGGAATTTTTACCAAAGGGGCTGATGTAGGCGCTGATTTAGTTGGGAAGGTCGAAGCCGGAATTCCTGAAGATGACCCAAGAAATCCAGCCGTAATCGCTGATAACGTAGGCGATAATGTTGGGGATTGTGCTGGAATGGCAGCTGACCTATTTGAGACATATGCTGTAACTGTAATTGCCACAATGCTACTTGGCGCCCTAACATTACCAGGGCTTGAATATACTGCTACAGTTTACCCCTTAGCTTTGGGGGCTGTTTCTGCAATTGCCTCAATAATTGGATGTTTTTTCGTTAAATATTCTGGTAGCGGAAAAATAATGAATGCTTTATATAAAGGACTAATTGTTTCTGCTGTTTTATCAATTGTTGCCTTTTGGTTTGTAACTTACTTCATGATGGGTGGTATATCTGATTCTGTTTCATCTATTAGCCCACTGAATCTTTGGGGTGCCTCGATAGTCGGAATAGTATTAACAGGAGCCTTGGTAATAATTACCGAATATTACACCGCTACAGAATGCAAACCCGTTCAGGATGTTGCAGCAGCCTCCGAAACAGGTCATGCTACAAATATCATTGCTGGCATTGCAATTTCTATGAGATCAACTGCTTGGCCAGTAATTTCCGTGATAGTTGCAATTCTTAGCGCATACTATCTCGCGGGATTATACGGAATAGCAATTGCAGCAACATCTATGTTGTCAATGGCTGGAATTGTTGTTGCCTTAGATGCTTACGGCCCAATAACGGATAATGCTGGCGGTATTGCCGAAATGGCCGAGTTATCTGCAGATGTGAGAGCCGTAACTGACCCTCTTGATGCCGTAGGAAATACAACAAAGGCTGTGACTAAAGGTTATGCAATTGGCTCAGCTGGTTTAGCTGCACTTGTCCTGTTTGCGGATTATACGCACGGCCTTGAAAGTATCGGACTGTATGTCTCATTTGACTTATCTGATCATATGGTCATCGTTGGTTTGTTTATAGGAGGGCTAATTCCTTTTCTTTTTGCGGCTATGGCAATGGAATCAGTAGGAAGATGCGCAGGTTCTGTTGTTACCGAAGTAAGACGACAATTCAAAGAAATTACAGGAATAATGGAAGGAAAGGCCAAACCCGAATATCACAAAGCAGTTGATCTGCTAACGAAGTCAGCAATTCAGGAAATGATTGTTCCTTCATTATTACCTGTTATCGTTCCCATCCTTGTGGGTTTTTTACTGGGACCTAAAGCCCTAGGTGGTCTTTTAATGGGGACAATTGTAACCGGTCTTTTCGTGGCAATTTCGATGTGTACCGGTGGAGGTGCTTGGGATAATGCAAAAAAATATATTGAAGATGGGAATCATGGTGGTAAAGGATCCGAGGCTCATAAAGCTGCCGTAACTGGGGATACAGTTGGAGATCCTTACAAGGATACTGCTGGTCCAGCCATTAATCCCTTGATAAAAATAATTAATATTGTAGCGTTACTAATTATTCCAATTCTTCCAGCAGGAGCCTTTTGGGTCAGTTAACTTTCAATGAAATATAAGCTGCTTTTTCCCAGCAATTTGTAGCAGCTTTTTCATTTTTTAAAATTTTGAAAATTTCAGCTAAACTTACATATGCTTCGACAGAGGGGCTAATTTCAATCGATTTTTCAAAATGTAGTTGAGCTTTACCCCAAAGTTTATGCAATTTGCAAACTTTGCCATAATTAAAATGAAACTCCCAATGCGTTGAAAATTTTTGCTCCCAGTTTTCAAATTTTTTAAACAAACTTTTAGATTCATTTGTAAAGCCAGCATATAAGTTCAACAAACTAGGATCCCATTGATAATTTAAAAATTCTTCCAGAATTTCACATGATTTTTTTTGGTCTCCAATCTTTGAGTAAGCTGAAGATATAATTTTCGTTAATTTTGCATCTTGTTTGTAGTCATTTTTAATAAGCCCAATAACTTTTTTTATAAAAACTGGATTATTTTCTGCAGACAAAAAAAGATTTTCAATGCTCAGATTTTTATNGTGGGAATAATCAAAAGANGGAAATTTTTTTTTCTTTTCAATGATCCTAGTTAACCTAAGAACCTCTTCCCAATTTTTATTCTCTTTGTTAACTATTACTTGCAATTTTAAGAACTCAAAATTATCTGAGTATTTTTTTTGAACCTGTAAAGTGTAATCTAACGCTTGATTTATTTGATTGTTTTTTAATAACGCTTTTATTTTTAGCAAGTCAANAAAAATATAAGAGTTGGTGTTTCTATATNGAGAAGAATCNAATCTTTGAATGCAATTATCTCTGATTGAGCTCTTACCAATTTGATCAGCTGAAACAGCCTTTAAATAAACTATTAAAGTAGTATAAATTTTGTCCTGCGAATCATGCCTTNTAAATTTTTTTTGAAGTTTTTCAGCATCCTCAATTACTTTCAAATATTTGTTTTGNAAAAAAGAGAGAAATAATTGAAATACCAATTCAATTTTTTTGGATTCTTTCAATTTATCGCGGTATTTTTTAGCTTTTTCAGGAAGAGAAAAAATTTCAAAAATAATTTTACAGACAAACCAAAAAATTACGAACGAAAAAAATAATGCTATTAAAAAAGTTGAAACCTCTAAATCAACTCTCCAACCTGACCACCAAAATGTTACGTGTCCTCCTTGATTAAGTACTAATGCAGTACCAACGGCAACTGATGAAATGAGAATTATTGATAGNAAAAATTTCATTTAGTCGNCCGAATAATTATCAACGATATTTTCATCGAATATTTCAATAAGCTCATCAAGATTTTTNCGTATTTCCAAAAAAACNTTGTCCTTTAAAAAATATTTATNNAATAATAAAGATGCTTCATTAAGATCAGCTATAGGATTCAAGTCAAGTTGTGAAGCAATAATTAACTTTGAAGACAAGAGTCTCATCTTTAATTGTTCTCTTATAATCANNTAAAAGTCTTTAGTGTGTAATCCTTGATCCTGGTCTTCAATTCTGGTCACTCTCACCTTTTCCAATAAGATGGAAATTAATACTGAACTTGATGTATCACGCTCTTTATGAGAATTATCGGNCTTTTTAAANTTATCTGGNNTTAGATTAAAATTCAATTGACTTATTTGTAAATTTAATTCTTCAAGAGTCTGTATATATTTTTTTCTACTAATTATTTTTTGACGTTCATGAGTTTCAGAACCTATCATTCCAGTATCAAAATTTTTAATTCCCAAATCGACGCCATTTGTTTGGGAATCATTATCTAAATTACTTTTCACTTTGGATAACTGCTCATCAGGTTCTCTATCAACTAATATCCTATTTGCGGATTTTGCCTCAGGCAAGGATTCTGCCTCAGGCAAGGATTCTGCCTCAGGCAAGGATTCTTCTTCAGGCAAGGATTCTTCTTCAGGCAAGGATTCTGCTTGCAAATCACTGTAACTCTTNGAAATTGAATCATTTGATAAAGAAGTGTTATCTTTGTCGTTTTTAAACCTTTCATTTACAAAAGCAGAAAACAAAAAAAACTTTTCAGAAATTTCATTTCTAAAATAAACTGTAAAAGTAGTAAGAAATAAAATTGTAATTAAAAAAAAGGTACAAAAAAATAGGATTTTTTTAGAGCTTTTATTTTTAGAAATAGCTCCAGAACCCTCTAGAACATTATCCTTTTCTACTTGAGTGTNGCTCATTTCTTTTNTTGTNTTCTCTTCATTACCCTCGTTTAATTTAGTCTCAACACTTTTCTCGGGAGTTCCAAGGTCAGAAGGATTTAGAGACTCNGGATCTAGCTTACTTTTGTCTTTATCGATCATCGGTATTTTTTTCTACTTTCAATTATGAAACGGCCNCAAATANGTTCAATACTTTTTCAATTCGTCTGCTATTAGTCTAGGGTTCAGTGATAAAATTCTAGCAAACTTAAGATTTTGACAATCANTTCTCATAACNTTGATTATACGATCATGATGACTNAATACAATTAAAGAACTTAATTCAATTTTCTGTTTTTTTAGTTCTTTTTTTGCTAAATTGGCTATTGTTGATGAGCTTAATAATAAAAAGATTTTTTTGTTAAAGTTTAAGACTCCCTTCGGNGGTTTATTTTTCCTAAATACTTTATTGTAAAATTTAAACAAGGGAGGAAAATTACACGTTTCACGTTCATATAAAACTATCTTATTTACATTTGTAGAAATGGTTTTCAATCCATGCTCTAAAGTGGGTTTGTTTCCCTCTCCTTCTAAAATCAANAAATTAGTATTTGCTANCTTTTCTTTATGTAAGTCTAAAAAAGATGAGGAATCTGCATTATTCTCANCATGAATTACTTCATTTAAAAAACAATTGGATGAAATACTTTTTGATTTAACCAATTTGTTAATTTGTTCTGTGAGTTGATTTTTTGTTCCAACTCCAATGGTNGCAACTTTCAGCCTTTGATCTTGAATCGCAACAGTCAATCGTTGAGTGATANTCGTATGATTAGGCTCTAAATGACAGAATTTTTTTTTTGTATTTTGAAAACTATATAAATGTTTAATCAAGGCTTTAACACTCGCTGGACTGGTAAAAATCATATATCCAGAAGTCTGGTTCAAAGAAAAACACTGTAGCCAATTATCAAAATCATTGNCAAAATTTTCAGAATTTTTTAATGATAATCTCTGAAGAGGNGCATTCAACAATGCATAACTACTAGACAATTCTGAGCGCAAATTCTGGGTCCATAGATCATTGTCTTCGTCATTCCAAATGGGTCGTGTGTTGATTAATCCAAGCATATCTTAATTCAAGTTATTAATTACCTTTTTTGCACCTTGATCAATTAAACTTTTTGCCGCTTCATTACCTAGTTTTTCCTCCTCGGAACCAGACAAATCAACTGAACAGAAACAACTTCCATCTGGCATAGCTAATTTAGCTCTGAGTCTGAAGTTTTGCGTCTCTCGTTTAAATTCACAAAATACCGCCAAAGGTAACTGACAACTTGCTCCGAGGTTTCTAGAGACAATCCTCTCAACCGTAACTTCTTTAGTTGTAGTTAAATCCACCATTGGTTGAATTAATTTTATTACTTCATTGTTGTCTTTTAGTACTTCTATTCCAAGAGCTCCTTGACCAGTTGCAGGTAAAATGACCTCAGGATTGAGAATTTGTTTGATTCTACTGGTTAAATTTAGTCTTTTCAGTCCCGCAGCAGCCAAAATGATCCCGTGTAAATTGCCATCATCTAATTTTTTTAACCTAGTATCCAAGTTACCTCTGAGTGGCACGATTCTTAAATTTGGCCAGTTTCTCCTAAGTTGAAACTCTCTACGAAGGCTAGACGTTCCAACTAGGGCTCCGTTGGGAAGCTCTTCAAGAGAATTAAATTTGTTACTNACAAATGCATCTCTAGGATCCTCCCTCTTCAACACAGCACCAAGGAAAAATTTATCTGGTAAGTCCATTGGAACATCTTTCAATGAATGAACAGCTAAATGAGCATTTTTTTTTAATAAAGCTGTCTCTAATTCTTTAACAAATAGGCCCTTACCCCCAATTTTTGACAAGGATTGATCTAATATTTTATCGCCTTTTGTTGTTATGCCTAAAATCTCAACTGGTTGTCCAGAATAATTTTTTATGACTTTTTGAACAAATTTAGCCTGCCATAGTGCCAAACGACTCTCTCTCGATGCGATAATCCACATAATAATATATTTAATCCATTATCTAAAAGGTTTATTGTGACTAATCCTCTATCAAAAAAAAGTAAAGCATGGTCTGCTAGATTTTCTGAGCCCGTCTCAGAAACCGTTCAAAAATATACTGCTTCAGTTGCATTTGATAAAAAACTAGCTACTTACGATATTCAAGCCTCCATAGCACATGCTGAAATGTTACAGCATAAAAAAATTATCTCTAGTAATGATTATAAGAAAATAAAAAATGGATTGTTAAAAATTAAACTTGAAATAGAAAAAGAGAAGTTTAATTGGTCAATAGCTTTAGAAGATGTGCATCTAAATATAGAAAATAGNCTCATTGAGATAATTGGAGATGCTGGAAAAAAGCTGCATACTGGGAGATCTCGAAATGACCAAATTGCTACTGATCTNNGGTTGTACCTCAGAGATGAAATAGATGCAATAAGACTGAAGCTGTCCTTTTTAAGAATTGAATTTATTAAAAAGGCTGAAGCCCANTCCAATACAGTNATGCCCGGGTTCACTCATCTTCAAGTTGCTCAACCTATCAATTTTGCACATCATCTACTTGCTTATGAGTCAATGTTCTCCCGAGACGACGAAAGGTTAGCTGATGCTAGAAAAAGAGTTAATAGAATGCCTCTAGGAAGTGCTGCGATGGCTGGAACAAGTTTTCCAATTGACAGGATGAGGGTAGCAAAAACCCTTAACTTCGATTCTCTGTGTGAAAATTCACTAGACGCAGTCAGTGACAGGGACTTTGTTATTGAAGTAACATCCTCACTCGCAATAGTAATGATACATTTTTCAAGGCTATCTGAAGAAATTATTCTTTGGATGTCTAATAATTTTAATTTCATCACCCTTTCGGATAAATTTTGCACTGGTTCCTCTATCATGCCGCAGAAAAAAAACCCAGATGTACCAGAACTTGCTAGAGGAAAATCTGGAAGAGTAATTGGGAGTCTCGTGACACTTTTAACTTTAATGAAAAGCCAACCTTTGGCTTACAATAAAGACAACCAAGAGGACAAAGAGCCACTTTTCGACGCAGTTGAGACTGTTAACAATACTTTGACGATTTTTATAGAATTGATTGAAAATATGGAGCCAAACACTGAAGAAATGAGAAGCGCTGCTTCAAAAGGCTACCCCACTGCAACAGATTTAGCAGACTATTTGGTAAAAAAAAATATTCCCTTTAGGGAAGCGCACGAACTTGTCTCAAAAATTGTTAATTATGCAATTAAATCAAATTTGACTCTCATCGAAATTCCACTTACGAAATTGCAAAAATTCAGTACATTAATTCAAAAAGATGTGTATAAATTTTTGGAATTAAATGGTTCTATAAACTCTAGAAATCACATTGGTGGAACTGCAAAAGGGCAAATCCACAAACAAATTAAAAAAATTCATAAAAATATTTTAAAAACAATTCATGAAATTAAAAGACAAAAAACATAGATAAAAATATTGATCTACTAACTTTTGTGCGATCATAAAATAAACTTATAAATCTAACAAGATTGATAGACAAATAAAGCTATGAGAAAAATCAAACAAGGCAAAAAACCCTTAATTGAGAGCGGTAGACTTTTATTTTTAGTTCCAGTTTTTTCGGTTATTGGTTTGGCATTGGTGATGGCTTTAACTTTTTGGCTAATTTATGAATCTGAATTAAGACAACAAAAGTCGACCATCCTTCAAGATGTTGAAAATAGTGCTCAAGCTTTGAGGCTACAGTTAAGAAGAAATGAATTCGCACTTAATGCAATAGCTAGAGACTTAGGCAGAAGAGAAATAAATCAAGGAGAATTCAAAAGATACTCCGAAAACTTCTTTGCTACAAGCCCTGAAGTGTTACTTTTAACTTGGGTAAATTTACAAGGTAGCAAGCTTGCTTCTGCATCTTCTTTTTATGACCCAAATGACTATATCCTTTTGCCTCCTGTCACTAGCACTAGAAGATTAAGCGAAGAAAATAATCTGGTTGCATTTAGGAAAACTATTGATTCTAGAACTCCAACTTACACTCAACCCTTCAGTGGTGAGGATCAAATTAAAGAACTACTAATTGACTTTCACACCCCTGTGATGACAAGAGGCCAGCCGACAGGAATGGTAATTGCAACCTATTCTGTACCTGCATTACTGCAAACCTCGATACCCGTTGGCATTGCAAATAGAGTCAACTTTGGAATTTCGTATGATAATAGTCTAACTCCATCTAAAAGCTCCGACAGGCCATTTCACTCTGTTGAATTAGAATCTATTGGTAATGCAATAAATTTGTACGGTTTTACCAGAGCACCTGCTCAAAGTAATTTGAGTGCTGCAGTAAATCCACTTATTTTTGCATTAATGGCAATCGCTTTAATTAGCCACATTATGCTAATAAGACATGCTAAAAGACGCAAAGAAACTGAGAAAGCGTTATCAAAGGAAATTACTTTTAGAAGAGCTATGGAAGATTCGATGCCAACAGGTATGCGTGTTATCGATTCAAAAGGACAAATAAGTTATGTGAACTCAGCCTTTTGCAAACTGGTTGGCCTCAAGGAGGAAGAACTTATTGGCGCCAAACCCCCCTATCCATACTGGCCACCGGAAGAAATAAAAAAACTAAAAAAATTTGTCAGCAAATTATTACAAGGTGATCTAAGTGACCTTGGTGAGCAAGTGATAGTGATGCATAATTCAGGAAGAA
The DNA here is from genome assembly GCA_002167365.1 of Betaproteobacteria bacterium TMED41. Lineage (GTDB taxonomy): Bacteria > Pseudomonadota > Gammaproteobacteria > Burkholderiales > Burkholderiaceae_A > UBA7377. Next base: position 67,369 of record NHCU01000024.1, on the reverse strand, counting down.
GAATTATAACTAGAATGTACACATCCCCATTTAGAGATAGCTTTGGTAAACAAACTGGATGGATGACTTCTGTTACTGATATAACAGAGCCAACTCGATATAGAAATGAACTTGCTCATGCCCAAAATAGATTTACGACTGTTTTGCAATCATTAGATACAGCGGTATCTGTAGCACCACCTAGTCCTTCTAACGATTTACTATTTACCAATGAAACGTACAAGAAATGGTTTGGAAACTCCCTTTTTGATGGGCACAGAAAATTAGCGGAACAATCAACAGAGGGCAAGGTTGAAACAAATATTGTATTTATAGACATTAACGAAAAATGGTTTGATACAAAGTTACAAAAAATCAAGTGGGTTGATGGAAGAGACGTAGAATTACTTGTAGCGTCAGATGTAACTGAAAAATTTCTCAATGAAAAAAATCAAAGAGAACAATATGAGCGCCTCCAACAAACCTCTAAACTTGTAACCATGGGAGAAATGGCTTCTTCATTGGCTCATGAACTTAATCAACCCTTGGCAGCTATTAGCAATTACACCTCCGGTGCTGGAGCAAGGATCAAAAGTCATGTTAAAAAAGGACTTCCACTTATTCCTGATGAATTGTTAGAGATATTAACTAAAACAGCCAAACAAGCAGATCGAGCCGGAACTGTTATCAAAAGAATCCGTGACTTTATTAGAAGAAATGATCCTAGCGCTAGGCCCGTAAACCCCTCAATAATAATCAACGATTCAATAGAATTAGCTGAAATCAACGCAAACAGCATGGGGTTAAATATAATTCAAATAATTCAGCCCTCTCTTCCTACAATCAACGTTGACCCTATTTTAATAGAACAAGTACTCTTAAACTTAATTAAAAATGGTCTTGAATCGATGAAGGATTCAAACCACAAAAATTTAGTCCTGAAAGTATTATCAGATGAAAATGATGTCATTTTCTCTGTTCGTGATCAAGGCCCTGGTGTTTCGGATGAAATAAAAGATAGATTATTTGAATCTTTTTTTTCAACCAAATCCGAAGGTACCGGAATAGGCCTAAACATTTGTAGATCAGTTATTGAATCACATGGAGGAAAACTTTGGTATGAAAATCAAATGGATAATGGTTGTATATTTTTTTTCTCTATTCCAGTTTTTATTGAAGAACCAATTTCTAACACCACAGTCCAAAAAAAAGAAAAATTAAATTTAAAAAATACCCCAAAAGATGTTGAAAAAAAAATTAATGAAATTTCCTTTTAATAGGAACTTAATAACTGATGAATAAAGAATTTGTTTATATTGTAGATGACGATGAGGCTGTAAGAGACTCTTTGAGATGGCTATTAGAAGGAAATGGTTTTCTCGTCAAGTCGTTTTCTAGTGCTGAAAAACTTTTAGAAATTGCTCAATCAAATAACTCTGAGCTCAACGGTTGCCTAATTCTCGACGTCCGAATGCCAGGGATAACAGGTATCGAATTACATGATGAACTCCTCAATCTTGGCATAAATCTTCCCATAATTTTTATTACAGGCCATGGCTCTGTTTCTCTGGCAGTGAGAAGTATGAAAAAAGGAGCGATTGACTTTCTAGAAAAACCATTTAATGATGAGCAACTTTGCTCATTAGTGACTAATGCTCTCGAAAAATCCAAAGAAAAAGCCACTCAAAAAGAGTACAACTCTAAATCTCAAGCCTTACTTGATAAGCTCACTCCCAGAGAATCCCAGGTACTAGAGAGAATTATAGCTGGCCGCCTAAACAAACAAATTGCTGACGATTTAAAAATCAGCATTAAAACTGTTGAAGCCCACAGGGCAAACATCATGAACAAAGTTGAGGCCAGAACTATTGCAGATTTAATCAAAATCGCCTTATCTTCAAATGTTAATCTTAATCAGTAAAATGTTTTGAAATGAATATTCCTATCAATCTATGGATAAAATGTAAATTTAAAAAAAGATTAGCGCCCGTAGCTCAGTTGGATAGAGTACCTGGCTACGAACCAGGGGGTCGTGGGTTCGAATCCTGCCGGGCGCGCCAATTTTTATCCAAACAATATCGGATTTTTATTTGGAATCAATTTCGTTTGTTGAAAAACTAGCTATTGTTGCTCTCTCTTTAGTATTTGCTGTTACATTACATGAGATTGCTCACGGCTACACTGTTAATTTTTTTGGTGACTCAACTGCAAAAAATCTAGGCAGACTAACTTTAAATTCAATTTCTCATATCGACTTGATCGGGTCAATAATTATTCCAACTTTACTTTTTATGTTCTCCAAAGGTACTTTTTGCTTTGGTTATGCCAAACCAGTTCCAGTCATATTCAGCAAATTAAAACGGCCCAGATTACATATGATCTGTGTTGCACTAGGTGGACCAGGAGCAAATTTAATTCAAGCTATTTTTTGGTCTTTGGCTTTTATTTTTGCNGAACTTTTATACCCATCAACTTATCTGCTTTTAAAGGCAATTTGTAGCTACGGTATTCTAATAAATGTAATCTTATTAGCTCTAAATTTATTTCCTCTTCCCCCACNGGATNGGGCTAGAGTCCTATCGGCGCNACTGCCAGAGAAANTTTCAAAATTATTTTCAAAAATCGAACTCTTTGGTTTGTTAGTTGTAATTTTTTTATTACTTGGAGGGATTTTAAGTGATTTTTGGATCAAGCCTCTGATGGGTTTAATATTTATTTTTTTTGATTTATTCGTTTTCCCAATAAAAATGCTTTTAAATGTTGGTGAAAATTTATTTTTTGAATATTCTAAATATGCATGATATCTCAATCATTGGAGCGGGTATCTCCGGGCTTTCATCGGCTATTGCCTTAAAAAATTTTCCTTTGCAAATTAAAATATTTGAAAAAAACAAAACTTTCTCGACTTTAGGAGCAGGAATTCAACTTGGACCCAATGGTACGCGTGTACTATCTTCATTAGGACTATTNGATTCGATAATAAAAAAATCTTCCCAACCTAGANGATTAAATGTTTTTGACATACAAAAAAATAAATATTTATGTGGAATGAAATTGGGATCAAATACGGTTAACAAATATGGTTTTCCCTACTTAACTATTCTNAGATCAGATTTGCACTCCACTCTTCAAAAAAACCTTGATNAGTGTAAAAATGTNGAGGTAATTAGAGGTTTTGAAATGGATGGCTTGGAGGTATTAAAAGATAGGATTTCTGTAATTGACAAAAAAGGNNNAAATTTTNATTCTCGTGCTTTNATAGGCAGTGATGGAATACACAGTATTGTTAGAAAACTACAGTTTAAGAATGACTCAGTTGGAGCAAATCAATCCACAGCCTATAGGACCTTAATAAAAAATGATTGTAAAAGCATCAGCAAGCATTCAAAAGACATCAAAATATGGTTTGGAAATGCGTTCCATGCTATCACTTACCCGGTTGGTATTAACAATGATATAAATGTTGTCGTAGTGACAAAACAAATTCATCATAATGATTTTGGTTGGTCAAACCCATGTCACTTAAATGAATTTTTTTCTTTTTTCAGTCCTTATCCTAATAGTGAGATAACAAAACTCATATCTGTTACCTCTGAGTGGTATAAATGGCCAATTTTTGGATGCAGGCCAATTAAAAGAACAAATGAAATGACAAGGGGGTCNATAATACTTCTGGGTGATGCGGCTCATTACATGAAACCTCATTTAGCTCAAGGCGCATCTATGGCACTAGAAGACAGTTATCAACTTTTAAATTTTTTAAAATGCNCTAAATTTAACAAACAAATAAAGTGGAATAATATTTTTTTTGATATCTCNAAAAAAAGAATTAGACGAATTCATGCAGTTCAAAAAAAGTCAATANATAATGGNTACATCTTTCAATGGAGTGGAATTTTGCGCTTGCTAAGAAATTTTCTTCTTNGAGTATTTGGAGAGTCAATTCTGGATCAAAAATGGCTATTCAAACAATTACACTAATCATATTTGATATATTTGAAACGGGGATCATCTGGAGTTCCCTCTAATGTACTATCTGGTTTTGGTTGCCAATTGATAACTCTTTCAAACTCGGCCGCAAGGGAAAAATCTTTCTCAGTTATACCTTTGGCGGCATGGTTTTGTAATTTAACAATAACAAATGCATAGGAAACAGTTAANTCAGGATGATGCCAAGCTGCCTCAGCTAGATGCCCAATAGTGTTAACAACCATTAAAGTTGACTTCCAACCTGATGTTTTNTATTTTCTACGTATCCAACCTGACTCGTAAAACCANTGAGGTAGATCNCTAGTCAATCTCTGATTGATTTCCTGTTCATTAAATGTCTTTTCATTACTTTGCATGTTTGACTCCAAAGGTTTACCTTAAGATTAAATAATTTATAGATAAAAAACAATGCTAAAGAAAATATTTATTGGAGCAGGAAGCAATATTGGAAATTCTTTTCAAATAATTGAAAAATCTTTAAAACTTCTTATCTCTGACAATTCAACTAGTTTAATAACTGCCTCCAGTTTTTACTCAAGCAAGGCGATAGGCTATNTAAATCAACCTGATTTTATTAATGCTGTTTTCTNCGTANAAAGTCAATTAAAACCTCTACCTTTACTAAAAAAACTTTTGGAGATAGAAGATGTACTTGGAAGAGAAAGAACATTTAAAAACGCTCCAAGGTGTATAGACTTGGATTTATTAATATACGAAAATACACAACAAAAAACTGACGGTTCTACCCCACTAATTCTGCCTCACCCAGAAATTCAGAATAGAGCTTTTGTTCTAAAACCACTTATTGAAATAGAACCAAATTGCATAATTCCAGGCTTAGGAAAAGCAGCAAAATATATGGTNAATTGTAAAAATCAAAAAATAAANCGCTTGANAAAGAAGATTAAATCCTNATTTAATTATCAAGATAAAACCATTCCCCTTTGCCTCCAAAAGCAAGATCTCCGGAGACCCTTAAAAAATTTTTTTTAAAAATTTCATCAAACGATTTATTATATTCTTTCAAATCTGATGAGATTAATCCCCAGTAAGAATTAAAATCGTAATTTGCNTCGACAAAAGTGCTTGGTATGTGTGGCTTATGATCAGCAAAAATTATTGTCCCGCGTTTCATTCCAAAGCCACAATGTTCACCAGTTTTGCCAACTATCACCATTGTCCCAGCAACCATTTTCGAGCCCAAGTATTTTCCGGCANTACCCAAAATAATTGCTAATCCTCTCCTCATAGCANTTCCAAAATTATTACCCACATTTCCGTTAATGATAAACGTGCCTCCGGTAACACCTTGNAGTTTACCTGGCAAGGCAGATGCTCCAAAATCACCAACATCACCAGANACTTNTATGACTCCACCAGACATACCACAACCAGTATGTATTCCAGTTGAACCTTGAACTTGAATACAACCACCTGATAATGAAAAACCCAAAAAATCTCCAACATCGGACTCAATAAATATTTTACCTTGCATCATCTGAGAACCAATANAGTCAACTCTTTTTAAATCACCCTCAAAAATCAAAGATGGGCCACGTAAGTTCTTATGAATTTTTTTAGGAATACCTACTGGATATTCATGTCTAAGTCGTTTAACACGAAAAAAATCGCCGAAATTAATTTTTGAATTTCCATCGAAAACACTTAAATTGGAAATTTCTAGATCAGATAATTCATAAAGATTTTCTGGAGTTATTTTGGATAAATCAAGTCTAGAATCGGGCTCTTTTTTTAAGGTCAATATCCAACCTAAATTAGCTTCCACCAATTAAATCTCCTGAAAAATTTTCCCTAAATGAAAATGATACGGACCTAGTTTTCCCCCATAGTTTCCAGCAGACAGCCTAATTAATCCGGAAGATTTCCCCAAGTCAAGCATAACTTTCATTGATTTCTTCATAGCAATAAAAACATCTTTCTCAGTGACTCCATCAATAACAATTTCCATCACACTACCAATATTGGGGGATAATTCCGAATTGTCCACTAAATTTTTTAATGATGGACAAAATTTATCATTAGTAGAGGCTAGAAGAGACTTGTATTTACTCCCCACTTTAGAACCAGATCTAACTACTCCACCAGGGAATGGGGTAATTACATTTGGAATAGTTTTAATTGATGCAACACCTGCTTCAGCAATTTTTAGCGCTGAGGAAACATCTTTAGCTAAGATTAAAAGATTTCCACCACCCACTCCTTTTTTTAATTTGGCACTTTCCTCTCCTAAAAACTCTCCATCCATTGTTGGAATTCTCCAGTACCTTTTGTGGTTNATTACCTTAGAAATTTGCCATCCGTCCCCAAAAAATCTTAAGTTCTTTGATAAATTTACTAATTCACCAACCTCAAAACCATTAAACACAGATGTAGTTGGGCATGTTAATACACACTGTCCAACTCTATTTTCAAGTTGCTTGGCTAATTCCTTTCCGGACATGGAAAAAAGGAGCACGGAAAAGCCGGGACGATGATCAGGAGTGACTTNAGCATCCAATCTTGATTCAATAGATGCTTCACAACCACAAGCAATTACTGATGTTGCAAATCCTGTCATTGATATTGCAGAATTCAAAGCCCATTCATAATTTTCAGCAGTAATTATCACCCTTACAACTTTCATGGGAAAGGCTTCTGCAAAAGTATTGTCAATTTTTACACCGTTATATTCATAGGAGTCCATTTTGTCTCTTCAATTTAGTTGGGTAAAGTAACCAAAATTTTTCCTCCATTTGCACAAACCTGCAATTCTTCATTTCCTATTTCAGAGTTGTTAAAACTTGTGGCAATTTTNTTTTCATAAAATCCTGAAATATGTTTCTTNATATTTGNGTCATAGTGAGTTTTAACTATATGGACTCCACCAACTGGTACTCTAACAATTTCACCATTTTTGCATACCAACTCACCTGCTTTAAAAACCAATTTTGGTTTTTTAAACATTTCTTCAAAATTAACGTTTTTAGAATAAATTGCAACATCAGCACAAGATCCAGGACGAAGATTTCCATATTTTGACAACCCTAGAAGTTTTGACGGTGCAGAACGAGTCAGAATTGCGATTTCATATAANGANAGTTCTTTTTTTATATCTTTTAAAACAGTGTGGTTAAGCACATCTGGGTGTAATTTATCTAATTGTTCATCACGAAAGGACTTATCTGCCAAAAGTCTAATTAAATGTGGGTAACTAGTAAAAGGNCCTCCGTTTGGGTGGTCAGTAGTTAATACNACTCTCCAAGGATCATCCATGAGTAAAAAAATTTCGAGACCGATTGCCCACTGTAAAGCATTGACAAAACTTTCCTCTTTATACTTGAAAGGAACAACTCCACATCCAGCTTCACATTCAATATCCCCAATAATCCATTTTTTTGGATTAGAAAAATTGCTATTTGTATGTTGCTTCATGATGTCACCGGATGATGTCACTGTTTGACCAAAAATTATTTGTCCAACATCTATACTGATATTAGGGCATGTTTTTAATTTTTCTACTAAAAATCTAGCAGCTGAGGAAAACTTCTTGTCGCCTTCAGTACCGTAGGTGTGAAATTGGACATGAGTTAAGTGCCCAGGCAGACCATCAAGTGCATCAATTGTTTCAAGAGTTGATTTAATATTTCCAGGTACTCCAAGATTACTAGCATGAATATGCAGGGGATGTGGAACGCCCAATTCATGCAAGCATAAAGCAAGCTCTTTTAGTATTTTTCGTGGACTAATTTGCCAATGATTATGATTTTGATCGACATCTAGACTTCTTTGATTGAATTTGAAAGCTGAAATCCCCCCCGGGTTTACAATTTTTACTCCCATAGACTTACTTGCCGACATTGCCCACCCTACATAATCTTTGATCATCTCGTGACCCTTGTCAGAGGCCAACATCTCGAGAAACAACTCATCATTACCTAACATCACGTATGCCCCATGATCTAAAATTGGAGTATCACCCATTTCCATATGTGCTTGACGTGAATTGGAAAAAATCATTGCGGGCTCAAATGCAGCTGTATATCCCATTTCTGTGTACCTATATCCAGTCTGATAGGTTCCAGGAGTACAGCAATCAGAAGATACAATTTCAATAGGGTTAGATGATCGACTGTTCTTAAAATGATTTTCGGGCAAAAGCATTCTAGAAAGATTAGTTTTTCCTCCTCCAATATGCGTGTGCATATCTATACCACCTGCCATCACAATCATGTCGGAACAATCAATAACCTCAAATCTGTCTAAGGAATCAAATTTATCTACTATTAATCCATCTTTAATTAATAAATCTTGTTTGATGTTGTTAATTTTTTGGACTGGGTCTATTAATAGTCCATTTTTTATTCTATAGTTCACGGATTAAAGTCTTTATTAAATATAAAATTAAATTATTATTTATTTATCAATAAAATTCTTGATATTACTTCTTGTAAACTCGGCAAATTACTCTCAATTATTTTTTTCAAGGGAACGGTCACAACCCCATCGCAACGAATTAAATGTCCTTCAACATCCACCCCTGGGGTAGCCACTGGAATAAATATAAAGTTAACAAAGTTTTTTTTTACCAAATCCTTTGATATTTCAGGATGACCAAAAACTATCACTGGGCATTTAACATCATCAAAATAATCTGGGAGCACCGAACTGAAACACGAAATCCAAACTACAAGATCGGAAGTGTTTTGTTGAATAATTTTTTTGGCAGAAAATTTATTTGGCTCATGTTTGATACCAGTGGTTGTGAAAGCACTACCCAACGGCATCCCAGTCATCCAAGTCATAACAGACTGCATTGTTATACTTCCTTCGTCTCCTGAAAGAGTAAGAATCCCTGCTCTAGTTTTTTTATTTAAGTCTCTAATTATCTCAAGTAGCACATCAGCAATAGAATCAGCATCTTCTGGATAACAGGCGGGGTCCCAAATAAAAGTGATGTAAGAAAAATTCAAACAACTACCAAAAAAATTTTTATTGTAATCACTTGGTGATGAAAAATTTTTATTCTTTTGATAACCACTCAAGTTTTGCAAGGAAACGATGAGCTCATCAGGTGAATCAAAGTTGTCACCGTAATCAATAAATTTTTTTTTATTTCGAAAGTCTTTCCTATTTATTATTTTTTTATTTAGACATGATTTTTTTTTATAAACGTCTTTTCCCACAAAAACAATTAAGTCAGCTCTACTTTTAGCCTCAGATAAAGTAGTAAAAAATAGTCCTTTGGTTTGCAATGATCTCAGAGTCTTTGACATGGAATCACTATACTTATGATCAACAATAGCATTGGTTTTACTTGCTAGTTTTACAATAGACCTAGCACCACTAACATCTGCCCCTAATCCACAAAGTATTGGATTTTTACTACTCTTTAACATAGTCGATGCTAAAAGTAAGGCTGAATCAGAATTAATTGTTTTTTTATTATGTATGGACTGTGAGGAATTATTTGTACTAGAGGTAAATTTGCTCAAGCCATCTTTTGCTTTATCACATTCAAAGGATGTAGAGTTTAAATTTTTAACAAGGACATCTGTATCAAGAAATTGATCACACAATAATGAGCAATAAGGGCAAGACCAAATTAATTCATTCATATATTTTAATCATAACTAATTAAATTTAAATGGATGGCAGTGGAACATAGCCATCCTGAGGCACCTAATTTAAGTGCTTTTACAACATCACCTCTATTCCTTACTCCTCCTGCACCAAATATCTTAACCAAAGGATTAGTTGATTTGATTTTTTTTATCCAATTCAAATCCGGTCCTTTAGAAGATCCAACTCTGTCCAAATTCATTAAAATTACTTTTTTAGGCCAAAGCTCGGGATAAATTAATATTTTAGATTCACCTAATAATGTTCTGTTTTTTTTATCCAATGACAAAATAGATTCTGGAAAGAGTTCTAGTGCTCTTTTCGCTTCATCAATAGATGATAATGATTCTGAAGAAAAAACAGGATTTATATTGTTTTTTGCTTGAGAAGCATATCTAAATTGTAATTTTTCAAAGTCCACTGCTGATCTAAAGCCTCCATCAAGCCAAATTTCAGTATTAGGAAAGTAATTTACTATTTTATATAGTATTTTTTTTTGTAATAATCCGCCTTTAATGGCATCAAGATCAGCAATATAAAGAATCCTAGATTGAGTTTTTTTTAGTAGAGCATTAGAAACTATAATTGGACATGATGAATTAATTAAAGGAGAAAAAATAGGTTTATATTTATTTCTATCCCCCTCTTTCGCATGAACAACCAGTCCATTTGACAAATCAACAACAGGTATTACATTAGATAATTGACACATGAACATTCTACTTTATGAATCGATTTCCGCAAATTACGATAATTTGACAACAAACAGTGAGGTTAATAGTCAGTCTAGTTTACTGCAAATGGGCTTGTCGATGAGAAATGCTATTGAGAATGATTTAAAAAAAATTAAAGGTATTTCAATAATAATTGGCAAACACAATGTAAAGGATAACATTAGTAGCTATTTAGAAAGGATTAAGTCAAAGGTTGATGTTGCTTGGATTATTGCCCCGGAAACTGAAAATGAGCTAATTATAGCAAAGGAAAAATTAATTGGAAAACGTTGGATTGGATGTGAAAAAAATGCTTTATTTTTAAGNACCAGCAAATCNCTAACTAAAGGAAAATTACTCCAACACAACATCTTAAACCCTGATTCAAAAATATTTAGCAAACCATTTTCTTGCGAATATATTTTAAAGCCTGAAGATGGAGCTGGGTGTGAGAACACTTACAAGTACAGTACTCTAAAAAAAGCATTAAATGCACAAAGAATAATTCAAACTTCAGGGGGAAAAGCGATAATTGAGAAATTTATTCCAGGTCAGTCTATGAGTTTCTCTATGTTGTGTTCTATTACAAGTACAGAAGTTATAGTAATAAATCGTCAAATTATCGAGATAGAGAAAAATGGAAAACTTGTATATCGTGGAATTCGTAGAATAAATTTTGAAACAAATATGAATTTGAAAAACAAAATTATAAAAGTTGCCGAAAAAATAAGAGAAGCTATTCCGGGTTTAAAAGGTTTTGTAGGAGTTGATTTCATACTTGATCAGTACGATAACGTATGCGTAATTGAAATCAATCCGAGAATAACCTGTGCATACATAGGCCTTTCATATTACTTAAATAGATCTCTCGCAGAGGAAATACTTAGAATATGTCCATGAAAAGAATATGTAAAGTACCTAATTATTATGGGTGGGATATAGGAGGAGCGCACGTAAAACTATGTCAAATTAAATCCAAAAAAAATAAAGATATTATTCGTGCAACTCACTTGAAGTGTAAGTTATGGATGGGCTTAAAACATTTAGATAAAATAATAAAGAAACTGGAAAATGATTGGCATTTTAATGAAAATGATCTTCATTTTTTTACAATGTCAGGAGAGATGGTTGATTGCTTTCCAAATAGAAAAGATGGAATAAAAAACATTTTAAAAATTTTAAAGAAAATTTTTGGTCCAAAAATAAAATTTTATTCCCAGGAAAGTTTACTTATAAAAGCAAGATCAATTCATAATTGGCAGTCAATTGCCTCCGCAAACTGGCATGCAACCGCAAGTTTTATTTCCTCACATATCAAGGAGGGAATTCTTATAGATGTTGGGAGCACTACAACAGACATAATACCAATCAAAAATAACATGCCATTAACTGATGTAAATACCAGTGATGCAAAAAGATTGCAAAAAGGTGAATTAGTGTATTTGGGCGTTACAAGAACACCGGTGTCCTCTATTAAACCATTTTTGAGTTTTAGAAATCGCTCTTATAATGTGATGCGCGAGTCATTCGCTAATACAGCTGACGTTTTTCGAATTACAGGTGAGATTTCAAATAAAATAGATTTATATCCAACATGCGATAAGAAAAAGAAATCAACCCCAGCAAGTGAGAGACGACTAGCTAGAGTTATCGGAATGGACCGAGAGGATGCCTCATCTGAAGAATGGAAAACATTTGCAAACAACATTAAAAAAGCAATCATAGAAGAATTACATCAAAATATATGCAAAATAAAAAAAAAATTAAACCTCAGTGCGCAAACTCCATTAATTGTTACAGGATCAGGGGCATTTCTCGCTAAGCAATTAAGCATGGAAAAAAATTATTCAATTTTTAAATTTCACGAATTAGTTCAAAAAAAAATTGAACTGCACAATTCACAAATCGAAGAAATCAATATCTGTGCACCTGCAGTATCCTTAGCACTAATTGCAAAAAATAAATGATTGTAATAAAAATTGGGGGTAGCCTTTTAAACAGCACCAAACTAAAAAAATTTTTAAAAATAATTGTTGAGCAACAAAAAAAATGTATTGTTATTCCTGGTGGTGGAATTTTTGCAGATACTGTTAGAAAAGAACAAAAAAAAATAAAATTTGATGACCTGACTGCTCACAACTTAGGTGTATTATCCATGTTAAAAGTAGGTTACATATTGAAATATAAAATTCCTACCTGCTGCGACATTATAAAAAGCGTTGATGAAGTGTCAATTTCAGACAGAAAAATTGGAATATGGAATCCTGAGAACGAAATCACTGAAAAAATAAATCAATTTACAAATTGGAGCTCAACTTCAGACACGATAGCTTTAAAAGTTTCAAAAAAAATAGACGCAAAAATTTTAATTGTTTTAAAATCCTGCAAGTTGCCATTCGCCACCTCTGATATACAGTCTTTTCAGTTAAACAACAAAAAAGTAAAAAAGTGCTCTGGTCTATATATTCTTGATAAAGCATTTCCATCTGTTTTTGCTAACATTACATTTCCAGTCTACATTTTTTCAATCGACCATGAGAAAAATTTCAAAGAACTGTTAAATGATTTTCAAAGAACCCACGATTAGTTTTATTTTGGTAGAGGAGAGTTCACTGTTTCTATCACCATCACAAACTCCTCCTCTATACCCAGCCCAGAAAGGTTTTATAAGTTTAATTTTGCCTGAACTTGATTGGTTAAGAGACCCTGCAACACCATATGGTAAGTTGTAAGAATCAATTTTTTTAAAAAATCTATTTAAATGATCTATGTTAGTTATATCAAAAAGATCATACTTAGCTTTATATTTTGTATCGACCATAAATCCAAATAAATATTTTTTTATTTTAGCCCGCATCATAAAGTCAAGAAATTCTAAATTTAAGCCTTTGTCAATCATCAACACAGGAATGATTTTTGTTAATTTACATTTGGAGCCATTTTTTTTCCTATGGAGAATTATATTTTCATAGGCCTCAATTAGTTCTGAAAACGCTTTTTCTGCTAAAGGCAACCCTCTTCCATCAAAACCGATTTTTACAGCATCTAAACCCAAAAAAAAATATGAGCTAAAGTTTTGTGAACTAAAGTTTATTTTTTTTTCTAAATTATCTCCATAGGTTGCAGTAACCTTTCCATCAAACTTTGTTTCTCTCAAGACTTTAATAATTTCTTTTATTTTTACAATTGATAATTTGCCCAAAGCACCAGCTTTAGGTTCTTTTGCATCAATGAAGTCTGCTCCTGAATTACATGCCAAAGCGGCTTCTTCATGAGACCTAACACTTACTAAGACCCGAATCCTACGAGAATTTTTACTTGAGAGCATTATTTTATTTTTTATTTATTTTAATTTTTTTTTAATTTCTTTTTCATAGTTTTTCACTGCATCTTCCAGCCAAGACCAAGCCTTTTTTTCTGCTACCCCACCGGTTTTTGATATTGCAATGCGTAAATATTCCATCTCAGAGCGAATTTTTTTGATTGGTAACATTTTTAGTCTACTAGCCAAAATTGATCCTTCAACTACTGCTGCCTGAGCTCTATTAAGCCCTAGAAATTCATTAAGTTGACAGACTTTCTTTTGCTTCATTAAAAGCTGCGGTCTAATATCATCATCAATGAATTTTTCTAAAGTTAAGTGACTAAAAGATATAGTATTTTTTAATCTAAAGGCTTTCTCCCCCTCAATCGGCTCTAAGTCAAATTCCTTTTTCCCTGTAATACAAGCTGCAAAAACTTCAACATCGGTAGTTATATTTAAAACAGCATTTTTAGTATTGAGAATATTCTCTAAAGTCTGAGAAGGCTTAAATGGTTTTAAAACAATTACATCATTTATTTTTGTAATTCCCATAGGAGCAACATTAGGTATATTATCAGAATCAATAGTTATGATGACAACCTCAAAAATCATTTATTTTTCCTTCTTCTTTCTTTTTTTAAGGTAGTGCCTGGTTGACAGTGAGTCAGCATTTCTTCACTCAATTTATCTGCGGAAACTCCCCAATCCAGTCCACGATCTTGAGCATACCTCTTACCTAACCTCCATGCTATTTCTGCACGTGCCAGTTCAACTCCCATATAAAAAGCATGGCTAGCATCTTCATGCAATTTTAAATCTGGATAAAAGGCAAAAGGATCATTTTCTGTAACCAAACCATCTCTGTTATAAACATGTATCCCTTTTTCAGAGATTTGTATCCTGAAATTGGGGTCTTTGACATTTTCTGCAATTGATTTAATTTCATCATAAGTATCAAGAAATGGTTTTTTACCGTGTATGGTGAGTAAATCATCACTAAAACCCTTTGGTAGTGATCTGCTCTCTCGGGCCGCATACATGACCCTTCTAGCCAAATCGATTTCTGTTACGGATCTTCTGGCATGACCACTAACTTGTGTAGTTAATATTGCAGTTGCCTTAAGTTCAGAACAAATTCCAATCAGGACAGCATTGATCCCATTAGTGTCAGCCTCAGTTAATTCAGAAACATTTCCCACACCAACCATAATTTTTATTTCAGGAAATCTTGTTCTCAGTCTTTTATATCTGCATATTGAGTCTACAAGTCCAAAAGGTATAGGGTCTAAAATAGCGTCAGCATAAAAGTCTCTATCAATTTTCAAAAAATATTCGATAGATTTTATTAATGATTCCTCATCAGTGGGTTCCTTTGGGATTAAAACTGGTGTTGCTGTTACTTCATTGGCAACCCACAGTGTATTTGGTGTTAGGCTAAGTAAAAAATCCGCTCCAGCGTTTGAACCTCTGATTAATTCATCAGGTTCTAATGAATCCACACTTACTTTAAATCCTTTGTTTTTGAGTTCAAGGACCGAATCTTCCAGATGAGGAAACTTCGTTTCAGGCAAGCATCCAATGTCAATAACATTTGCACCATCTTTTTTAAAATTTTCAGCTTTTTCTAGTATTTGTTCTACTGTTAGCTTTGAAGCATCAACTATCTCTGCAAAAATAGAGATGTCATAGTTAGAAATGTTCATTTTAAGACTTTCCTTATTAAAAAATCGCGGAATATCTTTTAGTTCCTCTGGCCCTCTTTCAATTGGTAGGCCAAAGTCAGTAGATAATTTTTCCAAATCACCTCTGCAACGACCAGGAACTATAATACGATCGAAATCAAGAATAGGTTCTTTCAGTCTCCTGCGAATCATATCAGCTGTCATTAAACCAGCCACTTGAAGACCTATTTCTTTAATTTCCCAATAAAAATCAATAGGTTTTAACTCCGAAAGGACTTTTTCAAGAGCTTTATGAGCTAAACGACCTGTTAAAAAGAGGATTTTTTCCAAGTTAATCCTAAATCTTTTAGACGTTTGGTTAGTGCGTTCTCCAAGTCCCTCAGTGACTCTACGACAATACTATGTGAAATTTTTTTCAAAGCTTTAACATTATCAAGTTCTAGCTGTCTTGGATTGAGTTCAACCCATTCTTTAGGTGCCTTCGTAATCACAACTGGAGCCGTATCGCAAGCGAAGACTACACTTAAAATTCCAAGCTTTCCTGCCTGAGCAAACATATTGGTTGGCAATGTATCAGATAGGCCAATGGCACATTTTGCAACTGTATTACTTGTGGCGGGTGCAATAACAACAGTGTGATAAATGTTGTCATACAACATACCTACAGGTACAGAACTGGCTGTCTTGTCTCTAAAAACTTTATTTTTTTCCTTCATAGACATCAGATCATAGCCATAAATAGGTAGTACCTCCTCAGCTGCAGCAGATAAAAATATATCAACGTTAGGCATTCTTGCTAAAAGCTCCAAAGATTCAGTCAAAAAATGACCGGATCCAGTAATTGCCCAA
Source organism: Betaproteobacteria bacterium TMED41 (assembly GCA_002167365.1). Classification (GTDB taxonomy): domain Bacteria; phylum Pseudomonadota; class Gammaproteobacteria; order Burkholderiales; family Burkholderiaceae_A; genus UBA7377. Next base: position 51,233 of record NHCU01000024.1, on the reverse strand, counting down.
GCTATTCTACTTCTGGATTCAATTTTACCCGCAGCTCCTCCAGTAGGCTTCGAGGCAGTCAACCATTTTTCATTTATAATTTTTTTATTCAGCATACTTATAAAAGTGACATTATTAATTTATAATTCACAAACTTTACTAATCTTATTCATAGAATGAAAATTAAAGAAAAAAACCCTCAACACCATTATCTTACGGATTTCGACTCACATCACGATTCATTAGAAAATCCATTAGATATTGTTTACATTAGAAACTTAAAAGGAAAAACAATAATAGGAATTTGTGATGATGAATTACACGTACCTCAAGAAATAACTGTTAATGTCTCCATGGGGATTTCAAGCATAAAAGCTTGTAACTCAGACAATATCGATCACACAATTGACTATGATAAAGTCAGATTTACGATTTTAAAGATTATGGAGAATCATAATTATAAACTTCTTGAATCTTTTGCCGAAAACTTAGCTAATTTAATTTTGGAAAATTTCGGAGCATATTGGGTAAGGATAAATGTTGCAAAACCCAATAAGTATAACGATGTTGACTCTGTTGGAATCATTATCGAGAGAAATAAATACTCAAAAAATCAGCGAAGTAGTTTCAACAAAACCCAGCACATTTTAAAAATTATTGGAGCCGGTCACGTTCCAAAAACCTAAAAAACCGGATCATTTATTAGTCTGATCCGGTTTTTAGATTCTGCTTGTAAAATTAAGACGCTGCGAACGGATGAGCAGCGGAACCTTTTCCAGATACAACTTCTGCAGCTGTAGGTTGACCGCTTACAGCTCTTTGGATGGCCTCTCTGGTAGCCTGATAATTGTAGTCCTGTATTTTTTGATCATCAGCAGCTTCCCAATGTATAAAAACACCAACACTTACAAACACATCATCAGCCTCGCTTGCAGGAATAGTTCCATCTTCAACGCTATCAGCGACTGCCATTGCAACAGCTCTTTGCGCAGGACCAAACATCTGAACAGCTTGTTTAGCACCTTTAATGGTAACTTTATTAAACATTACTGTTGCAGGCTTACACAACAGATTAGGAGCAACAACAGCTAGTAAACTTGTAAACCCATCTTTGTTATTAACAAGAGCATTAGCAAAAGCAGATTCTGCTGTGCTACCTCTGGGACCCATAATTAAATCGATATGCGCGACTTCATTTCCGTCCCCAACTAGAGACTCACCTACCATTAAACGGTCTATCTTTGCCATTTTCAATTCTCCATAATTTCTTAAAGTTTTATAAAAAGCTCAAATTTTAAACGTACAAATAGTATTACAACAAAAAGATATCAATCTGCATACTTTTTTTTATTTTAAAAATACCCTAAATCAGGCATAAAAACATAAGCCAAAAATAAAGTACAAACAGTCAGATCAGCACTTGTACCAGGATTGATTTTTCTCATTTTAAGAGAATAATCCCAATATAACAGCTGTTTTTCTGAAGGTTCCCTAATATTAACATTTTTTATTTTTGAATCCACTTCTCTAAACTTTTTATCCAACAAAAAATTACGTGCTTCATTGTTGACTGCTTTTGCTAAATTTTCTCCAAACTTTCGAGAAATATGACTATCCAAGAACATAATGAGCCAATTGAAATAAATTTTTTGAACAAATTTATCCAAATCATTTTTACAACTTATACCTCGTATGAGTTTTTCCTTATTTAAATTGTTTTTTCTAATTGATAAAATTATTTCCTGATTAAAAATATCTTCATAAAATGTAATATATTGCTTGGCAATAAAATCTTTTTTTGCTCCTAGTTTCATTGCCTCCAAAAGATGCCTATCGGTTTCAAATCTAACGTCGGCAAATTCATTTTCTCCTAAGCCTCCTGGATTTGCTTTTTTAATTGCCCTAAAAACGGCCTGTGTATCTTCAACTGATGAGTTTTTAAGTGTTCTCCTTAGATTAATAAGAAATGATTCAAAATTACTTGCATAGTTAACCTCGGATTTGACATTATTTCTTTGGACCTTTAGCAAAGCCTCAATAATTGGAGCACACAATAAAATTATTCCTAGATTGGTATTACATTTGGCGACTTCAAAACTAGCATTGACTGAATACTCAATTTTTTGTCCTAACGTATAATGAGAGTCAAATAATAAAGGAATTATAGCTTCCAAACTTTCAATAAATTGTTTGGCCAACATTCCGTGACCAGGGCTCTGCATGAATACATTACCAGGCTTTATGACTTTTACATCCAGAGAACCTGCTTTGAAAAAAGCTTTTTTAAGGTAAATTAGTTCGTCGTCAATCATTGTAATTCAAAAATTATAAAGACTTTTTTTCAAGGAGGAGATCAACCATTTTTTTTGTAATATTAAATTCGCTTACACTTTGTACCCCCCTCCAAGCAGGAATGCCATTAACTTCAATTACCTGAAAACCCTCGGTTACGGATGAATCGGGCATCAAATCAACACCAGCGATGTCAAGGCCCAATATTTTTGCAGCTTTTTCAGCAAGAAATTTTAGCTTCGAGGTTAAATCACATTTTTCGCAATTTGCACCAAGTGCTCTGTTGTGAATCCAAGTTTTCCCTATTCTTTTCATTACAGCAATTGCATGTTCATTAACTACCAGAACTCTGTAATCGTGAGAAACGATATTTTTATTTACAGGTATAAACTGTTGTAAATAAATAACTTTTTCATTTGAATTAAGGTCCAAAACATTGCAAAGGTCATTTTTTTTATTTCCCAGCAAAGTTACACCTTGACCTTGTGACCCAAAAAGTGGTTTGAGTACAACCTTTTTACCCGATTCTGTTATTTTTTTAATAATTTTTTTCGCTTGTTCAAAAGATTCTGTAACCCAAAATCGAGGTGTTGGAATATTATTTTTTTTTAATAGAAAACTAGTCATTCCCTTATCGACGCTTTTCTCAATAGCTGAGGCTTTATTCACAACAGTTACACCATTTATAGACAATAAATGGAGAACAGCTAGTCTTTTTGTTATTTGCTCTAGACTCCCTCCAGCAATACCTCTAACTATTGCTAACTTTGGAGGACAGTTACCAAAACCTGGAATAACTATTGATGGAATGTCATTCTTGGTTTCAAAAAAACAGTTTGCCAAGTTCACACAGCGAGTCTTTAGACCTCTTTTAAAAAATTCTTTCTGAAGAGCACGAGTATGCCAACCCTTATCGTCTGAAAAAATAACAACTTGTGTACCCATTTAATTATTTTCACAACTTCCATTGTCGAATTAATAAATCTAGATTTAAACTTCCCGAATTCCATGAATTTCCGGAATTTAAATTGCTGATCCAAACATTAGCTGGTGCAAACAAATGGGGATCGATTTTATAAAAATCATAATTGACATTTTTAAAAATTTTACTGAAAGACTCTCCATAGTCTCCAGAATTTTTGGACGATAATTCCTCAGCTAATTTCTTGGAATTTGTATCTTTACCTTTCACCCATAAATGAACAGTACCTCCATACAAAATAGCATCATTAGTTCTACCCATCGCTTCAGTAAAATCTTTTCCCGGACTTGGAAGTGGCGCCGAGGCAACTCCCTCAACAACGTCATTCAAATCAAAACCGAGAGTGTGCGTTTTGTGAAGGGCAACCTCTAAAACTCTACTTACCACTTGTGTTGTGCCTGAAAGGCTTTGAGTTGGGGTAAGTATAATAGTCAAATCTTGAGCAACAAGTTTACAATCTTTCAAGATTTTTTCGATAATACACCTGGGTGGCAGTTTATCGACCTCCATTATTAACACACCCTTTGAATTCATATCGCCATAATTTATGTCGGTAAAAAGTTTTTCTTTACAAGCCAGCGACCTAGCAGGGCCTGAACCTAAACAAAAAAAAGAGTCATTCCCAGTTTCCTCTTTAGTTGCTGACAAATCCCATCCTGCATATTGACTTCCCAAGCATGAAATCACTGGGATTGAGCTTGAGACTGACAACCATGTAGGCCAGGGTTTACTGTGATCAACAATTAACTTAATTGTCCCCAACCCGCCCATACAAATTTCACTTATTTTTAAGCCAGCAATAATGCTACCTTTGGAATTTATTCCTGCATCAATTATTTGGACTCCAGATGCATGGTGAAACACTTTAATTCCAAATTCTTTTTGTTTTAGAACCAATGACTCAACTAATTTTTCACTTTTTTTGTTAACACTAATATTTTTAAACTCTGACATATTCTATTACCCTGATCAAACATTTATATTTTTCTTAACAAGTCTTCAATAGAAAATTTTGCTTTTAAGAGTGATAATTTAACCGATTTGATACTATTTGCTTCAATCATGATTGAACAAATGGGATCTCCTTTTTTTAAACTATCAACATTAGGTAAATCTCTACACCATGATAGACCGTTTAATTGCCGAAAAAAATCTTGAGTCAAATTAATATCTTTTTCTGCAAAAATAATTCTGGTTCCGTAAATTTTTTTCGCAAAAGAAATTTTTTCAAAAAACTTTATTTCCCTTAATTTTTTCGGCTTAAATGGCCTAGAAAATACATCACAATGTAAGTCAAGAAGAGAGCAACGAAAAAAATTTTCAAAAATTTCCATAGCGGCTGTTGGGCGAGGATTCACCTCAAGAACATAAATTTTTTCACTCATCAAAATGAAATCAAGTCCGTTTAGTCCAATTAAATTAAATTCATTAGAAATTTTTTTAATAATTTCAAATATTTTACTAATCAGTCTATTACAAATTTGTATTGGGCCAATCAATCCCGCAAAATAATATGGCGAACTATTTTTATTGATATACAAATTTTCACAAAACCCAAAAACTTTAATCTTTTCTCGGCCCGCTAAAAAAAAAACACTCATAGGTTTTCCACTGATCTCTTTTTGCAAGTAGATGGATTGAGAATTTAGGTTACTGTCATTTTTTTTTGTAATACCACTTCCAGCGGCTGTGTCAAAGCTTTTTCTCAACCAACCTCTAGGACATTTAACCCCAAAACCTTTAACAATAGTCTCAGGATAATTAACTTTTAATTTGCTTAACATTTTAAAAAAAATAGCTGAATCTCTAACTTTTTTTATACGTTTGACTGGTAGACCATAGTGAGGCAGGGTTTTTTCTGCCTTTTCGATTAAATGATACTTGCCCTCAAATCCACTCGAATGAATAAAGGCCGTTGGTGAGTACTCCTTTACTACATTTTTAAAAACTTTTAAGAATCTTGTTTCATCAATCAAATAATTTGCGTTACCAATACTTCTCCATCCGCATGCCGTCTCGAGCGTATCCAAATCCCCNAAAACATCAATTGCAAAAACATCGTGGGAATTAGAAAGTGATTTGACCAGCATTCTAGTTGAAAGACCAATAACCAGGATCATTTTCGTGTGTCCTCAATTTTCTTTGTAATAGCTCCAAAATTAGANGCTTCCGATATTTCAATTTGTAAGGGATTATCTGCTAATCCCCTTTTTTTGATTTCTTTTAGCGCACTTTCCAAATGCTCTAAACTTTCAAAAAAAACAAAACCNGTAGGGCCCCATGAGGACTGNCCAATAGCCACATCATATCTCTCAACCAGCCATTTCANGAGTTCTTTAACTTTTAAACTTGAAAAATTTGACCCTCCTTGAACCGAGGAAAAGTAGTTTCCCATTATTTCTTGGATTTCATTTAATCCCAAAATAAATTCACCAAAATCTTTTTCTATTACAGCAGGTAGAATTTTAAGTAATGTTTGGTGACACATACGAGCAGATGATTCTTGAGAAAACTTTGGAAGTCCTTTTATAGCGGCTCTTTCTGCTCCCCCAGACAAGCCAGTCATGCTGTTGTCTAATACTAGTAAAATTTTCCAGTTCTTAGGAAAGTTTTTTTGAAATAATATTGGTGGAAGCAGTACATTTTTNCCTTTGCCTCCATCAATCAAAAAACCACCACATTCAAAAGCAGCTATCCCTATACCTGATCTATTACCCCTACCTATAACTTCCGATAGTTCATTAACTGAGAAAAAAAAATTATAGTGCTGGCAAAAGGATTTAGCTATTGATAACGCAAGTTGAGTTCCTGTTCCAAAACCACTGTGACGAGGAGGAATGGATATAAATTCAACATTTAAGGCGTCATTTGANCCAAAGTAAGTTTGAAGNCTTTTAATCAAACTGATAGTTGTTTTTTTTATCTCAGGTGTGCAAGCTTTACCAAAAACTCTAGGCGATTTGGAAGGTCTTGTTAATAATTGAGTGTCGAAATTAGTTATGGACAACCCTAAACTTGCAAAACGCCTGCCCAAATTGGCACTTGGGTCTAAGAATCCAAAATGAAGACGAGAGGGAGCATTAATTAATAATTTCTTATTTATAAGTAATATCCTAGACAAATTNACTATGATTATNATAATTCTATTATTTGTCTAAATCGACCTAAATTTTTTACTCCTTTTCCTCTTCCTCATCTGGAGGTGGCAGTTTTAAGCCATATAAAGCTGCTTGCATTTCAAGTGATGAATCACCAGCTATTTCTAACTGTCTTCCCAATTCGGCGTCTATAGTGGCAGAATCAGATGTTCCGAGCCATTGTGCTCGATTATTTCTGATGGACACTAATTTTGCAATATTACAAAATTTTGAATTATTTTTTACCCAATTCTCAGCTTTTTTCATTCTTTTGATTGGNTCAGAAGTATTTANAGCCAAGTATCTAAAATCTGCCACAAGACATTTGTCCATTCCAGATTCGGGGTCGTCATCGGGATAAAAAGTTGAATTTTGTACAGGTCTTATGGGTTTGCCAAAATTACTTTGCTCTTGGTCTTCTGACTCAGTAACTTCAGAATTTTGATCTTGTGGATGACCTGGTTTGAAAAACCCAATGCTGATGACAAAAACCAAAGCTATTGTGCTAATTTCTTTTTTAAAGAAAACCATAATTTTTACAAATGCAAATCATTAATTAAATGTCTATAATTAGCTATTGGGTTCTAGTACTATGTTTATTTGGTTATCATAACTCCAATACGCGCCAGTTAACATGTCAACAAATCCCGGAATTAATCCTAAATACGTGTTAGTGGTTGATTTAGAGTTGGCAACGATGTTGTCCCAACCTAACTCGTTTGAAAGGGTATTTACAACACCGGTTCCACCTGCGACAGCCCCAATAGCNCCTAATCCAGATGGGTTACTTACTAATTTCAACATTCTTGGTATATAACCTCTGGCCGAACATACAAGCGTTAATTCTTTGCTAGATCTTTGTGTATAAATCACAGGATTTGAGTTTGTTAGAGCCCCAAGCTCTCTGTTGTCCCTGTAAGCTCTACACACGGTTGACGAAGGTTCGAGAGTCACAGACACAGGTTGAGATGTGCCTTCAAAAACAGTAGCACAACCAGATAAAAGCACCGCAATACCACCAAAAAACAAACATAATGATTTAAATTTGGAAAATGATGACTTCAAATGAAAATATCCAAGTCCAAGTAACAGCATAGAGATGCCACTAAAGATAATCCATATGGTTTTACACTTCGATAAAATAGTTTTCATGAATAGATTCCTAAACTTAAGTACAGTTTCTGTTGTTTATCTGGTTACGAAAACCAGAATTTCCTTAAATAACTCTATTTAAATCGGATACAAGCTTAGTATCTTTAATTTTATAGAAAGTTAAATCATATAATTTGAATTCATANAATTTCTGATTTATANTTTAGTATGATAAATTTNACATTTAAAAAGTCCAATGAAATCTAATAACGCAATTGTTGTTATTTTAATATTTGTCTTTGTTCTCCTACTAACTGAAGTTTTTTTGCTTCTAACNGGTTCAAAAATACTTCAAAACGAATTGATAATAAGTCCAGGAGAACCTTTCCTGGATGAGAAAACGGTTGAAATATTCGGAGAATATTATGCAAAAGATAACAAATCTCTNATTTGCANGTACTTCAANGGGAGAAAGACTGTTTTCAGAGAATACATTTATTCCCCAACAAACACTCAAGGATTGGACTCATGCCCCGCTTTTTTNAGACCCAGACAATAAATTATTNGATAACCAAATTCTTAATAAAAGNGACTTCAAGCAGAATCATCNAACANCATACCTCTAAGCGATTTAACTCCCTCCGAAACTTTCATTGCTGCCTCAGGAGGTATTTGGCGAATAACATCACCACTATCTGGATTTACAACCGAAATTATATCTTTGTCAAACTGTCTATCTACCGAGAACCTTACAGAACGATTTAACTCCTCCATTCTTTGGTTCAAAGTTTGAACTGATTTCTGTAGTCGCTCTTCATATTTTTCAGAATCAAAAATTTTCTTTTGAACAGATTCATCAAGCAATTTTCTTTGATTAGAATTCTCCTCAGTTGATAATTTGCTGGCTCTAGCTTCAGAGAAGTTGGCAGGAGATTGATCTAGTCCTCTAAGTCTTTCTTTTAGTGGCTCACTACCAAAATTGACGCTCTTGTCTATTTTCTCAACATCACCTTTTTGCAACTCAAGTGCACGGTTGACGGAAACTCTGCCAATATCATTAACAGGTTTTTTCTCAACTGGTTCAGCACTGGAGGCACCAGAACCCCTAGAAAGTCCTACTGANGCTTCTACNGCCATAAATTTCCCTCNAACTCAGGNNTATATGNTAACAGAATTTAGTAATATTAAAAATGCGCAAATTGAGATAANGAAAAAAAATTTATTACTTTGGGAAAATTTCCTTAACGAAAACGCAAATTAGTTCTGCTGAGCTGATCTATTGATGTACAGCCCATNAGTTTCATGTCTCTTTCCAACTCCTGTTTAAACAACTCAAGTGACCTCTCAACACCTTTTTGACCTGCTGCTGCTAGGGCATAAAGATAAAGTCTTCCTCCTGAACAAGCCTTCGCCCCTAATGACAAAGCTTTTAGAATATGTGATCCCCTTTGGATTCCACCATCACAAATTATGTCAATGCGATCACCAACTGCGTCAACAATCTCTTGCAATTGGTCGAAAGGTGCCCGTGAACCGTCCAACTGCCTACCACCGTGATTAGAAATAATAAGTCCAGTACAACCAATATCAATAGCTTTTTTGGCATCTTCGACACTCATCACACCCTTAAGTGCAAAATGACCATTCCATCTTTTACACAAATTTTCTGCATCTTTCCAACTCATGGATTGATCCAACATATTTGAAAAATAATCTCCAATTGAACTTACTGCACTTGTTCCCTCGGCTACATANTCCTGTAAATGCGGCAATTCGAATTTAGGCTTAGTCAAATAATTTATTCCCCAATTTGGTTTAAGTGCAAAACTCATCATTCCTTTTAACGTCAATTGAGGAGGAATTTTAAAACCAGTCCTTAAATCTCTTTCTCTATTTCCACCAGTTATAGTGTCAACGGTTAAAGCCATAACATCAAATTCAGCATCTTTTGCTCTGTCAATCATATTTTCATTTAAACTTCTATTTTTGTGGAAGTAAAACTGAAACATTTTTGGAGAATTGGTAATTTTTGCCACCTCCTCTACGCTTACAGTGGCAAGAGACGAAACACCAAACATNGTTCCATANTTATCTGCAGCTTTGGCAACAGCTCTTTCTCCNTCGTAATGAAAAAGTCTCTGAACAGCTGTAGGGGAGCAATAAAAAGGTAAGTCTATTTTTTTCCCGAAAATAGTTGTTGATAAATCTACATTTTCTACTCCCCGCAATACGTTAGGAACCAAGTCAACATCATTGTATGCTTCGGTATTCCGGTTATAAGTTATCTCATCATCCGCCGCACCATCTATATAGTTAAAAATGGGTAATGGAAGTTTTTTTTGAGCAAGCTTTCTAAAATCATGGAAGTTAAAACAATNTGATACTTTCATTAAACTCTCTTAAATTTTATTTGAAACAATGTTTACAGTAACTATTTTTTAGTTAATANATTCAATNAAACTATTGTAAAGTTTTTGGTATCCTGCAATTCCCCAGTATTATTAGGAAATACTTTACAAAATTTCTTTACTTCTATGCTTAAGCACAAGGTAATGGTAACCATTTTTAAATTACAAAAATTTTTTCTATTTCACGAGCGTCTTTATTTTATTCTTCACACAATCAACTTTTAGTGTAAAAATTGATGTGGGGGAGTCTGTTTTTCTAATTAGAACTAACATAAAATTCCAACTATTTTTGTTGGCGGAGACGGTGGGATTCGAACCCACGGTGCGCTTTTGACACACACTCCCTTAGCAGGGGAGCACTTTCGGCCTCTCAGTCACGTCTCCACAATTAAATATTATAAGTGCTTAATTGAGTTTTGATTTAAATAAATAAATGTTATTTTTGGTCTAATTCAAAAGCTTTATGTAAAGCCCTTACGGCCAACTCCATATATTTGTCATTTATTACAACGGAAATTTTAATCTCGCTTGTGGATATCATTTTGATATTTATTCCTTCATTTGAAAGAACCTCAAACATTTGACTTGCAACTCCAACGTGAGATCGCATGCCGATACCTACAACAGAAACCTTGCAAATCTGATTGTCACTAGAGATCTCTGAAGCATTGATTTCGGGTCTTACGCTATTATTTAGCACTGCAATTGCTTCGTTGAGTTCAGTTCTATTTACTGTAAAAGAAAAGTCTGTGGTTCCATCATTGCTAGAGTTTTGAATAATCATGTCAACATCAATATTTGCTTTAGCAATGGGCCCTAAAATTTTGAATGCTACACCAGGTGTGTCAGGTACCCCAGTTATGGTAATTTTCGCTTCGTCTCTGTTAAAAGCAATACCAGAAATAACTGCATTTTCCATTTTTTTATCTTCCTCGTGAGTAATCAAAGTACCTGAAGTTGATTCTTCTTTAATAGGAATATTGAATTCCGTTAAACTAGAAAGAACTCTGGTTTTTACTTTGTATTTACCTGCAAATTCAACAGCCCTTATTTGCAATATTTTAGAGCCCAGACTTGACATCTCAAGCATTTCTTCAAAAGTTATTTTACTTAATCTTCTTGCCTCTTGGACAATTCTTGGATCCGTGGTGTAAACGCCATCAACATCAGTGTAAATCAAGCATTCCCGAGCTTTCAATGCAGCCGCTAATGCGACTGCAGAAGTGTCTGAACCACCTCGGCCAAGAGTGGTGATTGATCCTAACTGATCAACTCCTTGAAAACCTGTCACAATGACGACCTTTTTTTTATTTAGTTCAGAAATAATTTTTTTTGTATCAATTGAATCTATTCGAGCTTTACCATGAGCTGAATTAGTTTTTATTGGTACTTGCCAGCCGGCATAGCTTACTGAAGGAACACCAATCTCATTTAAACAGGTAGCAAGCAAGCCTGCAGCAATCTGTTCTCCTGAGGAAAGTACTTGATCTAACTCTCGCGGCCATTTTTTGTTATTAGTTGAAACCTCATTCAACAAACTTAGAAGTTTATTGGTCTCACCAGACATTGCCGATGTGACTATAACCAGGTCATAATTGCACTGGTACCACTTCTTCACTCTATGAGCAACTTTTAAAATTCTTGAAGAAGATCCAACGGATGTACCCCCATATTTTTGAATTATTAGTTTCATACTATTTAATTTTCAAAGTTAATTCATTAATATCGCTAACTATTAAGTATCCGTTTTCGCCATTTACCTCAATAAGACTGCCTGTTTTTTTTGATGACTTTCTAAGCTGACGAACGAATTCTTGCAATCGTTTTGTCGGAGGAACACTTAAACCCATTTTAATCAACCAGGCTCTTAACACTCTAGAAATCAACTGGTCATCTAATTGAAGTAGACTATATTTAGATAAACTTTTAATACGACTGCACTTTGAATGTTTCTTAATTTCACAAACTTCAAGAGCCGAATTAGTCATTTTTTCTAGTAACAGTCGTGCGGATTGCAAATGTTTAACGCTTCTCCCCATTGCTGATGGAGCGCCACTTCGTATCAACTTGAGCATAGGCATTACTCTGTGTCTAAGCAAGTTTCGATCATGTTCAAGGTCATCATTTGTGGGATCCTCCACCCACTTCAAATTATTAGATTTGAGATATTTTGAAATTTCTACTCTAGTTGTTTCTAACATTGGTCGCCAAACATTTAATAATCTTCCGTTTAGGAGTTTTTTATCCAAAATTAACATTCCTGTTAATCCCTCCATACCTGCCCCTCTCATCCACTGCAAAAAAACTGTTTCAATTTGATCATCCAGGTGATGACCCAGTGCTAGCACATCGTTATCATTTGTTAATATATTTTGAAATGCAGCAAACCTCCCTTGTCTTGCGGCAGCCTCTAAACCATATTTTCGGATAGTTCCACTATGAATATTTAAACTCTTTATTTCTATGTGAATGCCCAAATTTTTGCATACCTCCTTTGAAAAAGTTTCAAAGTGGTCTGAAAGGGTCTGTAGTTTGTGATTAATATGAATAGCCTTTACTTCGGATCCTCGCCAAGGTGAATCTTTGTCTGAGTTTAAGATTTTTTTATTTATTAAGTGAAGTAAAGCCAGGGAATCTCTGCCTCCCGACAATCCTACGAAAATTCTAGAACCTGGACTAGGAGGCCTCTTTAAATTTTCCAAAACCACGAATTTTTTCCTGTCTTAGGTTTATAAGTTCGTCTGTGCTTAATTGTTTGAGTGTTTCCAAGCTATCGGCAATGGCCACTTTCAAATTCTTGCACGCTAATGAATAGTCGCGATGTGCGCCCCCTAAAGGCTCATCGATAATTAAATCAATTAAGTTTAAATCGTGCAAACGACTTGCGGTTATACCTAAGATCTCGGCGGCATCCCTCGCCTTATCAGCATCTTTCCATAAAATAGATGCACAACCCTCTGGAGAAATCACGGAATATATTGCATATTTGAACATCATAAGCCTGTCGGAAACTGAAATTGCTAAAGCACCACCTGACCCACCTTCACCAATAATTGTGGAAATTATTGGAGTTTTTAAACTGGACATTAAAAAAAGATTTTTTCCAATTGCCTCAGATTGACCTCTCTCCTCAGCACCTATTCCAGGATAAGCTCCAGGAGTATCAACAAAAGTTAGTAAAGGTAAAGAAAACTTTTCAGCTAATTTCATCAACCTTGCTGCCTTTCTATAACCCTCAGGCCTCGGCATTCCAAAATTTCGAAAGGTTCGTTCCTTTAAATCCCGACCTTTTTGATGCCCAAGAACAACAACCGCTTCTCCATTGAAGCGAGCTAGCCCTCCAACAATAGCCGGATCATCTGCGAATGCTCTATCCCCATGTAATTCGATAAAATTAGTGGTGATGGAAGAAATGATATCTAGTGTGTAGGGTCGTTGAGGATGCCTTGCTAGCTGTGAAATTTTCCATGGATCAAGTTTTTTAAAAATACTTTTTAATAATTCATCACTTTTTTTGGTTAGTCGATTTACTTCTTCACTTATATCTAAAGCTGAATCATTTTGCACAAGGCGCAACTCTTCTATTCGCTCATTCAATTCTGCCAATGGTTGTTCAAAATCTAAGAAAGTTAACTTCATAATTTTGTTACCTAAGAAAGCTTAAAAAAAGTTAGGTTCTCCTCCATTTTGTTTTACTTACACCATCCTCTAACATAATACCTCGAGAGTTTAAGATATTTCTTATTTCATCGGCCTTTTGAAAATCTTTTTTGTTTTTTGCTAAGTTTCTCTCTACTAATAGTTTTTTTATTTCCTCTTCGGAGATTTGTGAATTTGGGCCAACTATCAAGTGTCTTTCTTGCTCAGGAGATCTTGCAAAAAAACCCAAAATAAGCCCTAAACCTCTAAAAACCGTAATTTGGAATTTTTGCTGGGATTTTATTTGAATTTTTAATTGAGCAGCGAAACCAAACAAAATAGTTAGTGCTTTTGGGGTATTAAAATCATCCTGAAGAGCGTCTCTAAAATCCTTAGCGAAGGGATCATCAGACTTCATTGCTCTATCAATGTATCTCAATTGTTCGGTTTTTGATAATTCACCTGTTTCATCTCCAATTTCCAAAACATGATAAAGACTTCTGAGAGAATTTTTAGCACTTTTAATTTGTTCAAGTGAATAGTTAATGGGACTTCTGTAATGACCTTTTAACAAAAAGTACCGAACAGACTCGGGATCATTGTCTACAAGAATTTCCCTAATGGTTGAAAAATTTCCAAGTGACTTAGACATTTTTTCTTTTTCAACAGTTACAAAACCAACGTGCATCCATGTGCTAACCAAATTATTGTTATTGTAGCAACCAAATGCGCCCTCTGACTGTGCAATTTCATTTTCATGGTGAGGAAATTGCAAATCAATTCCTCCGCCATGAATATCAAAGCGCGGTCCAAGAATTTCACTACTCATTGTTGAACATTCTATATGCCAACCAGGTCTTCCATCTCCGTATGGAGATTTCCAGGAAGCTTCTTCGGGTTCATGAGGTTTAGTTTTTTTCCAAAGAACAAAATCGAGGGGATCTTTTTTGTCTTCACCGACTAAAACTCTTTCACCTGATCTCAATTCATCTATCGATTTACCAGATAATTTTCCGTAAGATTTCAATCTTCGCACAGCAAAATTGACATCGCCATTGGACTCATAAGCATAGCCTAAAGATTCCAATCTTTTTATTAACTCCAACATTTGAGGCACATACTCAGTGGCCCTAGGCTCGTGTGATGGGTCTAGAACTCCTAAACACTTAGCATCTTTTTTCATTTCAAAAATAAATTTATCAGTAAGTTCACGAATAGAAATTTTTTCCGAAATTGAGCGGGCTATAATTTTGTCATCTATATCAGTTATATTCCTTACATAATTAACTTTAAAGCCGCATGCCTCAAACCAACGACGAACAATATCAAAAAAAACCATCACCCTTGCATGACCTAAATGACAATAATCATAAACAGTCATCCCACACACGTATATACTGACTTTACCGTTGACCAAAGGGACGAAATCTTGTTTTTTTCTTCCCATGCTGTTAAAAATTTTCAAAATCGCACCATGTTTTTTTTTAAGAAAGGTTAATAATAAATTATGTTTAACGATCTTTCACTGAGCAAAAGTTTAATTAAAATTGTTGTTGTATTCTTGACGATTAGTGTCCATAACTTTTGTTTGTCGCAAGTACAAACATCTAAATCATTTCAGCAAAAGTTTCAATCTTCCCAAGAAATTGAAAACACACGAGAATTAATTGAGCTTGGTCGTCTGGAAGAGGCAAAACATAAAATTTACGAACAACTGAAAATAAAACCCCGTGATGCCCAATGGAGGTATCTTAAAGCTGTACTTCTTGCTGAATTTGCTATTATCAACCAAAATAGTGATAATTCTGATCTTTCTTCGGTAAAAATTGAAACAAATCGGGCAATTGAGAGTTTTGAAAGATTTACAGAAGAATTTCCCGAGCTTTCTGAGCCATATAATAACCTTTCTGTTCTATATTTAATGAGAGGACAACCTAACGAAGCAAGAGAGGCTTTAGAAAAAGCAATTACAAATAATCCAAACTATGTGCTTGCGTACGAAAATCTCGGAGATTTATATGTATATCTAGCCAATATCACTTATAAGAAAGGACTGTCCAAGTTACCTTCGTCCTCAAGACTTGATAAAAAGCTTGACCATTTGAATCAAATGCCGTTTCTTACTAAATCCAGAGTTATAAGAAATTTTAAAAAAAAATAGGAGATAAATTTAATGAATGTTGAATTTGAGACAAGTTTAGGAAAAATCGTGATTGAATTATATAAGAAGAAAGCTCCGAAAACAGTCGAGAATTTTTTAGAATATGTTCGCGAAGACCATTACAATAAGACGATTTTTCATAGAGTTATTGATGGATTCATGATACAAGGTGGCGGTTTTGAAAAAAACATGAAAGAAAAGGAAACTAATAAATCAATCAAGAATGAGGCAGATAACGGTCTAAAAAATAAAGCTTTCACTCTAGCAATGGCCAGGACTAGTGATCCTCATTCGGCCTCAGCACAATTTTTCATCAACTTGGTTGATAATGATTTTCTTGATCATAGCGGAAAATCTATGAGTGGTTGGGGTTATGCGGTATTCGGCAAAGTCATTGAGGGCATTGACGTGGTAAAAAAAATAGCCGAGGTTCCAACAACTACCAAAGGTTTTTATGATGATGTTCCAATTGAACCAGTATTAATCAATAAGGCTATTATAAGAAAATGACCATATCCAAAATTAAAGCTGAAAGTGTTTTAATTTGTTCAGATTTACACTTAAGCCCTGAAAATTTGCCAATTGCAAATTTTTTTTGTGACTGGGTAACGAAATATTGCCTTAGGGGTGATCTAAAAGAGAAGCCCCAATGGTTACTGATCTTGGGTGATTTATTTGATCATTGGGTTGGAGATGATCTTATCTACTCTGAAAAAAGATATTCATTTGATAAAGTAATTAAAAGTTTAAAGGAATGTTTTCTTTCCCTTAAAAAGCTAGACATATCGATAGGAATTATGCACGGCAATAGAGATTTTTTAATGGGTGATCAACTGCTTTCCCACATTCATGCTAAACAATTGGCTCCAATGGTCAAATTACAATTTAATGAAAGTAAAGATGAAATATTACTAGTTCACGGAGATGAACTTTGCACTGACGACATTCAGCATCAAGTATTCAGAAAAATGGTACAAACCAGCGATTGGAAAAAAAAATTTGGGTCTAAACCACTAATTGAGAGACAAAAAATAGCAGGATCTTTGAGGGCAAGTAGTGAAGAAGGAAAAAAATTGAAATCCATGGAAATCATGGACGTTAACCATAAAGCAGTTGAAACTTTACTAAAAAAAAACAATGCTTATATGCTGATTCATGGACATACTCACTTACCAGGAAAAACTACCTTGCCATCTGGAAGACTTAGATGGGTAATTCCTAATTGGACCTTTGACGATTATGGAAATGTTCATGGTGGGGCTCTGTATGTAAAAAGAAATGTTGTCAGTCAGATTTTGACTTGACACCTAATTTAATTTTTAAAGCCTTCAATTCCTCATCTTGATCTTTTAGCAACCTATTAATTCGCTCCAATTTTTCATCAACCGGATCTTTCATCGCACCTGATACACCATATGCATGAAAATCAGATCCTGATGTTTGTTCCGAAATTTGATCCTTTCCAATAGCTCTTGCTGGGATGCCAACAACAGTTGTATCGGGTAACACAGCTTCGACGACAACAGCGTTTGACCCAATCTTTGCCCTTGAACCAACTACAAAAGGCCCTAAAACTTTTGCACCTGCTCCTATAACAACTTCATCCCCAATAGTAGGATGCCTCTTCTCCCCTTTTTCCAAAGAGGTTCCTCCCAAAGTCACTCCCTGATAAATAGTACAATCATCTCCAATTTCTGAAGTTTCTCCTATTACAACACCATGCCCGTGATCAATAAAAAGCCTTCTACCAATCTTTACCCCTGGATGAATTTCAATCCCAGTTATCATTCTAGATAACGTGGATAAAAACCTTGCAAGTAACATTAGAGCGGAGAACTGGGTTTTCCATAAAACATGAGAAACACGATGGCTCCAAAGCGCATGAAGTCCAGGGTAACAAGAAACCACTTCAAACCAAGATTTTGCAGCAGGGTCTCGAAGTGAAATGGTATCAATGTCTTCTAAAAATTTATATTTTTTCATTTTTTCTCTTATTTTTTTGAATTTAATCTTTCAATTTTTTTTTTATCAAAGCAAAAAAACTTTGCAAAAGTTTAAAGTCGTTTTCAGAAAGATTAGATGTAGCCAAGATTCTACTAATTCTTTGTTCAATTCTTCCCGCATTATTTGATTTAATCAGTCCTACATCTTTAGTTAATTCCAAAAAGGAATTTTTGAGACTTAAAATTTTTTCTTGGGTAATGCAAACATTTTTTGAAGTGAATTTATTTTTTTTATTCTCCCGATCAATTAAACTTTTAGAATCAGTCAAAATCAAAAATTGTTTTATTAGTTCTATCCTCAAGGCGTAAGATACTAATTGAACAGCATGTGACAAATTTAACGAGGAGTAAATAGGGTTTACGTTAAATTTGCAAACGTGAGTGCATTTTATTAAATCTTCATTATGTAAACCCACTCTCTCACCGCCAAAAACCATTGAGGCCCTGTGTTGTTTAGAGGATAACAGTAATTTAACAACCATGTTTATCATGCTATCAAATTCTATTTCTGGTGGTTGAAGTGATCTTTTTCTTGAGGAAAATGCAATTACACAATTAGCATTTTTGCTAGCTTTCTCAAAAGTTGAGACTGTGGATGAATGCAAGACATCTTTTGCACCAGCAGCTCTTCTGATTGCAACATCATCTGAGCCTAATCCCTTTTTTTTTGGATTTACTAAATTAATATTTGATGCACCCATTACCTTTAAAGCTCTAGCACATGCTCCGAGATTTCCAGGATGGCTTAAATCAACAAAAATCCAATTAATTCTATTTAAATTGTCATAAATAAACTTGTTTTGGTTTGTGTTCATTACAATTGATTAATATTAAGTTAAAGGAAACTTATGCACCCGATGTTAAATACTGCCATAAAGGCTGCTAGAAAAGCTGGATCAATCATTAATCGAGCTAGTCTTGATCCCGGAATTATCAAAATATCTCAGAAAGAAAAAAATGATTTTGTAACTGACATAGATAAAAATTGCGAGAGTGAAATAATAAACATACTGAAATTAGCTTATCCAAGTCACCATTTTCTTGCTGAGGAAGCAACCTCTTCTGGGAAAAATGAACCCATTAAATTTTCTTATAATCACCCTACATGGATCATAGACCCAATTGATGGGACAACCAATTTCATTCATGGTCTCCCTAATTATTGCGTATCCATAGCACTGCATCACAAGAAAGAGATTGAACAGGCAGTAGTTTATGATCCTTCACGCGACGAGCTTTTTACTGCGTCCAAGGGTAGGGGTGCTTATCTAAACGATCGCAGACTCCGAGTTTCTAAACAAATTAGACTTCAATCATCTTTAATTGCTACGGGATTTCCTCCAAGAGACCCAGATTTATTTGACAGTTATTATTCAGTTTTGCAAACTATTTCAAAGTCATCTATAAGTATTAGAAGAATTGGCTCTGCTGCTTTAGAACTCTGCTATGTTGCATCAGGACGTTTTGACGGTTTTTTTGAAATAGGGCTAATGCCATGGGACTCAGCTGCTGGCAGTCTTATTGTACAAGAGGCTGGAGGGTTTGTTGGAAACTTTAATGGAGACAACGATTATTTATTTTCCTCCAACATCGTGGCCGCTAATCCAAAAATATTTGCTTTGCTCATCAGAACTTTATCAAATCATGAGTTTTCAATTAAACCCAGAATAAAAGTCAGCTAATGAACCTTGAAGGTCATACTCCTGTAATAAAACAATTTTTGAAAATAAAGAAAAACCATCCAAATAACTTGGTTTTTTTCAGGATGGGTGATTTCTATGAGCTTTTCTATGGCGATGCATTAGAAGCCTCACGAATTCTTGGAATAACTTTAACTCAAAGAGGTAAAAGTGCAAACGAACCAGTTCTAATGGCGGGAGTTCCTGTATCTGCACATCAAAATTATCTTAAAAAGCTGATCAATGCTGGAAAAACAGTTGCTATTTGTGAACAGGTAAGTGATCCTGTGGGTTACAAGGGTCTTGTAGAAAGAAAAGTCGTAAGGATAGTAACCGCAGGAACATTATTTGATAGTGGGCTTGTCTCTGAGAAAACACAAACTTGGCTAATGTGCATAAATTTATCTTCTGGGATTTCATTGATTGATGTTTCTACAGGAGAATTATTTTGGTTTAAACCTGATATCGTTAAAGTCACAGACCAAGCTCCTTGTGAACAAATACTTACAGCCATCTCTAAATTCGATATTGGTGAAATTCTGATTCCAGATACAAAAAAAAACTTAAATCCTAACGATAAAGACCTAGAACCAAAAAATGTTTTTTTCTCTCTTAAAGAAATAGTTCCTCAAAATAAAATAGTACCTCTTCCATCATGGGAATTTGATGCAGAAAAGGGTACTTCCACTCTAAAAAAAAGGTTGGCAATTCACTCATTAGAATCAATAGAATTAACTGGTGTCAATTCTGTATTAGAGTCTATGAGTGCTTTGATTAATTACGCAGAAAAAAACATTGGTCAACCCATAAAATATCTTAGGTTCCCAAAAAAAATCAAACAATCTCAATTTGTAATTCTCGACACTACAGCCCAAAAAGCATTAGAACTCAATAAACCCTTGTATGATAACTCGGAAAAAAATATTACATTAATTTCATGTTTAGACAGATGTCAAACCAGTGGCGGATCAAGACTTTTAAACAACTGGGTCTTATCCCCACTGTCAAGTAACGAATTCTTGCTAGAAAGACAAAAAAGTATTCATTGGATTTCGGAAAGGCCACGGTTACACTCTGCACTAAAAGGCATTATCGACATAAGCAGAGTAGCGGCAAGGATTTCGTTAGGAAACACTTCTCCAAGAGAGCTTTGTTCTCTTTCTCAAAATCTTATAAAAATACATGAACTTAGTCATTTAATAAAAGCCAGTAATAACAAATACATTGAAACTGTTTATCAGAGTTTTTCAAATTCAAAGCTACATTCACTGGTTGCAAGAATTACAAATTGTTTGTCATATGACTTTAGTAATAAAATGAAATATGGTGGATTCATTCAGGATGGATTTGACGAAATACTTGATAACTTCCGACGTATAGAAAAAAAGAGCAATGACTTTTTAAAGAAGCTAGAGATTGAGCACAAAAGTAAAACAGGAATTTCAAATTTAAAAATTGGCTACAGTCCTGCCCATGGATATTTTTTTGAAGTCACTGATAGCAATAAAAACAAAGTTCCTGAAAACTATGTGAGAAAACAAACATTAAAAAACTCTGAGAGATTCACAACACCAGAATTAAAAGAGCTGGAGGATAAAATACTTTTTGCCAAAGAGAACGCCGTCGAACGTGAACAGATCATTTTTGGTCACCTTCTAGATGACTTGAAGAAAAACACTGATTTTTTATTCGACTTATCTGAATCAGTTTGTTTATTTGATGTATTTGCAACTTTAGCCCTAAAAATTTCCGAAAACAAATGGATATTACCCGAATTAACAAACAAACCAGAAATTATTATTGAGCAAGGCTCTCATCCTGTATTAGCCTCAAATAAAGACTCTTTAAGTTTTGAACATAACTATTATCCAAATGATACGAAGCTAAATGATAAAAAAAGCATGATGTTACTAACAGGTCCCAACATGAGTGGTAAGTCAACCTATATGAAACAGGTTGCTCTTATAGTCATTTTGGGGAGAATAGGTTCACCTCTTCCAGCAAAAAAAGCAAAAATTGGAATTGTTGACAGAATTTTTACCAGAATAGGTGCTGCAGACGATCTTGCTGGTGGCAGATCAACGTTCATGGTTGAAATGAATGAAGCCGCAAAGATTCTTCATGAAAGCACAAACAAAAGTCTAGTTTTATTAGATGAAATAGGTAGGGGAACATCCACCTCCGATGGCCTTGCATTAGCTACAGCTATAGCAACTCAACTCGCACAAAAAACAAAAGCCCTGTGTCTATTTGCAACGCACTATTTCGAATTAACAGAATTAGAAAAAACTCAAAATCAAATCAAAAACTTTCACATAACAACAAAAGAAGAAGAGGAGAAAATTATTTTTTTATATGAACTAAAAGAAGGACCTGCCAGTAAAAGTTTTGGCTTAAAAGTTGCAAAACTAGCCGGAATTCCATTGCCAATAATTCAACATGCAAAAATAATTTCACATTCAACTTCTTCCAATAACCAAGAAAAAAATAATGAAATTAAATCGGCTAGACAAAAATTTGAAAGTGATCTATTTAAAAAAATAGCTAAGGAAATTTGCAACATCGATCCAAATAATTGTTCTCCTAATACAGCACTGAATTTACTTTTTAAGTGGAAAAAAAGTTTAAAGAATACGGACCTTTGACATTTTCTAAACTTTAAATTTTTTCAAGTTTGGCAATGGCAAGAGACAAACAACGAACATCGTTTTGCTCAAACTTTATATGAACACTTGCTTCTGAGCCAGTTCCTTGAAGAGCAAGCACTATCCCATCACCAAATCTTTGATGTCTAACATACTGACCAACTTTCAATGCGTTTAAATTATTACTATTTTTTTCATTAGATGAAAAATTTGAATGTAATTCATTATGAGTTAAGCCGTAGGTTTGGTTTTCGACATTCAGTTTACGGCCATTAAAAGCACTCGCATGATTCAGATTAGTATCGTGTTGCATTGATAATTTCTTTAAACATTCTTTTGGAATTTCTTCTAAAAATCTGCTTTGTTGATGATATCTTACTTGGCCGTGCAACCTTCTTGCCTGTGCTGATGAGAGAAATAGCCTTTTTTTTGCTCTGGTCATTGCAACGTACATCAGCCGTCTCTCTTCTTCAACTCCATTTATTTCGCTTAAAGAATTTTCGTGAGGAAACAAACCCTCCTCTAAGCCTGTTACAAAGACAACATCAAACTCCAACCCTTTAGCTGAATGAATAGTCATCAATTGCACTGCGGCCTTTCCTGCACCAGCCTGACTTTCACCAGATTCCAATGAGGCATTAACAAGAAACTTGGCTAGCGGAGTGAGATTTAAATTTTTATCAAATTCACTTTCGTCAACAAGGGTGACTGGCTTATTTGGTTCGATATTTTCATTTTTTGAACTTCGCCGGCTAATTCCAAAATTGGAAGGTATTGAACTGCTAATTTTTTCTTCTGCAATAAAACCTGACGATGCTGTGACTAACTCTTTAAGGTTTTCTAACCTTTCAGAACCATTTTTTTCCGACAGGTAATATTCTTCGAGTCCAGATCTACGAATAACCAAATCAACTGTTTCTGGTAAATTACTAAAATTTATCTCATTTCTAATATCTTCAATCATCTCTTTAAACTTACTTAAAGCTAAACTTACCTTGCCCTCTAAGTTGTCGATTGCATCAAATAAAGATAAATCCAGGGTTTTGGCAACATCTTGAAGTTGCTCAAGTGATCTATTGCCAATTTTACGAGATGGAAAATTTACAATTCTCATAAAAGCGGTATCGTCATTTTGGTTTTCTAAAAGTCTCAAATAAGCTAAAGCATGTTTTATTTCTGCTCTATCATAAAAACGAAGTCCGCCATACACCCTATAATCAATATTTCTTTTATTTAACTCGTGTTCCAAAATCCTAGATTGCGCATTGCTTCTGTACAAAATTGCTATATCTGATGGAGATGTTTCCATATTAATAAAGTCTTTAACTTCATCTACTACCCAAGCGGCTTCAAAGACATCTTCAGGTGATTCAAAAACCCTGATACATTCTCCCATTCCAGAATCAGTCCACAAATTTTTTCCTAGCCTGGATGTGTTTCTGGAAATAAGAGAATTAGCTGCGTCAAGAATAAATCCATGAGATCTATAATTCTGTTCTAATCTAATAATTTTAGTGATTTTAAAATCTTTTTCAAAGTATTGCATATTTGCAACATTAGCTCCTCTGAATGCATATATACTTTGATCGTCATCGCCAACTGCAAGTACTCCAGTGGATCGACCACTTAGTAATTTTAACCAGGAGTATTGTAAAGAATTTGTATCTTGAAACTCATCTACTAAAATATGTTTGAATCTTGATTGATAGTGTTTTCTAATAGATTCGGAACGTTGAAGAAGCTCAAGAGTGCGTAGCAAAAGTTCACCAAAATCAACAACTCCCTCTTTTTGACACTGGATATCGTAAGCTTCATAAAGCTCAATATAAGGCCGATTAAATCCATTGGGATCGTCAACACTGTCATACCTTAACCCTTCCTCTTTGGCAGAATTTATGAATTTTTGAACTTGTCGAGGGGGAAATTTATCTGTATCTACACTCAAGTTTTTCATCAAACGCTTAACAAATGATAGTTGATCTTGGGTATCTAAAATTTGAAATGACTCAGGCAATGCAGCTTGTTCATGATGATGTCTAAGCATCCTATTGCATAATCCATGAAAAGTCCCAATCCACATACTACGCAAGTTATAAGGAAGCATTAATCCAATTCTTAGTAGCATTTCTTTAGCTGCTTTGTTAGTAAATGTAACTGCAAGGATTTCTTGAGAACTGGCTTTTCCCATAGACAACAACCAGGCAATCCTTGTAGTTAATACTCGAGTTTTCCCACTGCCTGCACCTGCCAAAACAAGTGCAGAGCCGTTTTCAATCGTGACAGCAGCTTTTTGTGGATCATTCAATCCATCTAAAAATTCAGGGTTCATATCTTTCGAATCTCATGTTTTATAATTTAAATTGAAAAAACTTTCTTTAATTTGAAACTCACTAATGGTTAAAATATCAATTAATAAATATTTGTACTGTATAGGAAAAAATGACTGACTCTACTCTTTTTGACAAAAATTATAACCCCCAAAAGATTGAAAAAGAAATCCAAAAAAAATGGGAAATCAATCAACAATTTAAAGTAATTGAAAACGACCCAAAATTTTCAAAAGGTAAATATTACGCCTGTTCAATGCTACCTTACCCATCAGGTCGTCTTCACATGGGGCATGTTCGTAATTATACAATTAATGATGTTATTGCTAGATGGAAAAGAATGATGGGTTACAACGTCCTCATGCCGATGGGATGGGATGCATTTGGATTGCCGGCAGAAAATGCAGCTATATCCAAAAATCTCTCTCCTTCGGCATGGACAAACTCAAACATTTCAACTATGAAAAAACAACTACAGTCTCTTGGTTTGGCAATTGATTGGAGTAGAGAGTTTTCTACTTGTTCACCGGATTATTATAAATGGAACCAGTGGTTATTCCTTAAAATGTTAGAAAAAGGGATTGCTTACAAAAAAACTGGCTCTGTTAATTGGGATCCGGTAGATAAAACTGTTTTAGCTAATGAACAAGTAATCGATGGTTTTGGCTGGCGGTCTGGAGCCAAAATTGAAAAGCGTGAGGTGCCTATGTATTACCTCGCAATTACAAAGTACTCCAAAGATCTTACTCTTGGACTTGAGAATCTCGATTGGCCAAAAAGAGTAAAAACCATGCAAGAAAATTGGATTGGTAGATCCATAGGGCTAAGTTTTTCTTTTTCCCACGAGATAAGAAATGAAGAAAAAAAACTTATCAATGATGGCAAATTACGTGTCTATACAACAAGACCTGACACAATAATGGGTATCACCTTTGTTGCAATTGCTGCTGAACATCCTATTGCAAATTATGTTGCTAAAGTTGACTCTAAAGTAAAAAGCTTCATTCAAACTTGTAAATTGGGAAATCAAACAGAAGCTGAAATAGCTATTCGTGAAAAAGAGGGGATTTTTACCGGACTTTCAGTTACTCACCCTCTAACCAATGAAAAAATCCCAATATGGATTGGTAATTACGTAATCATGTCTTACGGTGACGGTGCAGTAATGGGAGTCCCTGCTCATGATGAGCGAGATTTTCATTTTGCTAAAAAATATAGTCTCGGCATCAGACAAGTAATCCGATCAATTGAAAATTCAAAAAAAATCAACAAATTTGACAGTAATAATTGGAAAGACTGGTATGCGAGTAAGGAAAATACTATATGCATGAATTCAGGTTCCTATGATGGTCTTCCAAGAGAGCAAGCTGTAATTAAAATAATTACAGATTTAGAAAAGTTAAAAATTGGGGAAAAAACTACTCAAACTAGATTAAGAGACTGGGGAATAAGTCGACAGCGATACTGGGGCACTCCAATTCCTATAATACATTGTAAAGTTTGTGGTTCTGTCCCAGTTCCTGAAAAAAATCTACCTGTCATTCTCCCTGAAAATATCAAACCAGATGGATTTGGTAATCCTTTATTGAATTGCGAAGAATTTTATAAAGCAAAATGTCCAAAGTGTAATGGTCATGCTCACCGTGAGACAGATACCATGGATACTTTCATAGACTCAAGTTGGTATTTTATGCGTTACTGCTCCCCTAATTTAGATAAATCAATGGTTGATTCTAGAATCAATTATTGGATGCCAATGGATCAATATATTGGAGGAATTGAACATGCAGTGTTGCATCTTCTTTACGCCAGATTTTGGTCCAAAGTTATGAAAACTCTAGGGCTCGTAAATTTCGAAGAACCTTTCAAAAGTTTGTTAACTCAAGGGATGGTTCTTAATCAAACCTTCTACAAAAAAAGTAAATCAAACAAAGTAACTTTTTTTAATCCAGAGGAAATTACTATTCATCGTGATCAAAAAGGCAAGATTGATAGTGCTATTCTTATGAAAGATAATTCAGAAGTCATGATTGGAAATTCTGAAAAAATGTCAAAGTCAAAAAATAATGGAGTTGACCCACAAATTTTAATTGACTTATATGGTGCTGATACCGCCAGACTATTCACAATTTTTGCATCACCTCCTGAGCAAACACTGGAATGGTCCATGGATGGGTTGGAAGGTTCTCATAGATTTTTAAAGCGTTTATGGAATTTTTGTTTCTTAAATCAAGATAAAATAAATAAATCCTCTATTGATTTAGTCTCAAATTTGTTTGGTAAACCCACTAAGTCAAATTTAAGAAAACAAACCCACGAAATTTTAAAACAAGCAGATTTTGATATACGAAGACAACACTACAACACTGTCGTCTCTGCTTCAATGAAATTATTCAACACCATAGAAAAATCTATCAGCTCAAACATAAATTCTTCCAAAATACAAAGATCGGAGTTGGGTAATTCTTATGAATTATTTACAGAAAGTATGTCCATTTTATTAAGAATTCTTTATCCGATAGCACCACATATTACTGAAACTATCTGGCAAGAGCTTGGTTTTATCGACGGTTTTGGAAATCTTGTTTCAGCCACATGGCCAAAAATTGATGAAAGTGCACTAATACAAGATGAAATTAATATTGTTTGTCAAATTAATGGTAAAGTACGCTCAAATTTAAAAATAAGTTCCAACGCTAGTAATGATGAAATTATTACAACGGCTCTTAAATCTGAAGCTTTCAAGAAATTCAGTTTAGGTAAAGGTATTCAAAAGACTATAATCGTACCTAATAGACTTATAAATATTGTGTTGAAAAAATAATTGATTCAAATATTGATATGAAATTCACTTTTCCTCTTGACAAAGTAACAAAATATTTATTAGTAGTTTGTTGTTTGTGTTCGCTTACTTGTTGTGGATGGAAATTCAAAGTTCTTTCCAGTCAACTGCCAGTTGAAAGAGTATTTGTATCTGGAGCTGAAAATGGGGTTGGTCGAGAATTGCTCAACAGGTTAAAGCGTTCGGGTGTAAAAATTGTATCATCAATTATAGAAGCTCAGGTTCTCATTAATTTAGAGGTTATTAATGAAAAGGTTGTAGTAGGTTTTTCTGGAGCAGGAAGGCCTAGAGAATTAGAACTAAGAACTAGCGTAAAGTTAGAAATAACCGATCAAAGTGAAAGACCCATTCAACCACTGGACAAGTTAAAAATAATTAGGTCAGTAAATTTCAGTGATACTGATGTTTTAGCTGCTCAATCCCACGAGGCTTTTCATAGACAAGATATTGATAAACAACTTGCAATTAGAGTAATAGAAAGACTACAAAGAATAAATCCAGCAAATTATGCAAATTAGAGTTCCTGCTTCTTCCACAATCGATTTCGAATCTAATGTTGAAAAGATATTTAAAAAATATAAGTTACAAAAAAATATCTTGCAGTCCTCTCCAAATATTTGGACTATCTGTAGTAATGAGATTTTCTTAAAAAGCAAAATAACCGATCTAATAAAAAAAAATTTTTATCCTCAGACTCTCTATGGTCAAGTTCTTCACATGCCGTTACAAAATTTTGATTGGGAAGGTTGTATATTAGAGGCAAAAAGCCACTCCTTATTTTCTGAGAAAAAAGTTTTTGATATTAGGTTATCCTCTGCTAAACCAAGTACAAGAGCAAGTAAAGCATTGATAGAATGGTGTGAAAATTTGACAAACTTTTCTGATTTAATTCTCAATTTGCCCTCCATTGACTATGCCACCAGACAATCTAATTGGTTTAATACGATTGATAATTTTGGTATAACAATTATCATTCCCTCTCCTGACAATCAAGAAATGAAGAAATGGTTAGTAAAAATTCTCACCCAAAAAAAATTGTCTTTAACTGATAATGCTGTTGATTTAGTAGTAGAAAAGTGCGAAGGAAACCTTTCCATGGCAGAGCAACAGATTCAAAAAATTCTTCTTTTATCTAAAAGTGAAAAATTAAATAACAAAGTAGACAGCAAATTTATCCAAAAAACAGTTACCGATGTTGCGAAATACAATCCATTTGACCTACCAGATTTAATTTTTAAAGTAGGCAATAAAAGAAACTGTATCAGACTCATCAACGGCTTAAGGGAAGAGGGTTTTCCGGCAACTTTAATTGTCTGGATTTTGGCCAAAGAATGTAGAAATAAAAAGCAACCAACAAAAAAAAAATTACTTAAAAAGTTATTTTTAATAGATAGAATGGTCAAAGGTTTGGTGCCCGGAGACCCTTGGATAGAACTTGAGATATTTGTTTTACAGGATTAATAAAAAAATGAATACAACTAAAAATATTGTTTCAAAAATTTGTACTGATGCAAAAAAAACTTGTTTGAAACTAGCTGAAGCTACTACTGATCAAAAAAATAAATTTCTCCTTGATTTGGCTGAATTAATTCAAGAAAACAAGGATTTATTGTTCACCGCCAATAAAAAAGATGTTGAAAAAGCCATTCATAATGGTCAAGATGACTCTTTCATTGACCGTCTAAAATTGGAGGAAAGAACTATACATTCCATGTCAGATGGATTGGTACAAATTGCGCAACTACCTGATCCTATTGGAGAGATTGTAAGTACTCAAAAACAACCTTCTGGTATTTCAGTTGGAACAATGAGAGTTCCAATTGGAGTTATTGGAATTATATACGAGTCTAGGCCGAATGTTACTGCTGACGCTGCCGGTCTGTGTCTCAAATCAGGAAATACACTTGTACTTAGGGGTGGATCTGATTCATTAAACAGTAATTTAGCGATTGCTAATTTATGTGTGCTCGCTCTTAAAAGAAATACTTTGCCTCCCAAAGCAATACAAATTATCCCTATAACTGATCGAGAGGCGGTCAATGAACTCATAACTCAAAAAAATACTATTGACGTAATAATTCCTAGGGGGGGCAAATCATTAATAAAAAAAATAAACGAAAATTCAACTGTTCCCGTAATCAAACATTTGGACGGAATTTGCCATGTTTATGTAGATAGTGATGCCAATATAAACAAGGCACTAAAAATTACAGATAATTCTAAAACCCAACGTTTGGGAACTTGCAATACTTTGGAAACTCTTCTTGTTTCTCAGGAAATTGCTCCATTATTTCTACCTAAAATTTGTACCTTGCTTTTAGAAAAAAATATCGAAATTAGAGCTTGCTCAATTTCAAAAGAAATACTTAGGGAAGGTAAATTCGATGTAAAAAAAATAAAAATTGCTAGCGAAAAAGATTGGGAAACTGAATACTTGTCTAACATAATCTCAATCAAGAGTGTTTTGGGAATAGACGAAGCTATCTCTCATATTTCTTATTATGGATCTGGTCATACCGATTGTATAGTTACAGAAAATCACTCTAAAGCTATGAAATTTCTCAACAGGGTTGATTCATCTTCTGTAATGGTTAATGCCTCAACTCGATTTGCCGATGGTTTTCAATATGGTCTGGGTGGGGAAATAGGAATTAGTACGAATAAACTGCATGCCAGAGGGCCTGTTGGGTTGGAGGGACTTACTACAAAAAAATGGATCGTCTTTGGAGATGGTCATATTCGACAATGATTCTTTACATAAAATTATTACATATTATTTTCATTGTTAGTTGGTTTGCAGGATTGTTTTATTTACCCCGCATTTTCGTAAATATTGCACTCGTTGAAAAAGAGTATTTGGAAAGAAGCACAACCTCATTAAAAGAGGAAATTATGCAGTCAAGAGAGAGATCGAGATTAATTTTAATGGCCTCGAAACTGTTTAGATTCACAACACCCATCATGATTTTGGCTATTACTTTTGGTTTGTGGCTTTGGTTAGGTTACGGAATTGGTCTTAATGACGGAAGTTTTTGGATGACAGCCAAAATATTAGTGGTAATTTTATTGATTTCATATCATTTTTATTGTGGAAAAATATTAAGATTTTTAACAAACAAACCATCAAATTGGTCACATATAAAATATAGATGGTTTAATGAATTACCTGTTTTATTTTTATTCCTGTCTGTCGCTCTAGTAGTAATAAAACCATTCTAATTCAACCAATTGGGAGGAAAATCTTAATTAGCTCTCTTCTTAAACTAACAGCTTTTGCAGTGTGCAGTCGGGGGCTTGAGGATTCTCTAGTAGACGAGTTATACACTTTTGATGGAGTAGAGTCGATAAGGAAAAATAAGAGTGGTGCTAATTTTAATGCAAGTCCAGAGATTATTTGTAGATTAAATTTGTGGGCCCGTATTCCTTCAAGAATTTTAATACAACTTGGTAAAACTCAGATAAATAATGCAGATGAATTATTAATTTTTGCCAACAAAATTAATTGGGGTGAATGGTTCACACCTTCTAATTCCTTCAGAGTTGACGTAAATATCACTGGTAAATTACCAAGATCTATGTCAGCAAATTTTGTAGCATTAAAATTCAAAGATGGAATGTGTGACCGATTTAGAGCCGACTTTAATGGTAAGAGACCCACAGTTAACACTAAAAATCCGGAAATAAGAATTTGGATCCATTTTTTCAACTCTCTTGTCACTGCCTCAATAGATACCAGTGGAGAACCACTTTTCAAAAGGGGTTGGCGACAAAATAAAGGAATAGCTCCAATTAAAGAAAACCTTGTATCTGCTCTATTAGGAATGACAAACTGGGATATGAGTAAGCCACTTATGGATCCAATGTGTGGCAGTGGTACTTTTGTTATTGAGGCGATGCAAAAGTTTACTCAATTACCTTGTAATTATACTCCCAGTAGAATTAGGAAATTCGCATTTGAGAATTTCTCTCCTGGGTCTCCCTTTAATAATACTAATTGGAAAGTTTTATTACAGGAAGCACATGATAGGTGGGAAGATAAAAATAAAATAATTAAAAATATCCCCTTGGTTATCGGAAGTGACTCAAATATTAAAATGCTAGAAGTAGCCAAACTAAATGCGTGGCATGCCCTGCCAAATAAGATTTCAAAATCTATTGTGTGGAAAGTCAATGATTTTTTAAATTATAATGCCTCCGAGAAAAAAATATCCTCATCAGGTATTTTAGTAACAAACCCACCTTTTGGTTTTCGTATTAAGTTAAGTGAAAATGAAAAAAAAATTTTTATTGAAAAATTAGGTACAGTCCTCAAAAAAAATTTTTCAGGATGGACTGTTTGGATATTAACCAATGAGAAAAGGTTTTCATCAATTATTCATCTTAGAAATGGGGAAAAGTTTCCTGTATTCAATGGAGATATTGCTTGTAATTGGCTATCATTTGAAATGGTAACTGGAAACATGAAAAACAATTATGAAATTTAAGAACTCTTCACTCTTTACCTCCCGATTATCCAAATTAGACCATCGAATAAATAAAGCTTGTTTGCAAAACAAACGAGAACGGTCAAGTGTCAAAATACTTGCCGTAACCAAAAAAAAGAGTGTTGATGATATAAGGTTAGCTATTTCTCACGGTCTAAAAAATTTTGGTGAAAATTATTTAAATGAAGCCATCGAAAAAAAAAGTATGCTGGAAGCAGAATCTAACAAAAATTTTATTGAATGGCACTACATCGGCTCAATACAAAAAAACAAAACAAAAAAAATAGCTGAAAATTTTAATTGGATCCATTCTGTCGATAGGTTTGAAGTCGCTCAAAGGTTGTCTGATCAAAGACCATTGAACATGGAACCATTAAAAATTTTTTTACAAATAAATATTGATGAAGAAACAACTAAGAGTGGGGTGATGCCTCAAAAGGCCAAAGAATTAGCTATATTAATTGCCAAATTGCCAAATTTAAATTTACATGGTCTGATGGCAATTCCAACTGCTTCTGGTTTATTAGAAGATCAAAAAAGGTCATTTTTAAAACTCAGAGAACTTAAAAACAAAATTAACAAATTAAATGAAATAAAAACCAAACTCAAATCACTTTCAATGGGTATGTCCTCTGATTTGGAAGCCGCAATTGATGCGTGTGATTCAAATACCGAAACATGGTTAAGAATTGGCACTGCCTTATTTGGTAAAAGAAACTAAATTTGAAGTCATTAAAAAAATTTAAACCCACAAGTAAACTAAGGCATAGCCCTAATGCTGGCATTCAGCCTTTTTTTATGTCTAGCGGCCTTGTTTTTATGTACAATTTTTTTGTCGGCTATTTTATCAATAGAAGATTGAGCGACTTTGAATGTAGCCTGAGCCAATTTCTTATCACCAGACTCAACGGCTTTTTGAACAGACTTTACAGAAGTTCTATACGCGGTTCTGAGACCTTGATTTGATAATCGTCGAGATAATGATTGACGTGCACTTTTTCTTGCAGATACAGAATTTGCCATGAGAGCCTTTTAAAAAACTAATAAAAAGAGCATACAATTATCTATGGACTTATTCAAGACTACAGCGTCAATTAGTTTTTTTACACTGATTTCAAGAATAACAGGATTAGTCAGAGAAATGCTAATAGCCAGTTATTTCGGTGTTTCCGAGCAAACAGATGCTTTCTTCGTGGCTTTTCGAATTCCTAACCTTTTAAGAAGATTATTTGCAGAGGGAGCTTTTTCTCAAGCATTTATTCCGGTTTTAGGTGAAATTAAAAGTGTCCAGGGCGATGATCATGCTAAGCGGTTAGCCTTAAAGGTGGCTTTTTTATTATCATTTTTGCTAATTTTTGTCACTTTTCTTGGAATAATTTTTACTCCTTGGATTGTGTGGACAATGACTGGAGGATTTAACGATAATTTTGAGAAGTATGAATTAACTGTTCAAATGACACGATGGATGTTTCCGTATATTTTGTTTATTTCTTTGGTCGCTTTATCGTCAGGAGTTTTGAATATATTTTCGAAGTTTAAAATTCCAGCAATTACCCCTGTTTTACTTAATATTTCCTTTATTTTTTCTATTGTGGCCTTAAGTCCACATATCGAACAGCCAATTTGGGCTCTGGTTTCAGCTGTTGTTATAGGTGGCATTTGCCAGCTATCACTTCAATTTTGGGCTCTGAAAAAGATTGGAGTTTTTGATAATTTTCAACCATCTTTATTCAATCCTTTTGAAAAACTGATTAAAATTTATAAAAATGAAAATGTAAGAAAAATACTAACCTTAATGTTGCCTGCAACTCTCGCTGTATCCGTTGCGCAAGTAAGCTTGATAATAAATACTAATATTGCATCTCGTCTTGAGTCTGGAAGCGTTTCATGGTTATCTTACGCCGATAGAATTATGGAATTACCTACGGCACTCTTAGGTGTTGCATTAGGAACCGTATTATTACCCAGTCTTACCAAGTCTTGGAGTTTAAAAGATACAAAAAGAATCTCTTCCCTACTAGATTGGGGGCTTAGACTTGTGGCTTTTTTTTGCATTCCTGCGGCATTTTTAATGGCAACATTGGCTGAACCTATTACTTCAGTAATTTTTCATTACGGCGCGTTTTCCGATGATGATTTAGTTATGTCATCAAGGGCAATCACAGCATATTCAGTAGGTATTTTAGGCTTAGTTACAATTAAGATATTGGCTCCTGGCTTTTATGCACAACAGGACATTAAAACTCCAGTAAAAATTGCGGTTGTTACTCTGGTATTGACTCAAATTTTAAACTACTTTTTAGTACCTATTCTTGCTCATGCCGGTCTTGCACTTGCAATTAGCATAGCCGCTCTTTTCAATGCATCAATGCTAATGCTTGTCTTGATCAAAAGAAAGATTTATAAGCCTAGTAACGAATGGTTTAAGTTTTTGTTTGCTATTTTTATTGCTTCGATAATAATTACATCACTTTGTGTTTTAATTTCCAATGAACTAAATTGGAAAGAGTTACAAGAAACTCCAATAATTAGATTATTATTTTTTCTGGGTATTATTTTGGGATTTGCATTGCTTTACATATTACTAGTCAAATTTTTTGGGTATTCTGTTAAAAAGTTATTGACCAGGTACTAGAAGGGAAATGAAAAATGAAAATTTTGTTTATTGGTGGTGGAAATATGTCACACGCAATAATTTCTGGTCTGATTTCCAATAGGCACAGCATTTTTGTAATTGATCCAGTAGATCTGGCAAGAAAAAAAATACTTAAACTTACGAAACAAAAATCATGCAAATCATCCATAGAAGTTTTTAACGACTTAAAAGATTTTAAAAAAAAAGATGTTCGACCTTTGTGGATAATTCTTGCAATAAAACCTCAACAAGTTGGCTTGCTTTATCGAGAAATTTTAAAGGCTAAAATAAATTGGCTTTCAAAGTCCTCTTTTTTGTCAATTGTTGCGGGATTGAGTATTAAAACTTTAAAAAAAATTACTCAAAGTAAAAATATTGTCCGAGCAATGCCAAATACACCTGCTTTAATCAAAATGGGAGTTACCGGTTACTACTCAACAAGGAACAATAGTTTAGAAATTCAAAAACAAGCAATAAAAATTTTGTCTCAAATTGGTGAGGTAATTAAATTACCCAGTGAAAAAATGATTGATGCTGTAACGGCAGTGTCAGGTTCTGGACCTGGATATATTTTCAAATTTATTTCAGCAATTGAACAAGCGGCAGTCAATTCTGGGTTACCAAAATCTTTTGCTAGTAAGGTTGTTTTTTTTACTGTGATCGGATCCATTAAATTGTGGGAAAAAAGTGATAATTCGTCAGAAGAATTAATTTCAACAGTTGCCTCAAAAGGTGGAACCACCCAAGAGGCTTTAAATTATCTCGAAAGTAAGGATTTTAACTATATCATTGATAAAGC
This sequence comes from Betaproteobacteria bacterium TMED41, assembly GCA_002167365.1. Lineage (GTDB taxonomy): Bacteria > Pseudomonadota > Gammaproteobacteria > Burkholderiales > Burkholderiaceae_A > UBA7377. The sequence continues at coordinate 16,129 of NHCU01000024.1, read as the reverse complement.
TATAGCAAAAGCAAAAACCAAGAGTAAAACTCTTTCTCTAGAGATTGATAAACAAATCCAAGAGCATACCAAAAAATAAAATTGCTCCAACTCTATGGCTTTTTTGGAAAAAACTAAAACTACCTTCTTTGGGGTTCTCGACCAAAGATAAGCCCAAATAAAAAGAATAAATAGCTGCGAAAAACCAGAAAATTCCATATATAAATCCGAAGCTCATTAGCGAAATAGGGGCAATCATAAGAATCAAGAAAATAAACTGACAAACACAAACAGCAGCAATATCGAGTTTTCCAAAAGTTATAGCACTACTTTTCAAACCTATTTTCAAATCATCCTCTTTGTCAACCATTGCATAAGCAGTATCGTAACTGATTGCCCAAAAAAAATTTCCTAAAAACATAGTCCAAGCTATTGGATCTATAGATTCTTTGGTGTCCGCATAAGCCATAAGTATTCCAAACCCAAAAGCAATACCTAAAACTGCCTGAGGAACCGGAAAAAACCGTTTAAAAAATGGATAAATGATGACTGAAAATGCTGCAATAAAAGCAATATTGACGGCATATTCATTTAATGACACCAATAAACTGGCCGCCACAGCCAACAATCCGGCAACAATAAAATACGCTTCAGTAACTGAAACTTCTCCTGTAACTAAAACTCGTTCAGATGTTCGAGTTACATCTTTATCAAATCCCTTATCAATAATATCGTTAATAATACAACCTGCAGACCTCATAATAAAGACACCCAAAATAAATATAGACAATCTGCCAATTTCTGGAAAGCCATTTTCTGCCATCCATAAACCCCATAAGGTAGGCCATAGCAGTAATAAAAAACCAACTGGTTTGTCCAATCTGGCTAACCTTAAATACTTATAAAATTGTTCGACAAAACCTATTTGAGCTTGTTTAGGCATAACTAAAATTTAAACTATTTTATTAATCAATTTGCGCTATCCCATGTATTGCAAACATGACATTTCCAAAAGTGACTTGAAAATTTTGCACCACATATGGAACACTCAAAAGAACTTTTAGAAAAACCTGAATGATCTAAGTTTGGCTTAGACATCTCGAAGGACCTAACTCTAGGGTGATCAAAACCAATTTCTCTTGCTTTTTCTTTTGCATTATTATCTCCTTTTTCGGCCATTTCACAAAAAAAATGTATTTTTAAATTTTTAAGCGAAATTTTATTTTTACCCTCAAGTTTTTCAGCAAAAATAATTGCCTCAGACCATTTTTGTAGCCTTTGAGCAAGTGATAATCTTAATTTTAATGATTCCTCATAAAAACTTGTTTTTTCTAGTAACTCTAAAGTCAAATCAGCCCTATCAAACAAACCTGCTTTCAAATAATCTTTAGCAAGTTCAAAAACAATCAAATCTCTATGTTCTTTTGTCAAATCCTTAACTGAAAGTAACGACCCGTGGACTTCAATAGCACGGTCTATCAAACCACCTCTTCTGTACAAAATTCCCAAAGAAAGTTGTAGAACATAACACTTGGGATCTTTCTTTGCTGCATTCAACAGCCATTTAGAAGCATCAGGAATTTTTTCGTTAGACAAAAATAAAATTATCTGTTCAAAATCCTTTGAAACGCCATCTTTGAAATCTTTCTGTTGTTTTTTGTCCCAATTAGCGGACACCCAACCCACAATAAACATCAATGGTAAAACTAAAAGCCACCATAATTCAATCTGCATTACGATTAGAAGTCCGCCAGTAACGAACAATAATTGGAAAGAGAAAAACCAACGTAAGAAGGATACCGGCAATAAAAGCGATTAAAAGCCAGACTATCAAAGGTCCTTGAAGGGTAAAATTTGTTACGCCAAGAAACAAATTGAGATTAACTAGATTGGTATTATTGAAAGCAAAAAGTAAGACGAAGGAGAAGATGATTATTCTGAAAAGCCATAACAAAATTCTCATTGCTAAGTAGTTCAAAGATTTAATTTTTTTCTTAAGTCTTTCCCGCATTTGAAGTGCAGTACTTTTTTTTCTGGAACAAAAACTGATTCGCCTGTTTTGGGATTTCTACCAACTCTCTCTGGTCTGGAGCTAACAGCAAATGTACCAAAACCTCTGACTTCTATTCTTTTACCATTTGATAGAGCAGAAATCATTGAATTCAATATAGTTCTGACACACAATTCGCAGTCTTTATGTCCTAGGATGGATATATCTGCACTATTGTTAGTACCAATGTTTTCAAACTTTTTAGCTAATCGAGTAATTAAATCAGATTTAGTCAAACAAGCACCCGCTTTTGTGTATTAATCTTCTGGTTTATCTAGCTTTGCTTTTAAAAGTGCACCGAGGTTTGTGGTTCCAGAGTTAATATTACCCTCGGCAGCCATTTTTTGCATGGCATCCGCAGCATCTGCAGAGTCTTGAGCTTTAATAGAAATATTTATCTCACTGCTCTTGCGATTAATATTAACTACGATGGCATCAACAGAATCACCCTCCTTGAGAACATTTCTTGCATCATCAATTTTTTCTCTACTGATATCGGAAGCTCGGAGTATACATTCAACACCATCTTCTAGTGTAATAATTGCGGCTTTTGAATCAATTGAGGTAACTTTTCCTCTAACTGACATGCCCTTTTCTAGGGAAGTGTTAGTATTTTTATTATCATTTTCATGGAGTTGTTTGACACTTAAGGAAATTCTCTCCCTTTCAACATCAACAGCCATTACTACTGCTTCGAGCTCTTCTGATTTTTTGTATTTTTTAACAGCCTCTTCTCCAGACTCGGTCCATGATAAATCAGACAGATGCACTAGCCCATCAATATTGCCAGGGAGGCCTATAAAGACACCAAAATCGGTTATTGACTTAATGGTTCCAGAAACTTTTTCTCCCTTTTTGACGCTATTATCAAATTCTTCCCACGGATTGGGGAGGCATTGTTTAACACCCAATGAAATACGTCTACGCTCACCGTCAATCTCTAATACCATAACTTCAAGTTCATCACCACTTTGAACTATTTTAGCTGGATTGACATTTTTATTAGTCCAATCCATCTCAGACACATGAACAAGTCCCTCAACCCCGGACTCAATTTCTACAAATGCTCCATAGTCAGTAATGTTGGTAACTTTTCCAAATACACGAGTCCCTTGAGGATACCTTCTAGTTACACCTTCCCATGGATCATCGCCTAACTGCTTTATTCCGAGAGAGACTCTATTCTTCTCTTGATCATAGCGCAACACCTTGGCGGTAACCTCCTGTCCAATAGTAAGTACCTCTGAAGGATGTCTAACTCTTTTCCAAGCCATGTCGGTTATATGGAGTAATCCATCTATACCCCCAAGATCGATAAACGCTCCGTAATCGGTAATATTTTTGACAACACCATTAACAGAAGAGCCTTCTTTAAGATTTTCGACTAGTTTATTTCTTTCCTCACCCATTGAACTTTCAACAACAGCTCTTCTGGAAACAACAACATTATTTCTTCTTCTATCTAATTTAATAACCTTAAATTCAAGTGTTTTACCCTCAATATGTGAAGTGTCCTTGACAGGTCTGGTATCAACAAGTGAGCCCGGTAAAAATGCTCGAATTCCAGTCGTCATTACCGTCAATCCACCTTTGACTTTTCCAGTAACAGTTCCAGTTATCAAATCACCCGCCTCAAGTGCTTTCTCTAAACTTACCCATGCGGCAAGACGCTTAGCACGGTCTCTTGATAACTTAGTTTCACCCCTTCCATCTTCTAATGACTCAATCGCAACTGAGACAAAATCACCTTCTTGAACATCTATTTCTCTTTGATCATTGAAAAACTCTTCCACTGGAATAAAACTTTCAGATTTAAGACCAGCGTTAACAATTACGTGATTTTGATCAATGCGAACAACCTCGGCAGAAATTACCTCTCCTGTTCTCATTTCTTGCTTGGCTACTGACTCAGCAAAAAGAGAGGCAAATGAATCATTATCTGGGAGGGGAATATCAGCATTTTTAAGTGTTTCAGTTGTTTGGGATGTCATAAAATTAGTAAGTTGTATTCAGCTTAAAAAAAGCTGAGTTGTTAATCAAAGTGCAGACTTTGAATTGAATTCATCAATGATAATCTGCACCACCTCTTTGATCGATTTCAACGATGTATCAATGTGAATCGAACAGACTTTTTTAGCAAGACTTAAAGAACCAACCTTTCGTATATTGTCTCTTTGGTCACGTTTTTTAATTTCTTGTAAAAGGTCATTTAGTTTACAGGGGATTTCTTTTTGAATCAATTGCTTGTGACGTCTTTCAGCTCTAACTCTCACATCAGCGGATAAAAAAACTTTCAAGAAAGCATTAGGAAACACAATACTACCCATATCCCTTCCGTCAGCAACCAATCCAGGTGAACGGGCAAAATCTCGCTGAGATCTCAAAAGAACTTTTCTAACTGACTTAAACACTGAGATTTTGGAGGCTCTAATTCCGATATATTCTTGTCGAATCATATCGGATATGTCCTCTTCATCACAAATTACTCTTCCATTAATAAATCGAATGTTCAAATTTTCTGCACATTTAGTTAAATTTGATTCATCATTTTCCAAAATTTTTAATCTGGCTGAAACCAAAGCTAGAACTCTATAAAAACATCCACTGTCTAACACCCTGAAACCTAGCAATTCCGCCACTCTATTGGAGATAGTGCCTTTACCAGAAGCAGTTGGACCATCAATTGTAATTACCTTAACAGCCTGAGAACATACCCTAGCTAAATCGTCAAAAAAGTCCGGATACGTCTTCTCAACACACTTGGGATTGTCAAAAAAAATTTTTCTTGATCTATCAGTAGCATCCCCAGGGTGAAAAAAACTTGCTAAAGAAAAACTCATTGCAATTCTATGGTCATTAAAAGTTTTTATTTTGGTGGTTAAAAGTTTTTTTGGCGGATTAATCTCCATCCAGTCGTCTCCATAGCTAACAACTCCACCAAGCTGAATAATACCCTCTCTTATTGCATTAATTCGATCAGTCTCTTTGACTCGCCAGGAACCAATATTTCTCAATACAGTGGGTCCTTCTGCGTATAGCGCACAAATGGGCAACACCATTGCAGCGTCAGGTATGTCCCCACAATCAACATTTATTCCTATTAATTTATTATTTCCTGAAATTTCGATAGAATGATTTGTGAATTTTACTTTCGCTCCCATACTTTTCAAAACACGGGCAAGTTTAATGTCACCTTGAATACTTTTTTCACCAACCCCGTGTGTGCAAATTGGACCTTTTCCCAACATGCCTGCAGCCAGGAAATAAGATGCTGAGGATGCATCCCCCTCTACGGTTATTTTTTTAGGTGAAATATATTTATCCGAATTAATCTTAAAAATATCTTTTTCAATTTCTTCAATCAAAACACCAAACTTTTTTAAAATGTTTATTGTCAAATCAACATAGGATCGGCTAGATTTAATTCCTCCAGTTTTAATTAAGATAGGATTACTCCAAAATTTTCTTAGTAAGGGTGCAGCTTGAAGCATGCCCGTTAAAAACTGGCTTGAATCATGAGTAGAAATTTCAATTTCATCTATCGGCACAATTTTTGATGGGCGAATTAATAAAGGAGCATAGCCTTCATTTTTTAAATAAGTTATTCTGGCCCCAATTTTTTTTAGACAATCAACCAAATCTCCAATCGGGCGTTGCCTCATCCTATCAACTCCATCGATCTCAATACTCGAGCAATTTAGATTTTCAGAAAACATGGCAACCAAAACAGGTAGGATTGTTCTAATTGTTAGTCCTGAGTTTCCAACAAAGAATTTGAGTTCTTTGGGATTACTTAACACACTATTAAATTTCTTGCCGATACCTTCAACATTTAGAGTTAATAATTGCGATTCTGGATACTGAGAACTTTTTAAATTATTTTTTTTTTGAAAATTCACACCAAGGGCTTTTAAGCAACCCACCATAATTTCCGTGTCTTCTGATTCTAAAAAATTTATGATCTCAACTTTTTCATCACATAGCGCAGATAGTAAAATCGCTCTGTTTGATATGCTTTTACTACCCGGGAGCAAAATACTTCCTGAGGCATAATCTCGGACATTTAGAGAAAAAAAGTTGTTTTCACTCATAAAAAAGATCTAAGTTATTTTTCAAAGCTATTTCTCCAGCTGGAGGCTTCGTGCAAAAGTTTAATTAGTTTTTCTTTGTCTGAATTTCGTAACGCGTTAGCCAACTCATTCCAGTTAACTGACCACTCCATAATCAAATCAAGAACTTGATCCTTGTTATCATAGATTATATCTGCCCATAAATCTGGAGATGCTCCCGCTATTCTTGTTGTATCTCTTAAGCCTCCCCCGTGAAGTGACAAAGCTTGTGACGAGAATTGTGATCTGGAAAGGATTAATGCCAAGCAAAATGAGACCAAATGAGGAAAATGACTTACACCAGCAAATAAAAGATCATGTTGGCTGATCGGTAAAATTTTTGGAATACCTCCCAAAGAACTCCAAAAACTTTCTAATACCAAAATTTTTTTTTGTTCTTGTTTAATTAATTCTTTTTTTCTTACTTCACCAAATTCATTCCCATAATCAAAGGGACAAATGAGAATTTTAGAATTTTCAAACAATTTAACATTCGCAGCAACTGCCCCAATTTTTTCAGACCCTGCAAGTGGGTGGCTAGAGAGAAAAGATTCGTAAAAGGAGATCTTTTCCGGAGTACTAAGTTTAAAAATTAAATTTAAAAGGCTTTTTTTAGTACTAAAAACATCTGTTACAAGACCGTATTTTCTGGAAGAATGTTGATATATCAGATCTCCAAAAATTTGACTTAGACTTGCAATTGGAGTGCATATCAAAACCAGGTCAGCGTTGTCAACCTCAAGAATTGAATTTTTTATTTCATCAAAAAAACTTAATTTTTTAACATAATTAATATTTTGAGTTTCAATTCCGATAATTTGTTTTGCTATTTTTTTTTGTTTGGCTGCTCCCGCAATCGAACATCCAATCAAACCACAACCAAGAACAATCATTTTATTAAACATAATTAATCAAAATATTAATTAGAGTTATCGTCTTTTGCCATTAAATCTAGGGCCTGCGGGAGTATATTTAAAAAATCTCTATTCTCTTCCTGCGTACCTACAGAGATTCTTAGCCAGTCAGCCAGATCATAATTTCTCACAGGTCTAGTTATTACCCCTAAACTTAATAAACTTTCAAAAAGTTTCACGCCAGCTGGTTCATTTTCTAACTTAAAATTTTCACCAATATTTGCCAAAACAAAGTTACCCCTAGAGGAAAGACATCTTATTCCAAATGTTGATAATCCATCAATTAGTTCTCTCATAACTTGCTTATTAAGAAGCTTGCTTTTGATTATAAAATCCTGATCCTCCAAAGCAGTGATAGCCGCAATCTGAGCGAGATAATTAACGTTAAATGGTTGTCTTATTGAATTCATAACACTAACAATATCTTTATTGCCAATTCCATAGCCCACCCGAAGTCCGGCAAGACCATAAGCCTTGGAAAAAGATCTGGTAATAAATAAATTCGAGTAATCTTTAAGCAATTGAATGGAATTTGTAAAATCTGTGCCTTCGAGATAGTCACAATATGCTTCGTCAAGCACGACTAAAATGGATTTATCTACATGTCTCAAAAAACTTCTAATTTCATTCTCTTTGATATAGGACCCAGTTGGGTTATTAGGATTAGCAATAAAAATCATTCTAGTATCACCCGATATACTGGAAATAAAAGCGCTAAGGCTGTGCTCAAGATTTTCTGTAGCAGGAGCAATTATCGAATTAGCACCGGAGGAAATTGTCGCCAAACCATATACAGCAAAGGAGTATTTACTATAAACAGCGGAAACTCCTTTCCTTAAAAAAGTTCTTGCCAAACAGTCTAGAACATCATTACTACCATTACCTAAAAAAATTTGATCAGAACTGACTCCATGAAAGTTACTAATCATTTTTTTTAGGACTGTACAATTCCCATCGGGATAACGACTAACTTTTTGCAACTCCTGACTTATTGCTAGTTTTACTTTTGGACTCATTCCAAGAGGATTCTCATTGGAGGCTAATTTAACTATTTGATGCTCACTCAAATTTAATCTCGAGGCTATCTCACTTATAGGCTTGCCGCCATTGTAAGGTTCTAAATTCTTAATCCATGGGACTGCTTGTTTTGAAGTGAAATTCATTATAAAACTTTATTTGGGCCAGTCAGATGGTAAACCCAGTTTTTCAAACCTCGGGTATGAACCCAGATTCTTAAAAAAACCGGCTCTTTCTCTAATTTCTTTAAGTGCTTTCGATACGGCAGGATCCGACTCATGTCCATCAATATCCAGATAAAAATAATATTCCCAAGACAATTGAGAGCTCTTTCTAAAAGGACGAGATTCGAATCTTTTCATTGAAACCCCATGTTGAGCTAGAGGTTTAATTAATGACAACATAGCACCAGCTTTATCAGGGACAGACAAGATCAATGATGTCTGATCACTTCCACAAGAATCAGGAGTAAAATTTCCCAGCGCAGCGAAACGAGTTCTATTTGCTGAATCATTTTCAATTCTATTAGCTAAAACTTTTAAATCATATTTTTTAGCCGCTAGGTGACCTGCTATTGCAACTATACTAGAGTCCTTAGTTGCGGATTTTGCTGCTTTACCATTACTCTCAACAGCAATTCGTGGGATGTTAGGCAAGTTTTCATCAAGCCAATTTTGACATTGTGATAAAGACTGTCCGTGAGCAACTATTTTTTCAATCTGGTTCAAAGAGTCAACTTTTCGAAGCAATAAATGATGGATTGGAATCGAAAGTTCAGCAGAAATTGGCAAGGATGTTTTAAGAAGCAGATCAAGGGATCTACCAACTGTTCCCTCCGTAGAATTCTCAACTGGAATCAACGCTAAATCAGTTTTACCTATTTCAGCGACTCTTACAACTTCCTCAAGAGAATCATAGGGATGTAAAATTACCTGATGCCCAAAAAGGGTACGAGCTGCTAATTCACTGTACGTTCCTGAGGGGCCAAGGTAAGAAATTTCTATTTTCCTTTCTAACGCTCTACAACCAGATATAATCTCAAGCCATATTGTTGCAATCGAATTGTCAGCTAAAAACCCTGATAGTTGCTTGTTCTTTTTGCACATTCTTTCAATGATTGCCACCTCTCTTTCTGGGCGAAAAACAGGTAGATTAGCTAATTTTTTTCTCTCTCCCACTTGTTTAACAAAACCAGCTCGCTTTACAAGTAAGTGGATTAATTGGTCATCAATATCATCTATTTGATCACGATAGTTTTTTAATTCTTCAGGTTTCATCCGTAATTAATCTCAAATTCTTTCAACCAATTGACAAGCTCCTTTACTCCCTCTATGGGCATACTATTATATAGGTTCGCTCGTAACCCTCCCACAGCTGAATGTCCTTTCAAATTTATAAGTCCCCGTTTTTTTGCTCCTTCAATAAAAAAGTTATACAGCTGCTTGTTCGGAAGAAAAAAAGGAATATTAACTCTTGACCTAAATTTCACAGATACGAATGTTTGATAAAAATCACTTGAATCTAGTGTCTCATATACTAACTTAGATTTTTCTAAATTTATTTTTTCAATTTCGTCAACCCCACCTTTCTCCTTTAGCCATTCAAACATTAGACCTGCAACATAAATTGAAAATGTAGGAGGGGTATTATAAAGGGAATTGGTTTTTATTAAATTTCTGTAGTCAAATACCGTTGGACAAATTCCAAGGCCCCTGTTACTTCGATCTTGCAAAAGCTCTTCATTTACAATAACTAAAGTTAGCCCAGCTGGTCCGATATTTTTTTGAGCACTCGCGTAAGCTAGACCAATCTTTGTAAAATCCATACGCTTACTTAAAATATTTGACGACATATCTACTACTAATGGAATATTTTCTCTCTCTATTGAAGTTAAATTTGGCCATTCGAAGAACTCCACTCCGTGCACCGTTTCATTGGAACAAATATGAATATAACTAGTTTTTTTATTTACAAGCCATGAAGAAGTTGAAGGAATAGAAACAAATTCGCCTTCTGAAGAAGCTGAAATATTTGTAATTCCATACTTCAGCGCTTCTCGAGCGGTTTGCTCTGACCAATAACCGGTAACAACGAAATCACATAATCGTCTTTCATTTAGAAGATTCATTGGGATAATGGCATTTTGAGCTCTTGCTCCGCCCTGCATAAACAACAATCTATGGGTTGAGGGTAAATTTAGAAGTTCAGATGCATTAGCTAAGCATTTTTCAATTATTTTTTTGAAGTCGCTACCTCTATGTCCTAATTCCATTGGCGACATTCCTGAATTATTCCAATCGAACAACTCTTTCGAAGCTTTATTTAGAACAACATCAGGTAACTGAGCTGGACCAGGGCCAAAATTGTAAGGCCGAAACATAAATATTTTCTTTCCTAGAGTTATAAAAAAAAAACGGAAATTTATTTTTTTGGTTCATCAATAATCTTTGAAAGTTGATTATCACTAGATTTGTTTAAGTCAGGTTCAGAAAATGATTGAAAACCTGTCAGTAAACTTCCATTATCAAGAGAAATAAGCCGCACCCCTTGAGTAGATCTGCCCATTTCGCGAACCTCATCAACCCTGAAGCGAACTAACACACCATTGTTGGCGATTAGCATCAATTCATCAGTTGCACTCACTAAACAAGCACCGACAACCAATCCATTTCTTGGACTAGTTTTGATACAAATCATTCCCTTAGTCCCTCTAGAGTAACGAGTGAACTCTCTTAATGAGGTTCTTTTACCAAAGCCATTCTGAGTAGCAATAAATACAGTTTTATCAACTAAGTTTGAGAGATCTTGATCGTAATTATTGGGAACTGACAACATGCTGACTACTCTTTGATTTTTATCCAAAAGCATGCCTCGAACCCCTCTTGACCCACGGCCCATTGGCCTCACATCAGACTCTGAATAACGAACGGCTTTGCCCGATGTGGAAAACAACATTATATCTTGATTGCCATCAGTGATAGTTGCCCCTATCAGAGTGTCTCCATCATCAAGGGCAGCAGCTATAATTCCTCTCTTCATTGGCCGAGCAAATTTAGAAAGAGAAGTTTTTTTCACAGTACCCAAGTTAGTTGCCATAAAAACATATCTATTTTCATCAAAACTTTTTACGGGCAACACAGTGGTTACTCTCTCTCCATCTTCCAAAGGCCAAAAATTAATTATAGGCCTACCTCTTGAAGATCGAGAGCCCTTAGGCACTTCCCAAACCCTCATCCAATAAACTCGCCCACGAGTGGTAAAACCCAGTAGTGTATTGTGAGTATTAGCAATCAAAATTCTTTCAATCCAGTCATCCTCTTTTGTCGATGCGGCAAGTTTTCCTCTGCCACCCCTTCTTTGAGAGGTATATTCTGAGATAGGCTGACTTTTGACGTATCCAGTATTGGAAAAGGTCACAACTACATCTTGTGGAGTAATCAAATCCTCTGTTTGGAGTTCTTCAGCATTTTCTTGGATTACCGATTTTCTTTCATCTTGATAGTCATTGTTGATCTTATGAAAATCATCTCTCATAAGATTAGATATTCTCTCAGGACTAGCAAGGATATCCAGTAAATCGGCAATTTGTTCGATAATTTCTTGAAAATCTTTGACTATTTTTTCTTGCTCTAATCCAGTTAACCTTTGCAACCTCATCTGAAGAATTTCTGTGGCTTGTTTTTCAGATAGTTTATAACCCGCGTCGCTCAATCCACACCCTGAGGGTGTATCTATTGGCCTGAAAGCCTCAACCACAGTCGATTTCATTGCTCTTTTTAACAAATCTCGAACTAAACCAGGGTTCCAAATCTTAGAAAGCAATTCTTCTTTTGCAATTGCGGGGGTATTAGATAATTTAATCAAATTTACAATTTCGTCCATATTTGTAACTGCTATGGCTAGACCCTCCAGTAAAAAACCTTTCTCTCTAGCCTTATTTAATTCAAAAACAGTCCTTCTGGTAATTACTTCTCTTCGATGATTGATGAATGCAGACAGAATTTCCTTTAAATTCATCGTTTTAGGTTGACCGTCAATTAAAGCAACAAGGTTCATTCCAAAAGTATCTTGTAATTGGGTTGTTTTATAAAGATTGTTTAAAATTACCTCAGGTACCTCAGCTTTTTTTAACTCGATAACCACTCTCATGCCGGATTTGTCTGATTCATCTCTGATATCAGAAATACCCTCAATTTTTTTTTCGGTGACAAGTTCAGCTATTCTTTCAAGTAAACTTCTTTTATTAACTTGAAATGGTAATTCATCAATAATAATTGCCTCTCTTGATGATTTATCTATAGATTCAAAGTGGGTTTTAGCTCGCATAATGACTTTACCGCGACCAGTCCTGTATCCCTCTCTGACCCCATTTATTCCATAAATTATTCCAGCAGTAGGAAAGTCAGGAGCAGGAATTACTTCCATTAACTCTTCAACTGACACCTCAGGGAAATCTAAAATTTTTATACAGCCTTTGACAACCTCGCAAATATTATGAGGAGGAATATTTGTAGCCATTCCAACTGCAATTCCTGATGAACCATTAATTAACAAATTAGGAATTCTGGCTGGCAATACCAAAGGTTCATTTTCAGATCCGTCGTAATTTGGTCCGAAATCTACTGTATCTTTATCTAAATCGTCTAAGATTTCATGTGCAATTTTAGATAGACGAATTTCTGTGTATCTCATCGCGGCAGCATTATCGCCATCAACAGAGCCAAAATTACCCTGTCCATCAACTAACTGGTATCTCAATGAAAAAGACTGAGCCATTCTAACAATTGTGTCGTAAACTGCGGAATCTCCGTGGGGGTGGTATTTACCGATAACATCCCCAACAACCCGAGCTGATTTTTTATAAGGCTTGTTCCAATCATTACCTAGGACACGCATGGCGTATAAAACTCTTCGGTGAACTGGTTTGAGGCCATCCCTCACATCAGGAAGTGCTCTACCCACAATCACACTCATGGCGTAATCAAGGTAGGACTTGCGCATTTCTTGTTCTAAACTAACTGGTAAAGTCTGGCGGGCTATTTGTATCATGGCTTATTAATGAGAATTTTAGGTTTTAATACTTTTCGTTTCTATTGTACTACCTGTAGCAAATTAAAATCTCAGAGAAAAATAGCAAATTTTGTTAGAATTAAACAATAAAATTAACAACCAAAAAATATATAAAATGAAAATAAAACTTCCGGTTTCAAAGCTTATTAAAACCAATGGCCATATTTTTTTCTTGCTTTTTTTTGTTGCGCTTTTTCACCCCGTATTAAACGCTCAAAACAATCAGTCTGGGTTCGCATTTGATTCTAATGTCAATGTGATTCATGATGACTTTGGTAATTGTGTTCGTTCTGGGTCACCATCACAAAAAGAAATCAAGGACAAATGCGGATTTAATAAATTTGTTTCTGATGAACAAACAGATCTATCCAAAGTTGATGATGAACTTGCTGTTGATAGTGAAATTGAAGACATTACCCCTTCAAATGACTCAAACGATCAGACTATCTCTACCTCCGAAAAAATATCCACTGAAATAAAGTTTAATTTTGATCAACACATCATTACAAAATCAGCCAAACTTCAACTTGATAACTTCATTCAAAGAGCCGAAAAGGTAGCCTTTAGAATGATAAATATTTTGGGACATGCAGATTCATTGGGGGGTACTAACTATAATATCCAGCTTTCAGTCAAAAGAGCCAAATCCGTTGAAAACTACTTAACAAACAACGGTGTTACAAAAAATAAAATCACCAGCACAGGACTTGGTGAAAGTAAGCCCATTGCCGATAATGGGACTAGAGAGGGGCGAGCTCAAAATCGAAGAGTTTTTATTGAACTTGAATAAAAATTGTCACTCTCATAGTTCTAAGTAAGGGAAAAAGATGAATAAAACTGCATCTAACGTTGATTCAGCTGAAATTGAAAAATTTAGTAGTCTTGCTCAGAGGTGGTGGGACCCCGAAAGCGAGTTCAAACCTCTTCATGATATAAATCCTCTTCGATTAACTTGGATCAACAATATTGTCGGAGGTTTAGAAAACAAAACAGTCTGCGATGTTGGATGTGGAGGAGGAATTCTTGCAGAAAGTATGTCAACAAAAGGTGCTTTAGTCAAGGGTATCGATTTGTCCGAAAAGTCTATAAATGTAGCTAAAATACATGCAAAAGCTGTTAAAAGTTCAGTAAATTATCAATTAATTTCGTCCGCCGAACTGGCAGAGACTGAAAATGAAAAATATGATGTTGTTACTTGCATGGAAATGCTTGAACATGTCCCGTGTCCGGAAAAAGAAATACTAGCCTGTTCCAAACTATTAAAACCAACTGGAATACTAATTTGCTCAACCATCAATAGAAATTTGAAGAGTTTTGTGTTTGCAATTGTTGGAGCTGAGTACGTTTTGAGATTACTGCCTAAGGGTACTCATGAGTATAAAAAGTTTATCAAGCCCTCCGAATTAATTCGTGTTGCTCGAGATCTAAATTTAAACCTAATTGAGCTAACTGGTATGACCTACAATCCCTTTACAAAGGTTTATCGTTTATGTGATGACACTGATGTAAATTATATTCTTGCCTTCACTAAATGACCCCACAATGGTAGCTCTTGAACATTAACCACTCTAAAAATCCTGACCTTCAACAATCTGAATGGCCAGAGCCCACACCCAGAAATGATTGGTATCAAAATTGGTCACTATTCAAGAATAAAGCTGTGTTTTTTGACCTTGACGGTACTTTATTAAATACAGCCGGAGATTTGGGATTAGCTGCAAATGCTTTGCGGGCTGAAAAAAATTTAGCTCCTTTGCCACTAAAAATTCTCAGACCCCATACTTCTCGAGGTGCTAGGGGCATGATAGAAGTAGCATTGGGAATAAAATGGGATGATCCCAGCTATGAGGATTTGAGGATGAAATTTCTTGCTAAATATGAGGAGTCTTTGCTAGAAACAACAGACTTTATGCCAGGAATGGAGAACCTTATTACAACCTTAGAAAAAAATAAAATTTTATGGGGTATCGTAACAAATAAGCATGAAAAATACACGTTACCCATTATCAAAGGTTTAAAACTTTTTGATCGTTGTTCAACATTAGTTTGTGGAGATACTACAGACTTTTGTAAACCTCATCCGGCACCAGTACAACTGGCTATAAAAAATTTAGGGCTCAAACCTCAAGCTGTTGTTTATATTGGAGATGATCCCAGAGACATTCAAAGTGGTTTCAACGCTGGATGCTGGACAATAGGAGTTGCATTTGAAACGTTTGTTGAAAGAACTGAAGCTAATAAATGGCAAGCCGATGAGGTAGTATTTACCTCTGAAGAAATTGAGTCCTTACTTAATATTAAAAATTGTTAATTTAGTGATTAATTGTTTAAAAGGAGTATATTAATTATATGGGGCCGACATGGTTTCGACGTGGGTCAAGAAGAAGTGTAGGGCATGCCGAGGACCGATTTACCTCGTTAATCCATTTCGGAAAAAAATAAACGCCAACGACGAGCGTTTTGCTCTCGCAGCTTAAATAGCAAGCGAGCGCTGCACTAGTTTTCTGATGGACTAGGTAAGTAAAAGCTTACGGCAGTGTCATTTACATTAGATCGGTAATAGGAACGCCGTGGTTTTGTTACCTAAACTTAGCGGATCGTTTGATATGAGTTTGTCAATTGACTTAATATCAAATTAAAATTGCGACAATTGACTACGCATGTAGAACTGCCTTTGGAAGTCTTGCGGACGCGGGTTCGATTCCCGCCGGCTCCACCATTTTTGTTATAAATCAATGACTTAGACAAGTTTGGTGGTTATCACTCCTTGAATCTTCTTAACACTATATTACTGTTATTCAAGGAGTTTTGTCTAATCTTAAATTTTGCAAAATAAATTTGCCCCCATAATCCCCCGCTTTTCAATTGTCAATTTTCTTTATGTAGCTCACGTTTTTTTGAGAAGTAATTTTAGAAAAAAATAATAAAACTTGGATTAAATCCCCCACTTTTAAAATAAATACCCCTCTCTGCTCCAGAGAATCCTTTCA
>NHCU01000023.1 GCA_002167365.1 Betaproteobacteria bacterium TMED41 | reverse complement strand
TTCTACAGCAATTTTTCTAGCCTCTTTTGTATTATTCTTGTCAGACTGGATTGAAATGATTCCTCTTGCGGCGCTTATCGGAGTGATGTTTGTAGTTGCCGAAAAAACTTTTGAATGGGGAAGTCTTAGGCTTTTTGGGAAAGTCCCCATTAAGGATGTTTTTGTTGGCTTACTAGTTGGCGCTGTAACAGTTATTGCTGATTTAGCTATTGCAGTAATTTTGGGTGTAATAGTTTCGGCTTTAATTTTTGCTTGGGAGCACGCTAAGGTTATTGAAGTTAGTTCCTCTATAAATGATAGGGGTTGGAAGGTGTATGAATTAAAAGGAACACTTTTTTTTGCTTCCGTTAAAAACTTTAACGACTTATTTAAAATTAGTGAGGACACTGATGAAGTTATTATTGATTTTAAACAATCAAAAGTCGCTGACCATTCAGCGCTAATGGCAATTGATAACCTTGCTAGTAAATATAAAACTGCTGGAAAAAATTTACACCTTATCCATCTTAGCCCTGATTGTCTTGAGGTTTTGGAAAGTGCTAAAAGCATGGTGGAAGTAAATGTTCTTGAAGATCCACGTTATCATGTCGCCGACGATAAATTAAGTTAGTGAAAATTTTACTTTTAAACTAGGAATGAGTTTTTAAAAACATATTTATGACAAAAACAGCTCTAATAATTGGTGCAGGAAAAGGAATTAGCGGATCTTTTGCAAAGGAGCTCGCTAGTGAGGGGTATAAAGTATGTCTGGCTTCACGCAGTCTAAAGAATATTGATAGCATAGCAAGTGATATTGGTGGATTTGCAGTTGAAGTTGATGTTTCCTCAGAAGAAAGCATTCGTAATTTGTTTAAAAAGTTTCAAAAAATGCTTGGAGTACCTGCCGTTGTTTTATATAACCCCAGCAAGAGATTAAAGGGGGGTATTTGTGATCTTGATATTTCAGCTGCAAGAGAAGCCATTAACGTTACGGCATTTGGAGCTTTGGTTGCCGCACAGGAGGCATCAAGAAGTATGATTTCGGTTGGTAAGGGTGCAATTTTCTTTACTGGAGCTACTGCCAGTCTTAAAGGGTTTGCACACTCTTCTGTTTTTGCCATGGGAAAGTTTGCTCTAAGAGGCCTAACACAAAGTTTATACAGAGAACTAAGTCCTTTAGGTATTCATGTTGCTCATTTTGTCATTGATGGAGTGGTGAAAAAATCTAATTTGACAAAAAACTCTAATGACTTCACTTCTGAAGCAATAGCAAAAACTTTCATGGCTATTTTGAATCAACCTAAACAAGCATGGAGTCATGAGATTGAGCTTAGGCCAAATACAGAAAACTTTTGATAAATGAAAAATAAAATCCCCCCTCCAATACTTGCTCTTTTATGTATGTATATTATCTATGCATTAGATGAACAATTTCCTAATTTTTCTTTCATTTATCAGGAAATTTTTGCTCTTTTTATAGCTATTGAGGCGTTTGTGATTATATTTTTTGCCGTAAAGGAATTCAAAAAATTTCGGACCACAATTAGTCCACTTAAAATTGATGAGGTTAATAATTTCGTAACTAGTGGTGTTTTCAGATTTTCTCGAAACCCTATGTATCTTGGATTAACTTCGTTGCAGGTGGCTGTCGGGTTTTATTTTGGAAATTGGTTAATGATAATTGTCATTCCGCTGTTCATTTTTTATATTACATTTTATCAAATTGTCCCAGAAGAAAAAGTATTACTAGAAAGGTTTGGTGTTGATTTTAAAACTTATTGTTCAAATGTAGGACGTTGGTTATAACGAGGTTTTCAATAATATTTTTTTTGAATAGCTTCTTGTTCTAAATACTGATAGCCAAGGTAAAATACCACATAAAATCAGTGTAGCAGAGACACCAAAATACACAGCAGATATTGGAACCAAAATAAGAGTCAAAGATAATTCTGTTAGATTTATCTTGAGACCTTGCTTGTAAGATCTTTGCATTGTTTGACCAAACCCCATGGATGAGGACATACCAAATGAAACTATTCTTGATATGAGCATCAAGACAAATAAATAAACTGTATCGAAACTTTTATCAGAGAATGAAATTAACCAGATACAAAGAGCTATAGCCAGTCCGATTGGTACTCCAAATATAACTAGTAACCAGCTACGATTTGAATAAGTACTTACCAAATGACCCTTTGGTGATTTTTTAATCCATTGGTAAATATGAGAACCCCATGCCATTTGAAATGATCCTATATAAACAGCCATTAGTGGTTCACACAGCCTAGTAGCAATTCCAAAGCTACCCGAAGCTTGATTGTCTACGGCCCATCTAAATGTAGCAACTACAACAAAATCACAACTGTATCTAGCCAACAATCCTCCCATCACAGGCAGTCCCATGGAGGTTGCTTTGTTAATAAAATTTAAATCGAAGTTGGAAATATTTTTTATTTTAGATTTATGAACTAGAAAAACTAATATTAGTATGTTCGAACAACAACCAGAAAAGAAAAAACTGGATAAAGGATCTAACTGATATTTTAAACAAATTTCTAAAAAACAAATAAAAACAGGGATTTGAAAAATAGAGAGCCTTGCAAGAAGTGAAGCTTTACCAAGTATTCTTAAATCGGTATGAAACATCATTACCGCGTTTGTTAAGACACAATGCAAAGGTAGAATAAAAACTGCCAAAATATTCTCCCAAAAAGTTAATTTGTATAAAATAAAAAATACAAATACCAATGCAATACCGCCAATTAAGCCTGTAATGGATAAGGTGATTGTGGCAGATTTCAGTGCAGACAGCCGANGATCCTTTCCAATATCTGAAACTTCTTGCATATAACCTGGCTTCATCCCTAGTTGACTGATACAGCCGACAACAGTCAGAGCAACTGTGAGAATAGCCCATTCAGCCAATGTTACATTTGACATTAAATTAGTTGTTCTAATCGTTGCCCAAACATTGCCTGTGATTACAGGTACTGAGGCTATTAAAAAAGTTAACCAAGTTTTGGCAAAAGAAGATTTTAGGCCAAAAAAATTAAAAAGCATTTTTTATTGATAGATTTTTAAAGAAGCAACTCTAATTCACCCCATATATTTTCCAATATCTTTCTTTGAGCTTTTTCATTAGGGTGGATTTGATCATTTAGGAAGAAATTTTTATTTGTGGCAAAACCTTTAAACATAAATGGAACAATTGGTATCTCTGTTTTCACTGCAATTTGTCCAAACATATTAAAAAACCTTTCAGAATAAGCCTTACCATAATTTGGTGGTATTCGCATACCAACAATAAGAGGTTTTGAACCAATTTTTTTTGACAACTCAACCATAGTAGTCAGATTTTTTTTTGTTTGTTTTAGAGATAAGCCCCTTAGAGCATCATTTGCTCCTAATTCAATTATTACGATTGATGGTGAAAACTCTGAAAGTAGTTTTGGAAGTCTTCTGATACCACCAGAAGTAGTCTCACCAGAGATACTTCTATTTATAATAGTGAGTGATAATTGTTTTTCCTTTATTTTATTGTCCAGTAATTTTGGCCAACTATTCTTCATACTAATACCATAACCGGATGACAAGCTATCCCCAAAAATCAGAAGGTTTTGATTACCTAACGTTGTTTTGGATAAAATAGTAACAGCAATTAGCAATGAAACTTTTAAAATATTGTTTAGATGTTTGTTCATTTTTTAAATTCGAAAAAATATTAAAAATATGTGAGAAACTATCAATCATAAATGAGTAATTCAACAAATTTCCCTTTTTTAGAAGCTAGAAATGTAACAAAGTCTGTATATACTGTTGCTAGGCCTTTGCAAATTTTATCTGACATAAATCTCTCTGTGGATTTGGGAAGATCATTGGCAATTTTAGGCCCCTCAGGCTGTGGAAAATCAACTCTTCTAGGCGTTTTGGCTGGGCTTGACGTTCCTACTACTGGGGAGGTTCTCTGGTCCAACAAGGTTATTTCTAGTCTAAGTGAGGAAAAAAGAGCTGAACTTAGAAAAGGAAACTTAGGNTTTGTGTTTCAATCATTTCAATTGTTATCACACTTAAATGCTTATGAAAATGTGTTGTTGCCTCTGGAACTAATGGGNATTGCTAATCCTGAAAGGTTGGCAATGGAAATGCTANNGTTAGTTGGTTTGAATGACAGATCGGATCATTTTCCTAAAACTCTNTCAGGTGGTGAACAACAGAGAGTGGCNTTAGCTCGAGCATTTTCAATTCAACCCAANATACTATTTGCTGATGAACCCACAGGNAGCCTNGATCATGCAAACGGAAAAATTGTAAAAGATTTGCTGTTTAGATTTCAAGAGTCTAGTAATACAACATTAGTTATTGTTACNCATGATTCTGAACTGGCTGAAATGTGTAATTTTCAATTACAACTGAGAGCAGGTGAGGTTGTTGATATCAAATGAATAAAAATTTATTTTATTTAGGAGATGTTTGCAAACCTGAAACCTATAAAAAACAATTACTTCAAGATTTTCAAAAAAACTTTTCTGATATAAGCAAAATTGAATGTAACTGGGTCTATATCCTTCAAGTTAAAGACGAAAAAGAAAACTCCCGAAAAAAAATATTTTTATCAGTTAAAAATTTGCTTTCCCTTTTTCATAATGATTTNTTTGATGATCACCTTTTTTTTCAGGAATCTCAAACTAATTTCCTGACTGTATTTCCNAGAGAGGGGACCAAATCTTCTTGGGCCTCTAAAACCAGTGACATTTTAAGATCGTGTGGATTTAAAAANATTGTTAATATCGAGCGAGGCATTTTTTATAANTTTTATTTTTCAGATTCAATTCCTAATGCACATACTTCTTTTTTTGAAAGTTCCATAGAAAGATACAGNCAAATAAAACGTTCGTTTGTCTCTAATCTTTNCGATCGTATGACAGAGCAAGCCTACATTAATAAACTACCAGCGAATTTTTTTGATTATGANCCTCCAAGCATACGCATGCAATCTGATGTGTTTGGTGCAGAAGGTTTTGCTAATTTAAAAAATGCTAATAAAGATTTAGGACTGGCTCTATCTGAAACAGAACTAAATCTACTGTTTAACTATTTTGTCTCCAAAAAAAGGAACCCTACAAATGCAGAATTAATGATGTTTGCTCAAGTCAACTCTGAGCATTGTCGTCATAAAATATTTAATTCACAACTTGTTATTGATGGCAAACCTCATCTTGAATCACTTTTTGAAATGATTAAATATACTCATAAAACTACACCTTTTGGAACTGTTTTAGCTTATTCAGATAATGCAGCAATTATCGAGGGCTCTATTGTTGATTCATTGGAATGTTTCGATGTATCAACGACTAAATATGAGCACAAAAAAAAGATTTTACATACTGTTTTTAAGGCTGAGACTCATAACCATCCGACTGCTGTTTGTCCTTTTCCTGGTGCTGCTACTGGAGTCGGTGGTGAAATACGTGATGAATCTGCCACCGGAATCGGTGGAAAATCCAAGGCGGGTTTCTCTGGTTTTTCGGTATCTTCTCTGAATTTTACAGATAATCATCATAAGCCTACAAGACAGAGTTCTCCACTTGATATCATGATAAAGGGTCCTCTGGGTGCTGCAGATTTTAATAATGAATTTGGCAGGCCTCAACTTTTTGGTTATTTTAGGTCGTTTGAATTTTTTGATAATAATATTCATTGGGGTTATCACAAACCTATTATGCTTGCTGGGGGTATTGGTGTTATTAGTGAAGATAATACGAGAAAAAAAATTGTATCTGATGGTGATTTATTAGTAGTAATTGGTGGTCCAAGTATGAAAATTGGTGTAGGTGGTGGAAGTGCATCCTCAATGAATTCTGGAGAAAATGATGAAGATTTAGACTTTAATTCTGTTCAGAGGGGCAATCCAGAGATTCAAAAAAGAACTCAAGAAGTCATAAATGCATGCGCATCGATGGGCAAACAAAACCCCATACTTTCTATTCATGATGTTGGGGCAGGAGGTTTGTCAAATGCCGTGCCTGAAATTCTACATTCTTCAGGGGTGGGAGGAAAGATCGAGCTTACTAAAATTATTACTAGTGACTCTTCTATGTCCGATGCTGAAATTTGGTGTAATGAATCTCAAGAGAGATATGTGCTTTGTATTGGTGATAAAAATTTGAATATGTTTAAAGAAATATGCGAGAGAGAAAAGTGCCCATTTTCAGTTATTGGACTGGCAACTGAAAAAAAACAGTTAATTGTATCAAACCTACAAAGCAAGGAAAACGAGTCACCTAAACCCGTAAATATTTCTATGGATTTTTTGTTGGACTCTACAGAAACAAACATTAGGGAGCTTACGAGTAAAATTGGAGGCTTTTATGACGATTTAAATTTTGAAGATTTGGTGTTAGATAAATGCATTGATCAAGTATTAAGTCACCCAACAGTGGGTTCAAAATCTTTTTTGATTACAATTGGTGATAGGTCAGTTGGTGGACTCACTGCTCGTGATCAGATGGTTGGGCCATTTCAAACTCCAGTTGCTGATAATGCAATAGTATTATGGGACTTCAATAATTTTGGGGGGCAAGTTTTTTCTTTGGGAGAAAGGTCACCAGTAGCAATTGCAGACCCAGCTGCAGCTTCGAGGATGGCACTTGGGGAAACAATTACAAATTTATTAGCATCTTATATAAAAGATTTTAAAGATGTAAAGTTGTGTGCTAACTGGATGGCAGCTTGCGGTCAGCAAGGGCAAGACATTTCTTTATTTGTTGCTGTAAAAGCTCTTGCAAAAGAATTATGCCCTCAACTTGAATTATCTGTTCCAGTGGGTAAAGACTCTTTATCAATGAGAACAGAATGGAAAGATAAACATTCGTTGAGATCAGTAATTTCTCCAGTCTCACTCAATTTATCTGGCGTAGCAAAAACTGACGATGTTAGAAAATCATGGGTACCAACACTTGACAGTAGCGTTGAAGAGCCAATTTTAATTTATGTTGATTTATCTAATGGAAAAAAGAGATTGGGCGGTTCAATTCTCTCCTTTGCAAATGAAAAATTTGGAGGCGAGCCTCCAGATCTGACAAGTGTAAATGTTTTAAAATCCTTTTTTAAAGCCATTTCGGATTTACATAATCCAGATGATAATGATGATTTGGTTTTTGCCTACCATGATGTCTCTGATGGAGGTTTAATTACGACTTTATGTGAGATGGCTTTTGCTGGAAGAGTTGGCATAACAGTTAATATTGATCTATTGACTATTGATCCTTATGCGGAAGATTGGGGTGCCTTTAACATTCGACCCAGTCAAGTTCTTCACAAAAGAAATGAATTAACCTTTAGGGCATTGTTCAGTGAAGAATTGGGGGTTGTAATTCAAACTAGCAAGAAAAAAAGAAAAGCATTGCTAGACGTATTCAGAAAATATAATTTGGGGCAATTTGTTTTTGAAATTGGAGGTCTTAATGATAGAGATACAGTTGAGATTTATCGTGATGCAAAATGTATATTTAAAAAACCAAGAGGATTGCTTCAAAGAGTTTGGTCCGATATTTCATTGAAAATCAAAAATTTACGCGATAATCCAGAATGTGTAAAAGAAGAAGAACTTTCTATGAACTATTGCGATTCATTAGAAAAAAATATTTTAATTCCCAACAAGCTACACGAGCTATTGATCCTTGGAATTAAGCAAAATATAGATCAGGGTAAAAATATATCTTTGAAAAAGGCAGTCAAGCCTAAAATCGCAATCTTACGGGAACAGGGTGTTAATGGCCATGTCGAGATGGCTGCGGCTTTTATTGTTGCTGGTTTTGATGCTTGGGATGTCCACATGTCAGATATAATTTCAAAAAAAATAAGTCTTTCACAATTTGATGGTCTAGCAGTAAGCGGTGGATTTTCATATGGCGATGTTTTAGGAGCAGGTAAAGGTTGGGCCCAAACCATTTTATTAAATAGCTTTTTGAAAGATGAGTTTTCACAGTTTTTTGAAAACAATAGTAAATTTATTTTTGGTGTTTGTAATGGTTGTCAGTTTTTAACCGAACTTCAGTCTATTATTCCAGGGAATGAAATATGGCCTAAATTCAAAGAAAATAAATCTGAACGTTTTGAATCTCGGCAATGTTTTGTTGAGGTTCTAGATTCAGAATCTTTATTTTTTAAAAATATGAGTGGATTAAAAATCCCAATTATTGTATCCCATGGTCAAGGTAAATCTGTATTTCCAAGTTATTTAAAAAAACATGAAGTTGTTCAACCAATTATGAGATACATCAGCCCCGAAGGTAATGTTACGGAAAAATACCCTGACAATCCAAATGGATCGACTGGAGGTTTAACAGGTTTTACGTCAAATGATGGAAGGATCGCGGCATTGATGCCCCACCCTGAGAGATGTTTTAGAAATGTTCAATTTTCCTGGCGTCCGAATAATTGGCATTGTTATGGTGATAGTTCTCCGTGGATACAAATTTTTAAAAATGCTTTTGATTGGGTAAATAATTAATGATTTCTACTATAAGTCTAGTGATGCAGTTTGGAGAAAAACCTTTGTTTGAAAATGTTTCAGTCAAATTTGGAGAAGGTAATCGTTATGGTTTGATTGGTGCAAATGGCTGTGGAAAGTCAACCTTTATGAAGATTTTAGGCGGGGAACTCGAGCCTTCCTCTGGATCTGTTGTTATTGAGGAAAATATAAGATTAGGAAAATTGAGACAAGATCAATTTGCTTACGAGAGTTTAAAAGTCTTGGATGTTGTAATGATGGGTCATGAAGAAATGTGGGCGGCGATGACAGAGCGGGATGATATATATTCAAATACTGAATCTACTGATGACGATTACATTATGGCTGCAGAACTTGAATCAAAATATGCTGAATATGGAGGATATACTGCCGAGGCTAGGGCCGGAGAATTATTAGCTGGAGCAGGGATAAGTATTGAATTGCAAAGAGGATTGATGAGTGAGGTTGCTCCTGGATTAAAAGTAAGAGTTTTATTAGCTCAGGCACTATTCTCAGACCCAGACATATTGTTACTTGATGAGCCAACCAACAATTTAGACATAGATACCATTAGGTGGCTAGAGTCAGTTTTAAACGATAAAAATTGCACGATGATAATTATTTCTCATGATAGACATTTTCTTAATTCTGTATGCACTCATATGGCTGATCTGGACTATGGTGAAGTGAGAATATATCCGGGAAATTATGATGATTATATGCTCGCTTCATCTGAGGCTAGGGCTAAAATGCTGGCTGAGAATGCCAAAAGCAAAGAACGTGTTTCAGAATTACAAGAATTTGTTAGAAGATTTTCCGCAAATGCATCTAAGGCCAAACAAGCAACTTCTCGAAGAAAATTAATTGACAAACTCCAAGCAGGTACCGTGGCGGTTAAGCCTTCATCGAGGCAAAATCCTTATATTCGATTTGAGCAGAAAAAACAACTTTATAGACAAGCGTTTAATGTTCAAAGTATTTCAAAATCCTTTGAAGGAGTCTCTAGCCCTGTGTTAAAAAAAGTTTCNTTAGTAGTTGAAGCTGGCGAAAAAATTGCGGTTATTGGACCAAATGGTTCCGGAAAATCTACTTTGCTATCTTGCATTTTAGGAAGTAATCTTTTTGGGATTGACCCAAATGAAGGGGAGTGTAAATGGGCGGAAAATGCTCAAATTAGCTTTATGCGTCAGGATGTATACCCAGATTTCGAGGATAATGAAACTTTGACAAAATGGATGCAAAATTTTGCTTCAGATGATGATGACGACCAAACTTTAAGGTCAGTTCTTGGAAGACTTCTATTCTCTGGAGATGAGGTTAGTAAAGCTGTGAATGTNATTTCAGGTGGGGAAAAACATCGTATGTATTTTGGCAAGATAATGTTAGAAAAACCCAACATTCTTTTTATGGATGANCCAACAAATCATCTAGATATGGAGTCTATTGAATCATTACAATTAGCATTAGAAAAATACCCAGGAACAGCAGTAGTTGTCTCCCATGATAGAGAATTTGTGAATGCAATAGCTGATCGAGTTTGGATTCTTGATGGTAGNGGTCACGTTGAAGATTTCAAAGGNAGTTATGATGATTATTTAAAATCCCAGGGATTAGAAAGTTAAGGAGTTAGTTTTGTCCTCTTCAGTACTTGTTACATTAGATCATGTTACCTCGTGTCTTTCAGGGTACGACCCCGAATCATTGCGAGTCGATGACGGAAGAGAAATAATCAAAACCTTTTCGAGAATAATTGCCAAAAATCTAACAATTGAAAAATTACCTATTAGGGATGCTCTAGGAAGAGTTTTGGCTCAGGATGTTATTTCTACAATCAATGTTCCATCACATAACAATGCGGCAATGGACGGCTATGCATTTAATAGCAAAGTTCTCTCTTTTGAAAAAAACAAGATAATAGAATTAAAAGTCTCTGGGCAAATTTTAGCTGGAAATAAAAAAAACATTGATCAATTAGATGGATCTTGTTTTCAAATTATGACGGGTGCTATCATGCCGACAAATTGCGACACAGTAATTCCTCAAGAGTTTGTCGAAGTTTCTGAAAATAAAATNCAATTTTTGAGATCTGCAGTCAAACCATTTGATAACAGGCGGTTAAAAGGTGAAGATTTACAACTAGGGACACCAGCATTAAAAAGTGGAAAAATTTTGAAACCCGCTGATTTGGGACTTCTAGCATCNCTTGGTATGCCTGAGGTAGATGTTTTTAGAAAATTGAGAGTCACCTTTTTTTCCACTGGTGACGAACTAAAATCCATTGGTGAGAGTTTGCCTGAAGGCTATGTTTATGACAGCAATAGATACACCATTTTTGGTATGTTAAAACGAATTGGTGTTGAGATTGTAGATCTAGGTGTCATACCTGACGATCCGGTTTTGCTCGAAAATGCTCTTTTGTCAGCCTCTGTTTCCTCTGATGTGATAATTACTTCAGGAGGTGTATCGGTCGGTGAGGCAGATCATACTAAAGCAGTTATGAAAAAAATTGGAGATGTGTGTTTTTGGAAAGTTGCAATGAGGCCCGGAAGACCAATGGTTTTCGGAAAGGTTTGGCCTGATAAAGATAAACAAAGTGAATTCTTTGCTCTTTTATTTGGATTACCTGGCAATCCGGTCGCAGTCATGGTTACATTTTATNTTTTTGTTAGAGAGGCTATTTTACAAATGATGGGTTCTAACGAGTATAAATCTCAATTTATTCTTGTAGAGTCAGCTCAAAGTTTTAAAAAAAAACCTGGTAGAACTGAATATAGAAGAGCAAAAATAATTCAGAATTCGAATAATAGTCCTTGTGTTAAATTAACAGGTTCGCAAGGTTCTGGTATTTTGAGTTCAATGAGTGAGGCTGATTGTTTGGTTNTACTTGAGCACGATACTGTAAATGTAAAAATTGGGGATTTAGTGCCAGTTTTGATTTTCGATGGACTAATTTAATGTATTTTGGAGAATAGTTTGTGATTTTGGATGTTGAATTGATAAAAAAGCTAGTTTTGAATGATCTTAATGATAAATCTGACAATCAAATTTCAGTTACTTATGAGATGCTAAAAAAAATTGATGTAATTGATAACAAAGTTGATATTGAACTACAGATTGGTTTCCCAGCTCAAAGCAAACATGAAATGTTATCTTCTGAAATAGCAAGGTTAATAAAATCAATTGATGCTTCATATGAAACGGAAGTAAAAATTACCACAAATATTTCAAGTCACTCTGCTGAAGGTAACACTCAACTAATATCTGGTGTAAAAAATATTGTCGCCATTGCATCTGGAAAAGGAGGAGTTGGAAAATCAACAACTACCGTAAATTTAGCCCTAGCATTATCATCCGAGGGTGCAAATGTAGGTATACTTGATGCTGATATCTATGGACCTAGTATTCCTACAATGCTCGGAATTAAAGGCAAACCTGAATCATTAGATGGTCAGAAATTCCTACCAATGTTAGGACATAATTTGCAAGCTAATTCAATTGGCTTTCTTGTTCCAAAGGATCAAGCAATGGTTTGGAGAGGTCCCATGGTTACTCAAGCTCTTGATCAGTTGCTTAGGCAAACTGCTTGGGATAATCTTGATTATTTATTAATAGACATGCCTCCAGGGACAGGGGATATACACCTAACCCTTGCCCAAAAAGTACCTTTAACTGGTGCAATCATTGTCACAACTCCTCAGGAAATTGCGGTTCTTGATGCTCGCAAAGGTCTTAAGATGTTTGAAAAAGTTTCTGTTCCAATAATTGGAGTTATTGAAAATATGGGTGTTTATGTATGCCCAAAGTGTGAAAACACTGAACATTTGTTTGGTCAAGGAGGTGGAGAAAGTTTATGCGAGGAATATTCCACTCATTTTCTTGGTTCGTTACCTTTAAACACCAACATAAGAAAAGATGCAGACTCCGGCAACCCAACTGTAATTGCCTCCCCTGATTCTTTAATAGCAGGAATATATAAAAAAATAGCCTTAGATTTAGGTTTACAAATATCAAAAATGCATAAGAATCTGAAAAGCAAATTCCCTAAAATTATAATTAAAAATGATTAGACAGCTAAGCTGCTAATTTGCTAGGTGATGTTAGTAAGGAGAGAAACTCGTTCACATTTTTGGACCTACTCTTTAAATTAGTACTCTCAACTGAAAATTTTAGTCTTATTGGCCCTAGAAGTTTAAATCTTGCATCATTTTTTACAAGATCGATTATTTTTTCGGGATCTAGGTTTGGAGTTTCTTCAAATTGAACTATGATGAATTCATTTGTGACATCAATTTTTTGAATTCCAATAGAGGCTGCATTCTGTCTAAATTTATGTACTTCAATAAGAACGGCTGTTTCGGCAGGAATTTTCCCAAACCTGTCAATTAATTCACCTTCAATTAATTCCAGTTGTTTGTGTTCTTTAGTATTTGCCAAACGTTTATAAATTGTAAGCCTTTGGTGAACATCAGGGCAATAATTTTTTGGCAAAAGTGCTGGAAGATGAAAATTAATTTCTATGGTTGCTTTAAGTGGCGCTTCTAAGTCTGGTTCATTACCATTTTTTAGAGAATCTACCGCATGTTTTAACATATCTGCGTATAAGCTAAAGCCGATTTCAGAAATATTACCTGATTGTTGATCACCTAAGACTTCACCAGCACCTCTAATTTCCATATCGTGGAGAGCAAGAAAAAAACCAGAGCCTAACTCTTCCATTGACTGAATTGCGTCAAGTCGTTTTACTGCATCGGAAGTTAAATTACATTTTTCTGGAGTGAGCAAATAAGCATAAGCTTGATGATGAGACCTTCCCACTCTTCCTCTGAGTTGATGTAGCTGGGCCAAACCAAACTTATCAGCCCTGTATATTATTATTGTATTGGCCGAGGGAATATCAATACCGGTCTCAATTATTGTTGTACATAGCAGTATATTAAATTGCTTTTGGGTGAACTGTTTCATCACTCTCTCTAACTCACGCTCAGGCATCTTCCCATGTGCAATACCAATTCTAGCCTCAGGTATAATTCTGTTAAGTAACTCTTTTTTGTTTTTAATAGTTTTTACTTCATTGTGCAAAACATATGCTTGCCCTCCTCTTTTTAATTCCCTGTGTAATGCCTCTTTAACTGTAATTTCACTCTCATACCGAACAAGAGTTTTGATGGAAAGCCTTTTTTGAGGGGCAGTAGCTATAACTGAAAAATCTCTAATTCCTTCCATGCTCATGGCTAATGTTCTTGGAATTGGAGTTGCTGTTAAAGTCAAAATATCAACTTCAGATCTTAGTTCTTTAAATTTTTCTTTTTGTCTCACCCCAAACCTGTGTTCCTCATCAATTATCAAAAGTCCAAGATCCTTGAAATTTATTTCTTTTGAAATTAATCTGTGAGTACCTATTACTATGTCAACAAGTCCACTTTCAATTTCATTAACAGAAAGATTGATTTCCTTTTGCGATCTAAATCTTGATAATTCTTTGATTTTTACAGGTAAGTCAGCGAATCTATCTGTGAATGTTTGAAAATGCTGTTCGGCTAGTAAAGTTGTCGGTGTTAAAACTGCGACTTGTTTACCATCCATGACGGCAATAAATGCTGCTCTCAGAGCAACTTCAGTTTTTCCAAAACCTACGTCACCACAAACCAGTCTATCCATGGGTTTGGGGCTAATCATATCTTGAACCACAGCATGGATTGTTGATAATTGATCTGGAGTTTCTGTAAAGCTAAAACCTTCACAGAACCGTTCATAATCTTTAGCATTCAAACTGTAGGAAAAACCAACTCTCATAGCTCTTCTGGCATACAAATTTAAAAGTTCTGCAGCAGTATCCCTGGCTAATTTGGCGGCTCGTTTTTTTGCCTTTTCCCATTGGTCTGAACCCAAAGCATGTAATGGAGTGCTGTCTTTATCTGAGCCAGTGTATCTATTAATGATGTGAAGTTGAGATACAGGTACATATAAACTTGTATCATTTGCGTACTGTAAGTGAAGAAATTCATTTTCTCCGTCTCCAGTATCCAGATGAACTAGACCCTGATATCTGCCAACTCCATGATCAAGGTGAACAACGGGAGAATTAATTTTTAATTCAGATAGATCTCTTATCAAATTTTCAACATCTGTTTGTTCTTTTTTTGCGCCTCGCTTGTTAGCTCTGATATGTTCATTAAATAAATTTAGTTCTGTAATTATTAAGGTATTTAAAAAAGGCAAGTCAAAACCTTTGCTTATTGGTCCAGCACATATCAGACATGGCGAATCGAGGTTTGAATGTAAACATTTAATGATTATTTCTTCAATTTCATTCCAAGAATCAACTGTCTTAACCCTAATGTTATTTTCTGAAAGGGTTGAAGAAACAGTAGCAACACGACCTTTATTTTCAGCAAAAATTATTGTTATTTTTTTTTGATTAAGTCTTGAGTTAAGAACTTTTGAGAGTTCTCTATAGGGTTGGTTTGATTTTGAATCAGTTTTTACATTTGGCACATCAATAATTGGGCTTTGATTGTTTTTGTTATTAAATGAATAAACAGAAAATTTTTTTAACAAGCTGAACCATTCCTCATTGGGCAATGAAATTTTGGATGGTTCTAAAACTGGTCTTTCGCTATCGTGTTTAAGAAATCTATATCTACTGGAAAACTCTTCATAGTGTTTTGTTAACGAGTCAGCTACATCACCAACTAAAAAAATTTCGGACTTTTCAGATAAGTAGTCAAATATTGATGAAGTAGTCTCATGTAAAAAGGGCATATAGTATTCAATACCTGCCCCAAATATTCCAGTTCCAGCATCTTTGTATAAGATTGACTTTGTTGGATCACCAACAAATGTATCTCTCCATTTAGATCTGAAACTATCTGCATTATTTTGATTATTTAAAAACTCTTTGCTTGGTAAAATTCTAATTTCATTTACTGGGTGAATACTTTGCTGTGTATCAGGATCAAAAAGCCTTATTGTTTCAATTTCATCATCAAAAAATTCAACTCGAAAAGGGAGATCACTGCCCATAGGAAAAATATCAATAATGTTTCCTCTTAGTGCATATTCACCTGGTGATACAACTTGATTTACAGGAGCATAACCAGCAATCTGTAATTGTTTCTTTATGTTCTGAATAGAAACAATTTGAGTTTTTTTAAAAAAAAATGTATTGGCAGCTAAAAAGCTTGGAGGCGCAATCCTCATCATAGACGATTCAGCACCAATTATGATGGCGTCTAGCTTTGCGGTAGTTGCCTCATACAAACAAAGTAATCTGTCTGATATTAAATCTTGATGTGGTGAGAATGGTTCATATGGTAATGTTTCCCAGTCAGGAAAGAATTTGATAGTTTTCTCAGGAATAAAAAAATTTATTTCTTCAGTTAACCGTTGAGCAGTTTCTTGGGTATCACATATAATAATTCTGTTACAACCTGAACCATTTTTTTTTAGAGTTTCTGCAGTTTTTATCCAGTAAGCCAGCATAAGGCTATCTGCAGAACCTGTTGGAATCGGCAGAGATATTTTTTTTCCAATACCCGAATGTTTAGAATTATGAATTTTTGCTAAGTTTAACTCGTGTAACATGAAATTTGTAAAGTACAGTTATAGATAATAGACACTAACATGCTTAAAAAAAAAGTTCTTCATGAAAATATTAATTATGTTCAGAGTATCTTAAAACAATTACGCTCAAGACACTCGACTACAGATAAAGTAATGTGGGGAATCATTCCTTCAGCTGGCAAGGGCTTGCGTTTTGGTGAGAGAGTACCAAAACAATATCAAACTATTTGTAACGAAGTTATTTTGAAAAAAAGTATTTCTGCCCTTGGTTTTCTACCCAATGAAGCAAACCTCGCAGGAATACTTGTGGTTTTAGCCAAAGATGACGTGTACTTTGAGAAACTAGACATTGAATCTCAAATCTTAAATGACATCTCCTTAAAAGTCCCCGTAGTTGCTCTTAAAGTAGGGGAAGAGACCAGAAAAGGATCTGTTCTTGCAGGATTGACAATAATTAGTAAAGTGGCTGATCCAAAAGATTGGGTGCTTGTTCATGATGCTGCCAGACCTGGTTTGACCAAAAATTCATTACATCGCCTTTGGGATGCCATTTGCGAGAATAGTTCTGGAGGTATATTGGCACTTCCGGTAAATGACACATTAAAAAGAGAGAAAATAAACAATTCAGAAAGTAAATTTAATTATATTGAAAAAACACTTCCAAGAGAAAGTTGTTGGGTTGCACAAACACCTCAAATTTTTCCAATTCAACAACTCTTGTTAGCATTACAATCAGTTGCTAACGTAACCGATGAGTCAAGTGCTATGGAGGCTACTGGCAAATTTCCAATTTTGGTTCATGGAGACTTGTTGAACCTAAAAATTACAGAACCGCGAGATTTAAATTTCTTGGAAACTCAATTAAAGAAAGAAACTAAAAATAATTACCCCAAGGGTTTTTACATAGGGCAGGGGTTTGATGTGCACGCACTTGCCAAAGGAAGAAAATTAATACTGGGAGGTGTGGCGATTGATCATGATACCGGGCTCATGGGGCACTCAGATGCAGATGTGTTAATTCATGCAATTATTGACGCGGTTATAGGTGCGGGAGGATTAGGAGATATAGGCAAACTATTTCCTGATAACGAAAAAAAATATGAAAATGTTGATAGCCGAGTTTTATTGAGATTGGTGGTTGAAAAAATTTCAAAAAACGGTCTAATGATCAATCAAATTGACAGCACAATTATTGCAGAAAAACCAAAATTAAAGTTTTACATTGTTCAAATGGTAAAAAACTTGAAGGAAGATACGAATTGTGAGCTTGTTAACGTTAAAGCAACAACGACTGAAAAATTAGGTTATATTGGTAGAGAAGAAGGCATCGCTGCTCAAGCGGTCGTAAGCTTAGTGTCGACGTAAATGATATTGAGCCGGTATTATGATTGAAAGAAAAAAGTTGGTCGAAATTAACGCTAGTAATAAACCTGACAAGCCATGGGTTGCTATTGAAGGGTTAGGTTTTAATCCCTCTGTTGCATTAGTAGTTGATGATAAGAAAGTTTTAATTTCCAATGAACAAGCTACTCAAGAATCAAAATATTCGTCAAGTATCTTGCCATTAATTAAAAAATTATTATCCAATTTTTCATTCACTCCAATAGATTTAAAGGGGATTATTCTGGTAAGTGGGCCTGGTTCATTTACTGGGTTGCGAGTTACAAATGGATTTGTACAGGGGTTAGCTCATGGCCTTGATTGCCCTGTGGTAAGCATAAGTGCCTTTGAAGTGTATGCTTTTGCCTGGCTGTTCAATAATAAAAAACAAGAAGCACAACAAGACTCCTTTTTTTTAGATGTAATTATTGACGCAAGACTAGAAGAGTTTTTTTTGGCAAGAGTATTATGTAAGAGATGGGAATCAAAAAAATTTGAAGGAAAATTAAATTGTCCAAAAAAAATTGATTCTGCAAATTTCCGATGGAACTTTTCAATACATGAGGAACCAACTATTTTTGATAATCAATCATTAAAAATTCGAAATTCAAATAGTTCGGTTAGTATTTTAAAGTGTCCAAACATAGCTGATTTCAAATTACCTAACTATGGTGAAATAAAAGTTATATCCCCCCAAAACAATTTGTTTTTGTCTGGATGGGCAGCTTTGTTATGTGTTTACAACGAAAATGTAACTTGGAAAAAAGCCAATGAGGTTCACCCACTTTACGTCAGAGACCAAGTTGCTCAAACAATTCTTGAGAGAAAAAAAAATCCTTCACTTATTATTGAATCTTTTGATGAATCAGATCTTGATACTGTTACTTCGATAGAGCAGGACACATATCAATTTGGTTGGAGCATGAAAAATTTTCAAGATTCTTTAAATTCAAATTACGTTTGTAGAAAATTAATAAATAATTCTTTACTAGTAGGATATTTTATTTGGATGAAAGTTGAAAATGAGTGTCATATATTAAATTTTACTATAGCAAAAGGCAGACAAAGACGAGGTCTGGGTAAATGGATGCTTTCAAGGCTTTTAGCGTCACTTGGAGAATATGATCTTAGATCAGTTTTTTTAGAAGTAAGGCCAAGCAACAAATCTGCAATCAATTTGTACGGTAGAAACGGATTTGAAATTGTAGGCAGAAGAAAAAATTATTACTCAACTTTTAATGGAAGAGAAGATGCTCTAGTGATGAAAAGATTAATTCTTCAAAGTAAATCCAGGTTTATTTAAATTCAATAATGTCAAAGGAACTAACACTAAGTTTATTGGGTATTAAAGAGTTATGGTTTGAAAAAAAAAACTACAATCCAAAATTAATAATTTCATTTGATAACCTTTCTAATGAAGGTTTGATTTTGTTGAAAAATATGCTTTTCTCAATCAGCATATTTGTAGACAAAGATCAAATAAAGTTGATTGATAATTTTTCGGAGGAAAATTTTTTCAATTACTCAAAATCAAAAATATTTGTTTTGACGAATAAAAATCTTGATTCAAACAATGATGTAAGTTTTTTTATCTGTCCACACCCTAGTCAAATATTAGCCGATTCATCCCTGAAGGCCAAAGCGTGGATTATTTTGATTTCCATGAAAAGGGCATTTAATGAAAGTTTTTAATTTTGCATTGTTGCAGATCTTTTATCCCCAATGAGCTTTGTCAAATTGTGATTTTGTTTGCTAGTTTTATATCTTTTAATAACCATTGCCATAGTAATGGCTAAAAATAAACCAAAAACCCATATTATCTTGTTAATTGAAAGTTCGAAGTAGATCATGAGAGAGTATATTCCAAGCATAAATAAAACATTAGCATTTTCATTAAAGTTCTGGGCAGCTATTGATTGACCTGCTGATAAGATTACATGTCCTCTATGTTGAAGAAGTGCATTCATGGGGACAACAAAGGCACCTCCGAGAGCTCCGACTACGATCAAAAGAACGACCGCAATTTCAAGGCTTGATATTAAAGTCATAGCAGGTATTATTAATCCAAGAACAACTCCCATAGGTAAAACTCTGAGAGAATTTTTTAAACTCACACCACCAGCAACAATTATGGCACCAAAGATTATTCCAACTGCTACTACTCCTTGTAGCATAGCTGCTTTATCTAAACTCATTCCCAAACGTGCCTCAGCCCATTGAAGTACAATAAATTGCAGTGTTGCACCTGCTCCCCAAAACAATGTTGTTACACTTAACGAGATTTGCCCCAATTTATCTTTCCATAAAAATAAATTATTTTTAAAAAATTTACTCGTCAAAAGTAAAGGGTTTAAAGACTGTTTTTTATAGATTGCTCCCGTTTTGGGTATAGCAAAATTTATAATTGATGCTGTTAAATATATTAAACAAATAACCAACAGAGCGGCCTCCGAAGGATTTGAGAGTTTCAAGTAAATTGAGACATTTGTATTTAAAATAATGGATGATAGATTGGGACTTATCAACAAGCCACCTAAAAGAGTACCAAGTAGAATAGATATTACTGTTGCAGACTCTATCCAACTATTGGCTATAATCAATTTTTCGGGGGGTAATAATTCGGTTAATATTCCGTACTTTGCAGGAGAATACGATGCTGCGCCAAATCCTACAATAGCATAAGCAATAAGTGGATGAACATGAAAGAAAAACAAAAGGCAACCGAATATTTTTATATTGTTAGTTAAAAACATTACTCTCCCTTTTGGAATAGAATCAGCGATTGTTCCAACAAATGGAGCGAGCATAACGTACGAAATGGTAAAAAAAAGCTTAAGTAGAGGCCGCATCCATTCTGGGGCAGACATTTCAATGAGTACTGCGATTGCCGCAATTAATAATGCATTATCTGCTAATGAGGAAAAAAATTGTGCTGTAATTATTGTATAAAAGCCCCGTTTCATATTCATGCCTTAAAATAGATACTTGATTAAAGCACGAAATACATTGAATAATAAATGAGTAGACCAGCGACATTAACCATTCTTCAGCAAAATTTAACCAAAAATTTAGTCCAAGTTCGTAATCTTTCAGATAAATCTAGGATTTGGGCTTGTGTCAAAGCAGGTGGGTATGGTCATGGAATCGACAGCGCTATTAGAGGGTTTTCAGAGGCTGATGGACTCGCATTACTTGAGATAGAAGAAGCATATGAAGCGAGACATTTGGGTTGGAATAAACCATTGCTTTTGCTCGAGGGAGTGTTTAATGAACGAGAACTTGAAGAGGCTGAAAATTTAAAATTAGAAATGGTAATTCATAACGAGGACCAACTTGATTGGTGTCTTAATTTTAAAGGCCATCTAACCGGAATTTGGATAAAAATTAATTCTGGTATGAACAGATTGGGCTTTAATACACAAACAATGAGCAAAAATAAATTAAAAAAAATTAGTGATAATTTAAATTTATTGAGGAAAAAAGTAATTAATAAAAATGGTCTTAGATGGCTTACACATTTTGCAAGTGCTGACCAACCAAATGGTTGCCAAATACCCTCAAATATTTTTCAAATTAGTCTGGAGCATTTAAATTATATTCCTGGGGAATTAATTAGTCTTTCAAACTCTTCTGCCTTGGTATGTTCTCCTGAAAATAATTCGGATTGGGTAAGGCCTGGAATTCTTCTTTATGGGTCTCCATCTTCAAACAAGCCCAATTCAAAAATTGAAAAAGTTTTAAAATCTTTGCTACCAACCCAGACATTATCTACAGAGATTGTGGGAATTCAATCTATTAGGAAAAACGAATATGTTGGATATGGAACCGCTTATAAAAGCAATTCATCAATTCGTGTTGGAGTTGCCGCAATAGGTTACGCCGATGGGTATCCTCGAAGTGCTCAGAGTGGCACACCCATTCTGGTGGGAAATAAAAAATGCAATCTCATAGGTGTTGTTTCAATGGACTTAATCACAATAGATTTAACAAACTGCCCTGATGCAAAGATAGGAACTCCAGTTGAATGTTGGGGTAATTCTGTATCTGCGATCGAAATTGCACAAGCTAGTAATCGCCTTTGTTATGAGTTATTTACTGGTGTAACAGCAAGAGTGAGAAGAACTATCATTGCCACTTAATGAAAAAGCAAAAATTTTATTGTTCAAATTGCAATGCTACTTTTTCCAAATGGCATGGCCAATGTACAGATTGTCAAACTTGGAATTCAATAAATGTTGTTGAAAACGGAAGTAATTTTTTAACGGATGTTTTTGACAAAGATGAAGTTCAATTGTTGTCAAACATTGAGATAAGACCCAACAAAAGAATCACAACTGGGTTATCAGAATTCGATAGAGTGTTAGGTGGTGGTTTAGTGTCGGGTGAAGTTGTTTTAATTGGAGGTGATCCGGGTGTTGGGAAGTCTACACTATTGTTACAAGCACTATCCAACCTATCCCAAAGCACTCCAAATAACTCTGTATTGTATGTTTCGGGTGAAGAATCATTAGAACAAGTTGCACTTCGAGCGAGCAGGTTAGAAATAAATTCAACAAAATTAAAAAAAATAAAAATAATTTCGGAAACCAGATTGGGACATATTCTTGAAGCTTGTCGATTGACTAATCCCTCTGTCCTGGTGATGGATTCTATTCAAACTGTATTTGATCAGAATTCGGCATCATCTGCAGGATCAGTTGCTCAGATAAGAGATTGTGCGGCAAAACTCACAAACTGGGCAAAAAGGACTGCAAGCACACTATTTCTGATTGGTCATGTGAACAAAGAAGGTAATTTGGCCGGGCCAAGGGTTTTAGAACATATGGTTGATGCTGTAGTGTATTTTGAAGGGGATTCCAGTTCACGTTTTAGAATTGTTAGAAGCGTAAAAAATAGATTTGGAGCAATAAATGAAATAGGAGTATTTTCAATGAGTACAAAAGGATTGAAAGAAGTTACAAATCCTTCCGCACTCTTTTTAACAGATAGTACGTTTTCAGACAAAGATTCTGAAATACAAAAAAAGCTTAGACCTGGAACATGTGTTTTTGCAAGTCAAGAGGCTACCCGTCCAATGCTTTTAGAGATACAAGCGCTAGTTGACAAAAATCATACAAACAATCCTAGACGATTTTGTCTAGGACTTGATGCTCAACGTCTTCCAATGTTGTTGGCTGTGTTGCAAAGACACTGTGAAATTAGTTGCTTCGACCAAGATGTATACGTAAATGCAGTTGGGGGATTAAAAATAACCGAACCTTCAGCTGATCTCTCGATCCTCTTATCGATTATTTCATCTATTAAATCAAAATCTTTGCCAGATGGATTAGTAGCCTTCGGAGAAATTGGGCTATCAGGTGAAATTAGACCTTGTTCAAGGGGTTTTGATAGAATCAAAGAGGCAGCCAAGTTGGGTTTTACTCAAGCAATAATTCCCAAAGCAAATCTTCCAAAGCAAAAAATTCCAAACATAAAATTGACTGGAATCAGCCAAATCAGAGATGTTCTTGATTTTCTTTGACCATTAATGACTCCGCAACATTTAAGCCGGAAATGACTGCTGATTCAATTGTTGATGGGAATCCATAGATACAATCATCAGAGCATCGCCAAATTCCTTTTTTGCCAGTATGCATATTGCCCCAAAGTTTTTTTGCGTCGGATAGTTGACTTTGACATGCAAAAGTTGCTCTTTTTTCGGTAATTAATTTGTATTCACAATTCTTAAGGGATAGGTCAAACATAGATTTTAAATATCCCTCAGCGGCAATTTTAATTTTTTCAAAGTTTCTTTTTTGAATACCTATCGTTTTAAAATCAATTGCACTATGAACAATTGAAATAATTTGTCGATTTTGATCTAAAGGACGTTCGATTATTACAAAAAAACTTTCATTATGCAGTTTAGATAATTGTCTGATTTCCCAATAGTTTTTATTTGAAATTTTTTTTATCCTTTTATAATTACTCGGAAGTGCAATCCATAGAGTATTTATTCCTCTAGTTTTTTTAAGTACCCAATTTCTGGATTCGGAAGTTTCGATGAAATTACTCTTCTCCCATAGTTTTTGAGCAGAAAATGAAGGAAGAGCTAAAATAACGTTGTCAAATTTGTCATATTCAAGTTTCTTGTTATTGACACAAGAAAAAAAAGTATCTTTTTTTTTGATGCTCGAAATGGTGTTGCCAAAACGAAAATTAACACCGTTTTTTTTAAGATACTTAACTATGAAATTTACTCCGCTTTTAGATAGATTTACTTTTGGATGGAGAATTGTTATTGATCTTGGAAAGTCAATAAAACATTCCCTCAAAATAGTAACTAAAGATTCAGCACTTGCCTCTCTCCAATCAGTGTTAGTTGTTGATTCAATAAAAGGTCGCCAAAAAACTTCTTGTAATTTCTTGGGTTGAAATGCTTTGGATAGCCAATCTTTGGCAGTTCCTTTGTTTTTTATAAATGTTAATTTGATCAAAAGCCAAGAAATAAACAAGGAAAAATACCAATACCTCGGCCATTTATTTCTAGAGAGAAACAAATTTAAAAAAAAACAATTCATACTTAACTCAAATTTTTTATATATTTTATTGTTGCTATCAATGTTTGAAAAATTCCAAGTAAAAATATTTTCTGACCATTGTGGTGAATTTGTTTTTTTCAGCAAAGTAATGGTATTTTCATATGCTCCAATTACAAAATGTTGCCCATTATCAATATTAACTGTTTCCCCGTTTGAGAGTTTCCAATTTAGACCCTTTGCTCTTCCTCCTGCATCACGGGCAGACTCAAAAATTGTGATTTCACTAGATGAGTCAAGTTCTTTGATTTTTTGCGCGCAAGACAGACCTGCCCAACCCGCACCTATTATTGCGATTTTCATTTTTACCTATCTTGGAATTGACCCCCAGGAGGCTTTCCATGCTATCCAAAATTTTCTTATTGGAGTAAGTGATATTTTGTTCTCTAAAACTTCGTAATGCGAATTTTCAATAGTTCTCAAAAGTCCTCTATAAATAACTCCCATTACTATGCCAGCTCTTTGCTTAGAATAATCTTTCTTGGGTAATATCTGGAACGCTTCTTCGTACAAATTGTGATTGATTGATGCCATTTCTTCACACATTTTTTTAAAGTTAGAGATATCACCTAAGGTAATTGTTGTAGTGTTAAATCCGTATTTTTCTAATAGTGAAATAGGCAAATAATATCTTTGTTTCTTGGCATCTTCACCTATATCCCTTAAAATATTAGTATATTGACAAGCCCTACCAAGAAGACTTGCATATTCCAAAATTTGATCGTTTACAGGCCCGAAAATTCTTGTCGATAGTCTCCCAACCGCTCCAGCCACTTTGTCGCAGTATGAGTTTAGTTCTGTCCAGTTAGTGAAAGGTTTTTGAGATAGATCCATCATCACGCCATCAACAACTGCAAGAAAATCATTTTTCGGAAGTGAAAATTTCTCAATTGGATTTTTTAGTGCTCTCAATACAGGATGATTTGATGATGTTGTGAAGTTTTTCTCAACTTCATTTTTCCACCAAGATAACTTTAGCCTTGCGAGATCCCTGTCAGAGCATTCATCAGCAATATCATCAATCTCACGACAAAAAGCATAAACTGCCTCAATGCTTGAACGCTGTTCTTTTCCAAGTAGAGCAAAAGCACCAACAAAATTTGATCCGCTTCTTGCAACCTTGTCATGGCAGTATTCTTCAGGACTCATCCTTTTAAAATAACATTCAAAAGTGCTGAAAAAAAGAGTTTTGGCAGGTTTAATAGCTTTAATCTAGGGGGTTTTGACCAAACAATATTGGGATTCGCAGTAATTTTTTCACAAATATGTAAGCCACACTCAATTATTAGGGATATTTCCAGAGCGCATCTGAATGAGTGGTCCAGATCCCTGTTCATCAATAGCTTTGGTAAATCACTCCCTTCAGATAATTTTTGCCTTCCAATTAAAACCATATTTTCAATTAAATTCGCTTTTTCTGCATTGGAAAGTGTTGAAAATCGATATTTTTGCATACCTTGTAATTTTTGGGGCCATATTTCTTTGGGAAAAGTTGGCCGACCTCTTTTGTCATCTTCAGCAGCATCTTGCGCAAAATTCACAATTTGAAGGCCCGTGCAAATAGCGTCAGACTTTAAGTAAAGTATGTCTAATTGGTTTTGTTGATTTTTTTGTGAATTAGTTATTCCAAAAATACCTAAAAGTATCCTCCCAATAGGGTTGGCAGAGTTCTCGCAGTATTCAAAAACTTTTTGCCAACTTTCAAAAACTGTAAAATTTGCATCATGGCGAAAAGCGATAAGTAGTTTGGACAATGATTTGTTTGAAACTCCCAATTCAGCAAGATGGTGCTTTGCAGAATTTGCAGTAGTTATTATCTTTCTCTCTGTCATTGAGACATTGTCAGCATTTGATAACGAACTTTTTTTGTTGTTTAAAACGTCATCAAACAACTGTAGCAATCTGATTCTCTCCCCCGATTCTATTTCACCTTCATCAGCAATATCGTCAGCTAGTCTTGCAAAATTATAGACACTAATGAAATGTTTTTTGAGTTTTTTGGGTATTATGAACGAAGCAACAGGAAAGTTTTCATAATGATCAGTTGCATGAATTTTCTTTGTTAAACCTTTTACTGTCATAATATTTATAAATAGAAGTTAAAAATTTTTTTATTCAGTACAAATACAATTGCAACATTACGCGAAGGTGGCGAAATTGGTAGACGCACCAGGTTTAGGTCCTGACGCCGCAAGGTGTGGGGGTTCGAGTCCCCCCCTTCGCACCAAGTTTGTCGATGGAATAAAAAAAACCATGAATTACCATTAAGGTAGAATAATATGTCTGGACCTGAAACTTACAAACTAGCAAAAAAGCTACCAGATTATGGTATCTACGGTTTGGTTTACTTGAGTGGCAGTTCAATACTCTATGGCAATGAATTTTTTTCCAAAGGTGCTCCATCAATTAGCATAGATATTGTAGCTTACAGCATTATGCTAGGTTCACTGTTATCATTTCTGAGTGTTTATTTGTTGATAGAAAAATTACAAAAAAGAATAAAGGTATTGGAAGCTAATGTAAACAGGGAAAAAACTATAGATCATCAAAGTAGTGAATAAAAAATTATAAATAAGAATTTTTCATTGAAAACTCGTAAGTTTAGAGCACAGTTTTTTAATTCATGGTACAAATTTAGTTAATTAAAGAAAAAATAATTAGGATTATGACTTCTGAAAAACCACAGGCGGATAAAGTTCTACCATTAGAAAAAGAATTTATTATTAAAATCCTCATGTCTGATGTTGACAAAGCTGTTTCTATTCAATTGAAACGAATGGGAAAGAACGCTAAAATACCTGGCTTTAGACCAGGAAAAGTTCCAACTAAAGTTTTGCACCAAAATTATGGTGTTCAAGCTCAGTCAGAAGCTATGAATGATGTAATAACAATAGCTTATGAGAAAGCTATCTCTGAAAAAAAGCTTATTCCAGCAGGCCCCCCAAAAATCAACCCCGTTGAGACTAAAAATAATGAGCCTTCAGAAATCAAAGAAATAGAGTTTAATGTTGTACTAGAAGTGATGCCTGAAATTAATTTACCTGACAGGAAAAAAATAGTTGTAAAGAAATCTATTTGCGAAGTTGGGGATAGTGATGTTGATCTGACACTTGATTCGCTTAGAAAGCAAAAAACCCAATATATTGATGTGAGTAGAGACGCAAAATCTGGAGATGAAATCAGCATTGACTTTAATGGGAAGATTGATGGTAAAGAGTTCCAAGGAGGAAATGCTGAGAATTTCGTTTATGTTCTTGATACTGGTCGT
Organism: Betaproteobacteria bacterium TMED41; assembly: GCA_002167365.1. Taxonomy (GTDB): domain Bacteria; phylum Pseudomonadota; class Gammaproteobacteria; order Burkholderiales; family Burkholderiaceae_A; genus UBA7377. The sequence continues at coordinate 5,861 of NHCU01000023.1, read as the reverse complement.
ATGATTAATGAATTTGATAGTGTTGTTGTTGGAATGAAAGTCGGTGAAACAAAAACAGAAAAAATTAACTTCCCTGAGGATTATCCTGCCAAAGAGTTGGCAGGAAAGAATGTAGAGTTTTATATAAAATTGCATCGGGTCGGAGAGCCTAAAATACCTAAGCTGGATGATGCTTTTGCAAAAGATTTTGGTATAGATTCGGGTGGTGTCGAAAAATTAAAAAAGGATGTTAAGGAGAATCTAATTAGAGAGTCTGCCAACAGGTGCTTGATTAGAACCCACAACTCTGCTCTTGATGCATTAATGGCTGCAACAGATTGTGAACTTCCAAAAGTAATGATTACCCAAGAAAGCCAAAGATTGGCTGATTCGACAAAAGTAGAACTCAAATCTAAAGGTATGAATACTGATGATAAGGATTTACCAGCCGATCTTTTTAAAGAAAGAGCTGAGCGAAGAGTTAAACTGGGACTAGTGGTTGGGGAAATAATAAAAAAGGAAAAATTAGAGCCGTCTGATGAAGAAATTTCTTTAATTGTCGATGAAATGAGTGGGGTTTATGAAGATCCTGTTGCATTTAAGAAGTGGTTTTTAGAAGACCCAAAAAGAAGAGCTCAGGCCGAAGCAATGGCTTTGGAAAGAGGAGTAGCTAAGTGGATTTTGAGTGAAGCTAAAATTGAAGAGGTGACAGTGCCAGTACAGGAATTATTACAAGATGCAACTAAAGGTTCTGAGTCGGAGGCTAAGGGGTGAATAAAAAAATAGTGGAAGGTTTGGGAATGGTCCCAGTAGTTATTGAGCAATCTGGAAGAGGCGAAAGAGCCTACGACATCTATTCACGTCTTTTAAAGGAGCGTGTGATTTTTCTTGTTGGTCCAATTGATGATCAAGTTGCCAACCTTGTTATAGCTCAGCTTTTATTTCTTGAATCTGAGAACACAGATAAAGATGTTTCGCTTTACATAAACTCACCAGGAGGTTCTGTATCTGCGGGGCTTGCAGTATTTGACACAATGAAGTTTATTAAACCTCACGTCAGTACGCTTTGTATTGGAATGGCGGCTAGCATGGGGGCATTTTTATTAACCGCAGGTGAAAACAAAAAGAGATTTGCTTTACCTAACAGCAGAATAATGATTCATCAACCTATGGGCGGAGTCTCTGGGCAGGCAAGTGATATAGAGATTCATGCCAAAGAAATTTTGTCCTTAAGAGAAAGACTGAATAAAATATTGTCTGAAAGAACTGGCCAATCGTTAAAAACCATTGCAAAAGACACTGACAGAGATAATTTTATGTCTGCTGATGAAGCTTTGAAGTATGGAATTATTGACAAGGTTTTAGAAACTAGAGACTCTTAATTTTGACAAATTTACCAATATGACTTTCAAGGACAAATTTTATGTCGGATAAAAAGAAAAGTGATAGTGAAAAATTACTATACTGCTCTTTTTGTGGAAAGAGTCAGCATGAAGTAAAAAAATTAATTGCTGGTCCTTCTGTTTATATTTGTGACGAATGCATTGATTTGTGCAATGAAATTGTTCGTGACGAGATTGAGGCTGAAAACCCAAAACAATCAGAGAATCAAAGTTTGCCTAGTCCAAAGGAAATAACTAAATTTTTAGACCAATATGTCATTGGTCAGTCTGAAGCCAAAATCAATTTAGCAGTTGCTGTTTATAATCACTACAAAAGACTTCGAAATCAGAATGAGAGCCCTGACAAAAAGTCCAGTGTTGAACTATCTAAAAGCAACATTCTAATGATAGGACCAACAGGATCGGGAAAGACTTTGCTTGCACAAACTCTTGCAAAATATCTTAATGTGCCCTTTGTTATAGCTGATGCCACAACTCTGACTGAGGCAGGTTATGTTGGTGAAGATGTTGAAAATATCATTCAAAAACTCTTACAAAACTGTAATTACGAAATTGATCAAGCACAACATGGAATTGTTTATATTGACGAAATTGATAAAGTATCCAGAAAATCGGATAACCCCTCCATTACAAGAGATGTTTCTGGTGAGGGTGTTCAACAAGCATTGCTAAAGTTAATTGAGGGAACAGTTGCCTCGATTCCACCCCAAGGGGGTAGAAAACACCCAAACCAAGATTTTGTTCAAATTGATACAACTAATATTCTATTTATTTGTGGGGGAGCATTTGACGGTTTGGATAAGGTAATAAGGGGAAGAACTGAGAAAACCTCCATAGGGTTTGGGGCAGAGGTAAGATCACCAAGTGATCGTGATTTAGGTTCACTTTTTAGGGATGTTGAGCCTGAAGATTTAACTAAATTTGGATTAATACCAGAGTTAGTAGGAAGACTTCCAGTAGTTGCCACACTGGATGAACTTGATGAAGCCGCTCTTATTGAGATTTTACAAAAGCCAAAAAATGCGTTGATCAAGCAGTATCAATCTTTATTTGAAATGGATGGAGTTGATCTTGAGATTAGGCCCTCTGCATTGACTGCTGTTGCTCAGAAAGCTTTGAAAAGAAGGACTGGAGCAAGAGGTCTAAGATCCATATTAGAGTATAGCCTTCTGAACACAATGTATGATCTCCCATCACTAAAAAATGTCACAAAGGTTGTTGTTGAAGAAAATGTAATAAATGATTGTGTTGATCCATTATTAATTTATGAGGATGCACCAAGAATTACTCGAAGCAAGGCCAGAAAAGGTTGATGTTGTTTTTTTTCAATCAAGCCCAACATATTAAGTGTGGTATTTTTGCTTTTTTTATCAAATTATGACTTTCACTTCCGATTTACTTTTAAATGACTTTTATAGATAGCCGATCATGTCCAAAACAGAAGACTCAAAGCAAGACCAATTAGAAAACCCTGAAAATCAATTGGATAACAGTAATACCCCGCTTCTACCTCTCAGGGATGTAGTTGTTTTTCCTCATATGGTGGTACCACTTTTTGTTGGACGACCAAAGTCCATTAAGGCTATGGAAGTGGCTATGGAAGGCGCAAAGAATATTCTTTTGGCTACTCAAAAAAGTGCATCTGAAGACGAGCCATTGTTTGAAGATTTATATAAAATTGGCTGTTTAGCAAGTATTTTACAAATGCTCAAACTTCCAGATGGAACAGTAAAGGTTTTGGTTGAAGGTGTTGAGAGAGCAACAATCGAGAAATTAACTAGTTCAGATGAATTTTTATCAGTTACCTGCACCCCTCAAAAAAACGATGCGAATCAAGGCCCGGAGTTGGAAGCTTTACGTCGAGCATTAATTAATCAGTTTGAACAGTTTGTCAAACTTAACAAAAAGGTTCCTACCGAACTTATAAATAGTCTTTCAGGGGTCGAGGATACTGGTAGATTTGCTGACACAATTGCTGCCCACTTGCCTTTGAAAATAGAAGAAAAACAAGAGATCTTAGANACGCCACTCATTTTACAAAGAATGGAAAAGTTGCTAGCTCACATTGAAACTGAACTTGACATCTTGCAAGTAGAGAAAAGAATTCGTGGTCGTGTTAAGAGACAAATGGAAAAAAGCCAACGGGACTACTACTTGAATGAACAAGTTAAGGCNATCCAAAAAGAACTTGGTGAGGGCGAGGACGGTGAATTAGATGAGCTGGAAAAGAAAATAAAACTTGCCAGAATGCCTAAGGAAGCTGCGGAGAAGGCAAAATCAGAATTAAAGAAATTAAAAATGATGTCACCAATGTCAGCTGAGGCAACGGTTGTTAGAAACTATATTGATTCACTTGTTGCTTTGCCTTGGAAGAAAAAAAGTAAACTTTTACAAGATTTGATGAAAGCTGAGAAAGTTCTAGAGGAGGATCATCACGGCCTGGAAAAGGTCAAAGAAAGAATTTTAGAGTACCTGGCTGTCCAACATAGAGTGGATAAAGTTAAAGCACCAATTATGTGTTTAGTTGGCCCCCCAGGTGTAGGTAAAACTTCTCTTGGACAGTCAATTGCAAGAGCCACCGGAAGGAAATTTGTCAGAATGGCTCTAGGAGGAGTCAGAGATGAAGCGGAAATTAGGGGCCACAGAAAAACTTACATAGGTTCTATGCCTGGTAAAATACTCACTAATTTGTCCAAGCTTGGTGTTAGGAACCCACTATTTCTTTTGGATGAAGTAGATAAAATTGGCACTGATTACAGAGGGGATCCGGCCAGTGCTCTTCTTGAGGTTCTAGATCCTGAGCAAAATAATACATTTGTTGATCATTACATTGAAGTTGAATTTGATCTCTCGGATGTGATGTTTGTTGCTACAGCAAACAGTTTAAATATCCCTCCTGCCCTATTGGACAGGCTAGAAGTTATTCGTTTGTCTGGGTACACTGAAGATGAAAAAATTAACATTGCCTTAAGATATCTGCTTCCTAAGCAACTCAAGGCAGCCGGTTTAGTTGACAAAGAAATTGAATTCACTAGTGACGCTTTAAAAGAAATTGTCAGAGTTTATACAAGAGAAGCAGGTGTTCGTAGTTTAGAAAGAGAAATTTCAAAAGTCTGTCGAAAGGTTACGAGAAAAGTTATAACTGAACCTAACCATTCCAAAATTATTATTGGTGCGGAAAATTTGTCCGATTATTTGGGTGTTAAAAAGTTCACTTATGGAGTTGCTGAAAAAGCTGATCAAGTTGGAGAAGTAATGGGTTTAGCTTGGACTGAGGTCGGTGGTGAGCTCTTAACTATCGAGGCTACTGCTATGACTGGTAAAGGTCAAATAATAAGAACGGGGTCGCTTGGTGACGTGATGAAAGAATCTGTTGAGGCTGCTAGATCAGTAGTTAGAGCCAGGGCTAAAATTCTTGGCATCTCAAATGATGTATTTGAGAAGATGGATATTCACGTTCATGCACCAGAAGGGGCAACTCCTAAAGACGGACCTAGTGCAGGTATTGCAATGACAACAGCAATAGTTTCTGCCTTNACTGGTGTACCTGTTAGACATNATGTTGCCATGACGGGGGAAATAACTCTTAGAGGCGAGGTATTACAGATAGGGGGCTTAAAAGAAAAACTGTTGGCTGCCCATAGGGGGGGTATAAAAAGAGTTTTGATACCTGAGCAAAACTCCAAAGATTTGGTTGAAATTCCAACCAACATCAAGGATGCCTTAGAAATAATCCCTGTCCGTTGGATCGACAAGGTTCTTGAATTAGCTTTGTCCTCGGTTCCAACTCCTCTGGATGATGTTGTAGAAGTTAAACCTTCAACCAAGAAAGAAAGCTCAAGAGTGAGTGTCAAACATTAACTTGCCAATTTTTTTNGTTTTTGAATGAAATTACCATGGTAAGAATTTATTACTTGATAGCTCACTTTTTATTAATTGGCTTTTGACCGCATCTGAGATTTTATTTTTTTAAAAGGTATATAATAATAATAGGTAAGCATTTTTTTCGCTGGGTGCTTAGCTCAGCTGGTAGAGCGGCGCCCTTACAAGGCGTAGGTCGGGAGTTCGAACCTCTCAGCACCCACCAGTGATGCTTGTTTTGCAAATTTGTTCGGAGCGGTAGTTCAGCTGGTTAGAATATCGGCCTGTCACGCCGGAGGTCGCGGGTTCGAGTCCCGTCCGCTCCGCCACTGTCAAGTGGTTTTTGGCTTTAATAAGCTAATGTTTTTAATAGAATCAATTTTTGCCCACACTTTTGCCCACACCATTTAAATTTTTTTTAACAAAGTAGGGCACCCTCTTTGCTTTTTCTCAGAACTAGACCCCACCCACGGGGCACCCCCCTAAACTGAGTTAGGAGTCCCACACATATATACATGGTGTTTTGCTCAGATGATTGGGTATAAATGTGAACCTATTGAAAACCGTGTTTTAGTTTTTAACTAGCCAACCAGATACCGTCTTCTATTTGTGGTGCGA
>NHCU01000022.1 GCA_002167365.1 Betaproteobacteria bacterium TMED41 | reverse complement strand
GTGGAACCACCCTTTCCCATCCCGAACAGGACCGTGAAACGCCTTTGCGCCGATGATAGTGATCATTCGATTGTGAAAGTAGGAAATCGTCAGGCTCCTAACACCTCAAAGCCGAGTTCNAAACTCGGCTAGTTAAAAACAGCTTATTTGATGTTTTTAATAATTCCTGTCGTTGATAAGTTCTTGATCAGCGGGATTGTTTCAACTTTTCCTCCATACGATCTAACAAAGTCAGAGCCAATGATTGTTTTGTTTTTGTAGTCTCCGCCCTTTACAAGACAAAAGGGCTTGATTTGTTTAATTAAGTTGGCTGGAGTTTCTTCCCTGAAGGCAATTATGAAGTCTACAAATTGAATAGATTTCAAAACTTCTATTCGATTTTTAANTCTGTTCACTGGGCGAGATGCTCCTTTTAGTTTGCTAACAGACTCATCTTCATTAATAGCAACCAACAATAGATCGCCAAATTTTCTACTTTCCTGAAATAGANGTATATGCCCAGCGTGGAGAATATCAAAACAGCCATTAGTGAATATCAAATTGATTTTATTCTGCTCAATATANTCGAGCAAGACATCGAGCTGACTTTTGTTTGTAATAACTTTGTTGAGCATTATTTTGTCAATAACGTCTGACTTTTTAGGTGACTTCATTGTTTTATTGTTGACAGACTTTAATCGTGAAAAATATTCAAAAGTTTTTACTAGCTCGTCCGAATTAATACTTGCCGTTCCAAATTTACTTACTACAATTCCTGCTGAGGCATTAGCAATTTTTACTGAATCGTANATAGTAAAACCGGAAACATATCCAGCAGCAACCACTGCTAAAACTGTATCTCCAGCTCCGGTAACATCAAATACTTCTTTTGAGTTAGTTGCTGGAACATCTAAAGGCATTTGATTTTGATGGTAAAGAGTCATACCGTCACNACCTTTAGTAATCAAGAGACTTTCAACTTTTAGCATATTCTTTAAATTTTTTGCTTTCGCATCGAAGTCGTTTTTTGAGGTAGTTGGCCCAACAATATTTTCAAATTCCTTCAGGTTTGGCTTTATGAAGGTAGCACCCTCGTAAATAANAAATTCTTTACCTTTGGGGTCAACAAAAATCGGAAGCCTACTCTGTCTTGCGTACGTAATTAAACTTTTGCATTGTTTTAATACNCCTTTCTTATAATCTGAAATGATAACTGCNGAGTATTTTTTGGAATGAATTTTTTTTTTGTAAATATTGAGCAAATCAGAGTANTTTTTTTTGCTAAGGTTTGTTTCAATATTATTTGATTCATAATCCAATCTTATNATTTGTTGGTTTTGACTTATTATCCTATGTTTNTCAATAGTACTTATCTTTGAGCTTTTTACAAAAACACAGTTAACACCATGAGAAGAAAGTAACTTTTCAATCTCATTTGCTGATTCATCATTACCAATTAAACTCAGNAAGGTTACTTTTAAACCAAGCGCGGCCNCGTTAATTGCTACATTACCAGCACCACCTGCTTTAAAATCTGTTTTGATTACTTTTACAATTGGAACTGGTGCTTCTGGAGAAACTCGGTCAGTTGAACCCGAAATATATACATCTTTCATGATATCGCCAACAATTAGAACATTGGCATTTGTATTAAAAATAGTCTTAACCCTCTATACCGAGATTTGTTTCTATAACTCTGCAAATAACTTGACCAATAAAAATGTGAGCTTCTTGAATTCGAGCAGTTTCTTTTGTAGAACTTACAATTAGAGACATATCGCAGTGAGCTGCTAGTTCACCACCAGTTCCACCCAAAAGCCCTAATGATTTAACCCCAATTTCTTTTGACTTTTTTACACAATTTATTACATTGGCTGAGTTACCGCTGGTAGATATAGCAAATAAAATATCACCTTTTTTTGCAAGTCCTTCAAGTTGNCTTGAAAAAATATATTCATAACCAAAATCATTTGCAATACAACTGATAGCGGTGGTGTCAGAAGTTAAAGATATTGCTGCCAATGGCCTTCTGTTATTTTTAAATCTCCCAATCAATTCTGTGGCAAGGTGTTGGCTGTCGGAAGCCGAACCTCCATTCCCGCAAAAAAAAATTTTATTACCGTTTTCTAGGGCTTGTGAACATACTTTTGCAATATGATCAACATCATTAAGTAATGTTTTAAGTGAATCCATAACTCTGATGTGTTCTAAAAGTTCTTGCTCTAACCTAGAGGTACTCATTCTATAAATTCCCGTTATTCAAGTTAGGCACATCTAGACTTCCCATCGACTTGGGGTATGTAACGACTCCCCAAGGCATTTTTTGGTTAGATAATTTTTTGACTACTTGGCCAGATTCGTAGCTAATAACAAGTATTTCATTACTTCTNCCGCAAGCNGCAATTATATGTTTTCCATCAGGCGTGAAAGAAAAATGCCAACATCTATTTCCAGTNGAAATTTTTCTAACCGGCCTGAGCGAGAAAGANTCAAAAACTTCAATTGCTTGCCCTCCAGATAGAGCAACGAGAACATATTTACCGTCATTTGAAAAAGCAATACCATATGGTATTAATCCAGTTTCAGCATCATCGACAACTTCAAAATTACTGTTAATTTTTAAAAGTCTNTTTCCATATTCGATTGTTGCAAAATAAAACTCTCCTTTTGGGGACCTTTTAATACCTCTTGGACGATTACCATAATTTGAGGTGTCAATCTTTTTAACAAGATCCCCAGTAGAAATTTCATGTACAGATAGGTTTTCATCTGCCTCATTAGTTACTATTATTTTGGATTCATCAAATGAAAATTCAATACCTTCAGTCTCCATTCCCCCTTGAATTTCGAATATTTTTTCTTTTTGAATTAAATCAATAATTGCCACTCGAGCGGGTTCCTCATTTTCCTTTTCTCTTTTTTGTTGTAGTTCAACAGCCTCCTTGGACCCTGGTTTTGGTGGGGGCCCACCAATTGCGGCAGGCTCAAAAGAGACAAATGCTTTATTCCCCTGAACTCTAACAAATTCAGGGTTTTCACCAACAGGAATTCGTTTAATGATTTGAAAATTATTTGTGTCAATTAATGCCAGATCATTCGAATCTCTAACTGCAACAACCAATGTGCCCCCGTCTTCAGTTATTCCTAACCCACGTGCACCTAGACCAACATCGATCTTTTGGATGATACTAAAGTCGTCTAACGATAAAACCTGAATATTACCCTTTTGATTCGTAACGTATGCATAGAAATTTTTAGAATTGGAAGAATTATTAGAGCAGGCATTGACTAAAAAAGATAAAATCATTAGCAAAGCAAATTTATTTAAATTCGCAATTCTGTAAAGTGAAAAACTATTTTGAATCATTTTTTCTCCGTATATTTCTGGAAAATCCTGTTAGGTGGATTTGGACTTTGTGATGAATGCAAACATTAACAAAGCTTCTTACACTGATTTAGCAATTATTTTACATTGGTTACTTGCTTGTCTACTTGTTTTTCAACTTTGTATTGGTGTTTTCATGGTAGAAATTCCGAAAGGACCAGATAGTTCAAGAGCTTTATGGTTTAATTTTCATAAATCGGTAGGTATTCTATTGGCTTTGTTAATACTTTTCCGANTGATTTGGAGGCTAAAAAACCAGCCTCCGGCATTACCTGAATCAATGTCTAGATGGAAAAGATTTGTCTCCAATGCAAACCATTTTTTATTGTATTTGTGTATGGCTGTGATGCCTGTAACTGGAATCATAGGGTCTATTTTCTCAAAGTATCCCATAAAGTTTTTTGGGATTTCTCTTCCTAGGATTGCCGAGCCTGATGAGATCATCAAAACTTTTACATCGGATCTTCATCAATATTTTGCTTATTTTTTTATTTTTCTGATTTCAATACATGTCATTGCAGCTCTTAAACATTTGGTTATGGACTGTGATGGCATTTTTGAACGAATGATGTTTTAAAAAAAATTAACTGTGAACTAGCAATTTAAAATTGCCAAATAAATTAAACTAAAAAAACTATCGAATTAGTACCTTTGGTTCAAAGAAAAGCCAATAACGCTGGGATTTCCACCAGCTAAAGCTGAAGGAATGTCATAAGGAATTGCCTCTAGAGAAAACTTAGATTTAATGGAGTTTTGAATTTCTCCAGCAAAAAAATAAAGGGCAGTTTTTTTTGATAATGGTTTTTTTATTCCAATACCCCATTGATGAGCGAAATAATTCTGCTCTGTGAGCATTGTTCCTCCCTCTAATTTTATTAATGATTTCATTTTTGGGTGGGCATATGAAAAATAAATGGAAGAATTTACATTGAAATCAGGCAAGAGTTTTTTTAGAGGCATTCCGAATCCTAAGTAAAAACATTCAGTCTTAATATTTTCTTCACCGCTTAAAAAAATTTGTCTCCCTGGACTTCTTCTGAGATAACCTCCATAAAAATCTATGTGGCTTATGGAATATCTAATGACGGACAAAAAAGAATCATTCTGCTCTCTGAAGGATGTTTTCTTTTCAATTTGATATCCGGTTTTGATTGAAAATGGTTTTTTGTCCCACCTAGCACTAACACCCCAAGTTCCAAATGGGGTTTTTTTGTGCGAATCACCAATTGTTAAGTATTGTTCTTTTAAAGACTCATNGTAATTTCCAGGTATAAACATAAATCTGAAGATTGTAGTCTCTTTATTTTTTCTTATTTTTGCTACCATTTTTATCATTTTATTATAAAACATTGAATACATAGCAAAACCAGTCGGGGACCCAATAAGGTTCTGTCTCATCGGATCATAAAGATAAAGTCGGTCATGAAGAATGCTTCTCTGTCTTCCGAGTCGGATCGAAAATTCAGCTTTAGCATCAAAGAAGTCAACAAACTCCTTGTAATTGAATCCTACAAAAGTTGCAGAATTGTAAATTGATTCCATNCCGTAGTTNGATCCATCGTCCATTGTTATGAATGTCTCAATTAGAAACTCCGCACTTAGTGAAGCGTTTATTGTTTCATTGCCTCTAACACCAAGTCTTGCAGCAGTTCCAGTACCAGAGGTTAATGAAATTGAATTTAAATGGCCGTTGTTTATTAACGAGACACCAGAATCAAAAATGCCATATGGCCTAACAGCNGCGANGATACTAGTAGACTGCACAGGGAAAAGCAACAAAAGTGTTAATTTGATTGAAAAAAAAGTTTTTTTTGATAACACGTTGATTGAATTAAAGAAATTTAGAAAAAAGAATTAAAAAAATTTTAGTGCAGAAATTTTAACTTTCTATATTACCTGTGATTGTGAACACTTTGAGATTACCAGCAAATTAATCAAAATAAATCTTCTAGATTGGAGCACTTGATCTGGGATTTGAACTCAAATAATTTAATCTACGAAATAGTCAGAATTTATAAATTGATCAAAAAACAGTTTTTAAGCCTCTTCTATTACAATAACGTTGCAAAAAAAATACATATTTAGCCCAGCTATATATAGATTTACACAAGAAATAGGAAACTTTGTAGAAAAGTTGTAACATTTACACAAGGTTTTTAAAAAAAATTTATTACGAACGTCTGGAGAANTTAATGAATAAGAATAAGCTAACAGCAGCTTTAAAAAGGAAGGCTCTTGCGGCTGCCGTTATGGTCGCCGTGTCAGGTTCAGCTTTTGCTGACGTAACAATTTATGGAATTGTGGATATTGGTATCAATGGAGATAGCAGTGACAACGATACCTTACGCGTTGACGGTGGTGAAGGAANAGCCATCGAACTTCCATCAATANGGGGCATNAAGGGATCTGAGGATCTCGGCGGCGGACTCACAGCATCTTTTGCTTTGGAGTCTGACATGAATGCGTCAGATGGTTCAGCAAGAATCACAGGAGGTGATAGATTTTGGGCTCGTCAGTCAAATATATCTCTCTCAAACGAAATGGGTTCCATAACTCTGGGTGGTATCTACAGCCCAGCAATACTTGCCGCAGCCGCGGTTGATCCAAGATCTCTTTTTGAGAGCCAGTCAGGCCTTCTTCAGTACGCCTTAATTGGCGGTGCTGCTGATGCTACAGCCTCTGCAGCTATGGGTGCCGCAGCCGGTACGGGTACTGACAACACTAACATTCATGTGGACGTATTTTTAAGAAATGCTCTACAAGTTAAGTTCACGCCAGGTCCTCTTAGTGTTGCGCTTGCCTATGGTTTTGGTGAGCAAGCAGGAGACACAGCAGCTAATTCAAACTTCCACGCAGGAGTAACCTATAGTGAGAATGGCTTAACTGTTTCTGGTAACTACGTCAAAAACAAAGGTACAAGTACAACAAACGACTCTTATGCTGAGAACCAAAAGATGCTCATTGGCGCTAAGTATAAAATGGATGCGATCACTTTGGCCGGACACTACATGAAGGGTGAGGCAAATAGCATTACTACAGGACAGCAAGCAGTTGACAATGAGGGTTATGCAGCTGGTATCACATACACTGCGGGCAGTAATGAATTTGATGTTGCTTACTATTCTACAAAGAATGAAAATTCTGGTATCACTGATGCAGAAAATGATGAAGTCATAATCGCTTATCGTAATAATCTAAGCAAGCGAACAACTCTTTATGCCAAGCTCTGTAGCTCTGACAGGGGTGCTAATGCTCCAGCAGGTGCTTGTATTGGTACACAAGGTGAGAATGACACATTTTATGGTGTTGGTGTATTCCATAAATTCTAAGAAGCATTTATATTTTAATTAATGCTATCTGTATGAAGTGAATTAGTAATACAGAAGAGAATTAAACCAAGCTACTGTGTAGCTTGGTTTTTTTTGTAGAAAAAATTGTTATGACTTGAATTAGATACAATCTCTAATTCAGTTATTACCATTCTTGTAGTCTGAAACACACTTTAAATGATAATCTGAGCCTGTCTATTTTGTTTTACAAGAAAGATTTGCATGAAATATCTTAAGTGTTCTAATTGATGATAGTTGAATTTTTAATAATATAAGTTGTGGGGTAAGGATTTTGGAAATACCAAAAAGAAACCGCCTGTTTTTAGGCGGTAACTATCTGATAGACTAATGTTAGTAATCTGAATTAGAATTTGACTCTCATTCCAATAGTAAATCCATCCTGGTCGACACCATTTCCTGCTTGCGAAGAAAACCCTTTCTTATGGAGTTCATGATTGGCTCCACTTCCATTGTCCAAAGTACCAACCATTGCATAGCCAGTAATTTTCTTTGAAAAACTGTGAAGAACAGCTAATTGAGTCATAGAGATTTTCTCTGCAGAATTCTCTGTTTGCTCAGAATGATGGTAACCTAAACCGATTTTAGTATGCTTAGAAATTGGACCCATTGCACTAATTGAATAACCCTCTCCATCAGCTGAAAAGCCCAAACCAGAGGTATCTGCCGCTGTATCGTTAGACAAATCCCAGTACTGCGCCTTTAAAACAATTTTCTGAGGTGTTTTAAACTGAACCCCAAAGCCGTATTGATCCCAATCATCAGCTCCAAGGGCGCCTTTAGCTTCTGAATAAGCTATAAAAGCTTGTGCATCTCCAAACTTGAAAGTTGCTGCAATGCCTGTTCTTGTATTAGCCTCACTTTCACCAGCAACCTCACCAAACATTCTTTCAAAGTATAATTTTCCTCCGGTTCCTAGCTTAGGTGACTCATAAAAAATTGCATTATCAATTCGATCACCAATAGCTATGTAATCAGACATTGTTTTAAACCCGGCAAAGTTGGAGCCAACCATATCGTATTTTGAGGCTAGGACTTTATCAATAGTTTTGTTAAGACCAAATGTAAATTTACCTACCGGAGTATTCATGCCGATAATGGATTTTCGTTTCCAGTAAACACTTCCAGCACCGCTTCCGGTTTTATTATTTCCGCCTGAGAGACCTGTGTCATTATGAACCTCTGATTCGATGCCAAAGAAAGCTTTATATCCGCCACCAAGATTTTCATTGCCTTTAACCCCCCAACGTGAGGAAGATAAGGGCCCATAGGCTAAACCTGTTAATGTTTGGTCATTATCCCCAACCCCGGAAATGCTTGTGAGACCAGCATCTAAACGACCATAAACTTTAACAGAAGCTGCTTGAGTAATACCTGAGAAAGCGGTAAGGCACGCTAAAGCTATAAGTGATTTTTTCATTTTTTCTCCAAAATTTTAAAAAAAGACGGCTTTTATTACCGAGCATTGCATTTAAATTATGTTTTAAAATTGTGGAGCAACTTACTTGAATTGTGCCAATGCAATAAAAGTTTCATATTAATCGTATCATTTACACTACATGAGCTTTAAAACTTAATTAAAAACAAATGTGAAACACTAATTTGAAAAAGGTCCTAGTATCTTGACAAATAGAATTTCATAAATATTGCTAAAACTGACTGTTTTAGATAACATAGTCGGCTAACCTTTAAAAATACGGCAATATAATCAAATGAACCAAAACCAAAAAACATATGTTGCTAAGCATGCCGATATTCAGCATGAATGGCTTTTAGTGGATGCTAAAGACAAGGTTTTAGGTAGATTAGCATCTAACATTGCATTTAGATTACGTGGAAAACATAAACCAGAGTTTACATCTCACATGGACAATGGCGACTATGTAATTGTTGTGAATGCATCACAATTAAGAGTAACGGGAAATAAAGCTGAAGGAAAAAAGTATTATCGTCATTCTGGCTTTCCTGGAGGAATTTACGAAACAACATTTTTTAAAATGCAAAACAAGTTCCCTGGAAGAGCCCTTTATTTGGCAGTCAAAGGTATGCTACCGAAAGGTCCCCTCGGGTACGCAATGATTAAAAAGTTAAAAATCTATGAAGGTGATAATCACCCTCATTCGGCCCAACAGCCAAACGCTGTTGAACTATAAAAAATAAAAATAAGGAATTTCTGTATGGTTGGAGAATACTTTTACGGTACCGGGAGAAGAAAAAGCTCTGTAGCCAGAGTCTTTGTTAAAAAGGGCACTGGAAAAATCATAGTCAATGGTAAAAAACTTGATGACTACTTCCCAAGAGAAACCGGTAAAATGATAGTTTGCCAACCTTTAGTCCTTACTGATAATTTAACTAATTTCGATATAAAAGTTAATGTTTTTGGTGGAGGTGAGTCAGGTCAGGCCGGCGCCGTGAGGCATGGTTTAACTAGAGCTTTAATAGAATACGATGATACGTTAAAACCAAGCCTTTCTAAAGCTGGTTTAGTAACTAGGGATGCTAGAGAGGTTGAAAGAAAAAAAGTTGGTTTGCACAAAGCGCGTAAAAGAAAGCAGTTCTCTAAACGTTAATTAACCCACTTTGGTCAGAATTATAAATTGGATCCAATTGATCAATACAAATTAAGCGATGGTGACATGAGTAATTCCTTACTATGGGTTTATGGTGATTAATGTCGGGGTAGTTGGGGCTTCGGGTTACACTGGCCTGGAATTGCTTCGCATCCTAAGACACCATCCAAACGTTGACAAAATTCTAATCGCAGGTGGTAGGTCAAACAAAAGCCAAAACTCTCAAATTTTTAAACCGTTTGAAAACAAAAAAAAATTTCATATTATCGAATATGAAAACAAAGAATTTAAAAAGTGCGATGTAGTTTTTTTTGCAACGCCGCATGGTGTTGCTATGGAAAAAGCTTACCAACTAATAAAACTTGGTACGAAAGTTATCGATCTTTCTGCCGATTTTAGATTAAAAGACTCAGAAGATTTTAGCAAATGGTATGGCCTTACCCATTCAGAAGAGGGGTTATTAAAAGAAGCAGTTTACGGGTTACCAGAAATATATAGAGAAAAAATTAAAACTTCAAGAATTGTAGCAATGCCAGGTTGTTATCCCACTGCTGTAATACTTGGCTTCTTCCCATTATTAAAAGCTAATCTTGTTGATACAAATAGTCTCATAGCAGATTGCAAATCTGGCGTTAGTGGTGCTGGTAAAACCCCAAAAACAGAAACAATGTTTTCGGAAATATCTGAAAATTTTAAAGCATATGGATTAACTGGACACAGGCATTGGCCAGAAATTTATCAAGAATTAAATGCAATAATGCTAGGAGCAAATCGGCAAGATTCCTGTATTTCAAATACTCTTGAAATCCTGTTTTCCCCTCATTTGGTGCCTATGATTAGAGGTATTGAAGCTACCCTATACTGTAAGTTGAAAGAATTTGCATTAGGTGTTGATATAAAACAACTTTATGAGCAAACATATGCCACGGAACCCTTTGTTGAAGTTTTACCAGATGGAATAAATCCAGAAACCGCATCAGTTCGGGGTCTAAATACTATAAAAATTGCTCTTAGTAGGCCCAGCTACGATAAAACATTAAATTCAAATAAATTAGTTGTTTATGTTGTGGAGGATAATTTAGTTAAAGGTGCGTCTGGACAAGCTGTTCAAGTTATGAATATTATGTTTGACCTTAATGAATGTGAAGGATTAGAACTGATTGGTTTTGCTTCATAAAAATAGATTAGAATTAAACAATAAATTTAAAAGGATATAAAAAATGAACGCAGAGGTACATCAAGAAAAGTTAAATCCAACTTCGGCTGATCAAATGCCTCCTCCTTTTGTCTTTACGGATTCTGCTGCAGATAAGGTAAAGAGTTTAATTGATGAGGAAGGAAATCCAGATCTTAAGCTAAGAGTTTTTGTTCAAGGTGGAGGATGCTCAGGTTTTCAATATGGTTTTACATTTGATGAAGTTATTGGTGAAGATGATACGAAAATGGAAAAAAATGGTGTAATGCTTCTAATTGACAGTATGAGCTACCAATATCTTACTGGTTCCGAAATTGATTATAAGGAGGATTTAGAAGGAGCTCAATTTGTAATCAGGAACCCAAATGCTCAAACTACATGCGGATGCGGATCTAGTTTTTCAGTTTAGTCATGTTGCTTTTCCCATAGCTTCTATAACTTTTTTAGCATCACCAAAAACCATCATTGTTCTCTCCATGTAGAATAGTTCATTGTCCAGGCCGGCATAACCAGATGCCATAGTCCTCTTGTTGACAATTACAGTTTGCGATTTGAAAACTTCAAGGATTGGCATTCCGTAAATAGCACTTCCTGGTGTTCGTGCAGCAGGATTTACTACGTCATTTGCCCCAAGAACTAAAACTACATCTGTTTGACTAAATTCCGAGTTTATTTCATCCATTTCAAAAACTTGATCATAAGGCACCTCAGCTTCAGCTAGCAGAACATTCATATGACCGGGCATTCTACCTGCTACAGGATGGATGGCATATCTTACCTGGATATCCTTGCTTAAAAGTGCGTCTGATAACTCTTTCAGGGCGTGTTGGGCTCGTGCAACTGCCAAACCGTATCCTGGAACTATAATTACACTTTCGGCGTTTGAAAGCATAAAAGCGGCGTCATCTGCTGACCCACTTTTAACCGGACGTTGTTCGGATGATCCTGAAGGCCCAGAAACTTCCCCACCAAACCCTCCTAGGATAACACTGACAAAGGATCTATTCATTGCTTTACACATGATATAGGAGAGAATAGCGCCAGATGATCCAACCAACGAACCTGCAACAATTAACATACTATTTCCCAATGAGAAACCAATTCCAGCTGCCGCCCATCCAGAGTAGCTGTTTAGCATAGAAACAACTACTGGCATATCAGCCCCACCGATTGGAATTATCATTAACACCCCAATTACAAAAGCTAAAATTAACATTATGAAAAAAGCATCTAAATTTTGTGTGAAAGTAAATAAAATACCTAGCAGGATTATAATTAGACCAACAATGAGGTTTAAAAAATGTTGTCCCTTAAAAACAATCGGAGACCCTTGAAACAACCTAAATTTATACTTACCAGATAGTTTTCCAAAAGCAATAACCGAGCCCGAGAAGGTAATTGCTCCGATTGAAGCACCTAGGAATAATTCTAGTCTATTACCCATAGGAATCATCTGTCCTTTTTCAGTAATATTTAATGCATAAGGTTCTACCACAGCTGCGATTGCTATAAAAACCGCCGCTAACCCGACCATTGAGTGCATGAAAGCAACAAGCTCAGGCATTTTGGTCATTTCAACTTTTTTGGCCATGGTGGCTCCAATACCACCGCCTAAAATAATTCCAGCAAAAACAAGTAAAAATCCGTTTGACAAGTTCTCTTTATTAAGAAATTCGGACATAGTTCCGATAAGGCCAAAGGTGGTGAGAATAGCTATTGACATTCCAACCATTCCGAAAATGTTTCCTCTGATACTTGTGGTTGGGTGTGATAGGCCTTTTAAGGCTTGAATGAAACATATCGAGGCAATTAAATATAAAAGGGTGACTGTATTAATAGAAAAGCTCATGATTTATTATTTCCTTTTGTCTTGTCCTTTTTTTTAAACATTTCCAACATTCTTCTGGTGACCAAAAAGCCCCCAAATACATTTACTGCTGCAAGAGTTACAGCAAGAAAGCCCATCACTTGCCCAAAGGTGGTTTCTGTAAGGGCAGCAGCGAGCATAGCCCCAACGATGACGATTGCTGAAATTGCGTTTGTAACTGCCATAAGCGGAGTATGTAAGGCAGGGGTTACATTCCAAACAACGTGATAACCAACATAAATTGCTAATACAAAGATAATAAGATTTGTAAGGGTGGGGTTAATTAATTCCATATTTTTCCTTCATTAACTACAAGTGTGGCAGAAACAATATCATCATCTTTAGGTATGTGAAGTTTGTTCTCATCATTGATTATTAGTTTAAGAAAATCCAAAACATTTCTGGCATAAAGTGAGGAGGCATCAGTTGGTAATAGTGTCGGCAAGTTTGAGAGACCTATAATTCTTACACCCTCAATAATGACTGTTTTGTCGATCTCAGAGCCCTCACAGTTTCCACCTTGTTCCACTGCCATATCTACAATAACTGAACCTACCCTCATGCTTTCAACCATAGTTTGGGTAATTAATATCGGGGCTTTTTTTCCAGGTATGAGCGCTGTTGAAATCACGATATCAGCCATTGAAATTCTTTTAGCAACTTCTTTTCCTTGACGGAGTAGCCAAGTTTTGGGCATTGGTTTAGCATAGCCACCTTCGCCCAATGCAGCTTCTCTTTCTTCATCTGATTCTAAGGGAACGTCAATAAATTTTGCCCCTAAGGATTCGACTTGTTCTTTTACCGCTGGCCTAACATCAGAAGCTTCAACAACAGCACCAAGCCTTTTGGCAGTTGCTATCGCTTGAAGTCCCGCGACACCTGCACCTAAAACCACAACTTTTGCTGCTTTAATTGATCCCGCTGCTGTCATCATCATAGGAAAAAGTCTGGGATACTCGTTAGCAGCCAATAAAACCGCCTTGTAGCCAGCCAAGTTAGCTTGTGAAGATAGAACGTCCAAAGATTGAGCTCTTGTGGTTCTGGGAGCCGCTTCGAGAGCGAAAGCAGTTACNCCTGTTTGTGCNAGTTGTTCAAGCCCTGATTTGTCAAATGGATTTAACATTCCAACGAGCACAGATCCATTTTTTAGAAAGGGGTATTCTTTTTCAGTTGGAATATTGACTTTTAAAACAATGGCTTTTTCAAGCGATTGATTTTGGTTGCAAATCGTTGCTCCAGCATTTTTAAAGTCCTCATTTAACATATTAGAGAGCTTTCCGGCATTTTCAGCCACAAAAACCTCATGACCCATTGAAATCATTTTCTTGACTGTCTCGGGTGAAGCAGAAACACGGGTTTCCCCCTTTGCTAATTCTCTTGGAATGCCAATTTGCATTCAAAAATCTCCTACAGTATTAAAATTAGTGAATAATAAAAATTTATATAGAACATGAAAAATAAAAAACATATTGTAATCGGATTATCGGGTGGAGTTGACTCATCTGTGGCTGCTTGGTTGTTGAAATCCCAAGGNCATAAAGTCATGGGAGTATTCATGAAAAATTGGGATGACGACGATACAGATTCCTATTGTACTAGCAAACAAGATTTTTTGGATGCAGCTACTGCGGCAGAAATAATTGGCATCGAATTTGACGCAGTTTCTTTTAGTAAAGAATATAGGGAAAAAGTTTTTCAAAATTTTTTGCATGAGTATTCAGTTGGTAGAACCCCCAACCCTGATGTGTTTTGTAATTCAGAGATTAAGTTTAAGTCATTTTTAAAACATTCGCACGATCTAGGAGCAGAATATATTGCTACTGGGCATTATGCTAGAACTCAAGTTGGAAAAGAGGGAAAATATCAGCTCTTGAAAGGAGCTGATTTAAACAAAGACCAATCTTATTTCTTACATCGACTAAGTCAAGAACAATTATCCTCCTCAATTTTTCCGCTAGGGGAGTTGAAAAAAAATCAAGTTAGAAATTTAGCCAGGGAAATAGGTTTACCTAATGCTGAGAAAAAAGACTCCACAGGAATTTGTTTTATTGGTGAACGTCCATTTAAAGAATTTCTTAGCAAATATCTTAAAACCAAACCTGGACCAATTTGCAGTGCTGATGGCAATATTATTGGTCAACATGACGGACTCTCTTTTTACACTATTGGTCAAAGAAAAGGGATAGGAATTGGTGGTTTGCCGAAGCATCATGGGGGAAAAATACTGAATCAACCTTGGTTTGTAATAGCTAAAGAAAACTGCTCTAACACCTTGGTAGTAGGGCAAGGCCATGATAATCCTCAACTATTTTCATCCAGCTTGAAAGCTATAAATTCTTCATGGGTTTTAGGCAAACCCCCTAACTTTAAAGAAATTCAAGCTAAAATTCGCTACAGGCAGAAAACATTTTCATCCTTCATCACATGTCATCAAGATGAATTTTCTCTAAGTTTTGAAACACGTCAGTGGGCTGTTACTCCCGGTCAATCTGCTGTTATCTATAACGGNGTAGAATGCTTGGGCGGAGGTATAATCAGCTAGTTATTTTTTTTGTTAGAGTTTTTTATTACTGCATCGGATTATAAAATATGAGCAAAAACCAACTTTTATCTATTTCTCCTCTTGACGGAAGATACAGTCAAAATCTGAACGAAATTCGTGAATATTTCTCGGAGTATGGATATATATTTTATCGAGTTAAAACCGAGATTTTGTGGTTTGAGACTTTATCTAACATTGGTTTAAAAGAATTTCCACCTTTGTCTAAAGGGGCGAGGTCAGAAATAAAATCATGGCATGAAAAAATTACATATCAAGATGTAGAAAAGATAAAAAATATTGAAAATCGTATCAATCATGATGTGAAATCGGTTGAGTATTTTTTAAAAGATAAAGCATCAAAGTCAAATTTTAGTGATTTACAGGAGTGTGCTGAATTTTTTCACTTTTGTTGCACATCTGAAGATATAAATAATTTGTCTCATTCTATGATGCTTTTGGATGCAAGAGAAAAGCTTTTNTTACCTATNTATAAAAAAATNATTTCTAAATTAGGTGAGATAATTAATGAAACCAGTAATGATGCGATGCTCTCAAGAACACATGGCCAAACTGCTTCTCCAACCACAATGGGCAAAGAAATTGCTAATGTAAGGGCAAGGCTTAGAAAATCTAGAGACCGATTTCGACAGGTAGAGATATTGGGTAAGTTCAATGGTGCAGTTGGAAATTTTAATGCTCATCTGGCATCTTGTCCGGAAATCGATTGGTTAGTAGTTTCTGAAATATTCGTAAAAAGATTAGGACTGGAACTCAATTTAATGACAACGCAAATAGAACCCCATGATTGGATAGCCGAATACAGTGATGCTATTTTTTCATTTAATATAATTTTAATTGATTTATGTAGGGATATATGGAGTTACATTTCACTGGGATATTTTGTTCAAAATATAAATGATAGTGAGGTAGGTTCCTCAACTATGCCTCATAAAGTTAACCCAATAGACTTTGAAAATGCTGAGGGTAATTTGGGAGTTGCCAATGCTCTATACAGACATTTTTCAGAGAAACTACCTATTTCTAGATTTCAAAGAGATCTTACTGACTCTACAGTAATACGTAATATAGGAGTTGCATGCGGTCATAGTATGCTTGCATATAAGTCATTATTAAAGGGTTTAGATAAAATCTCAATCAACAGAATAAGGCTCGAAGAAGATCTTCAAGACAGCTGGGAAATTTTAGCAGAGCCAATTCAGTCCTATATGAGACGTTTTGGTTTCCCTGAACCATATGAGCAACTTAAATCTCTAACTAGAGGAAACATCATTGACCAGAAAGCTATTCAAAATTTTATTGATAATCTTTTACTCGAGAAGAGAGATAAAGAAATCCTGTTGAGTTTGAGTCCGTTTAATTACATTGGCTATGCTTCTGATTTAGCAAAAAAAGAATTGAAAAAGGATTAAAATTGACATTAGAAAAGCCGATAATTTAAATACTGTTAATAAGGCTTTTTTATGTTGAAAAATATACTAGTTTTGTTCGTTTGTATGAGTTTACTTCAGCCTCTCTTGGCTAGGAAAAGATGTTTAGTTTCATCAAAAATTACACTTTTATATTATGAAAGAATTCAATCAGTAACTATTTGGGCTGAGAGTTTAAAAGATGCAAATAAAAAGTTTAGAAAAATATTTCCTCATAGAACTAATGTGATGAGGATAAGGTGTCGAGAACATATTAATCCCTATGAGAGAATTCAATAAAAAAATTGTCAAGGGATTAGGCTGTTGTCCTCGTCTCTTTTTATCGGCTTTATTAGGTCTTCCCTCTTGATTCCTAACCATAAGGTTATTGGCGCCATTACAAAAATTGAGGAATAAATTCCAAAAACTATCCCAATGGTGAGGGCAATTGCAAAATAATGCAGAACAGGACCTCCAAAAATTAGCATGGCTAAAACCATTGTCTCAGTAGTTCCATGAGTAATAATAGTCCTTGACATGGTTCTCGTAATGGCATTGTTAATAGTTTCGGTGACGGAAGCCTTTCTCATTCTTTTGAAATTTTCTCTAATTCTATCTGCTACAACAACAGATTCATTAACAGAATACCCNAATACCGCAAGAACAGCCGCTAGGACAGAGAGCGAAAATTCCCATTGAAACAGAGAGAAAAAACCCAAAATTATCACAACATCATGCAAGTTAGCTATGATTGCGGCAACTGCAAATTTCCACTCAAATCTTATAGCAAGATAAATCATAATCCCAATGACAACAAAGATCATTGCAAGAACACCATCCCTGGCAAGTTCACTTCCAATCTGAGGGCCCACATATTCGATTCTCCTGAGTTCGGCTTCGGCACCACCTAAAGATTTTATTTGTTGAAAAACATTTTCTGCTTCTTCTTTTTTTTCGGAATTTAGAGGCAATCTGATGAGAATATCTTTCGAGGTACCAAAATTTTGAACTTGTGAGTCAGAATAACCTAAATCAATCAATCTATTTCTAACTTTATCAATAGGGGCTCCATCGGAATATGAAGCCTCTATTAGCGTTCCACCTGTAAACTCAATGGANAAATGTAAACCTTGAAAAGTTATAAAAATAATTGAGGCAATGAANGTAAATACTGACATGCAATTAAGTAATTTGGCATGTTTCATGAAAGCAATATCTTTTTTAAGTCTAAAAAATTCCATAAAGCTAACCTATCTTTAATTGTGATATTTTTTTTCTATTGCCATACCATATGTTAACCATTCCTCTTGAGAAAAAAACAGATGAAAACATAGAAGTCAGGATACCTAACACGTGAACAACTGCAAAACCTCTGATGGGNCCGGATCCAAAAACAAGCAAGGCGATTCCAGCAATCAATGTAGTTATGTTTGAGTCCAAAATCGTTGCCCAAGCTTTTTCATAACCAGTAGAAATGGCAATGTGAGGAGTTGCCCCACCTCTAATCTCTTCTCTTATTCTTTCATTTATTAAGACATTTGAGTCAATAGCCATTCCAAGTGTCAAGGCCATTGCAGCAATTCCAGGAAGAGTGAGCGTTGCTTGCAATAAGGATAATAATGCTATAAGCAAGGTCAAATTCAGGGACAGTGCAAGAGCAGAAACCATACCAAAGACGAGGTAATAAATAATTATAAAAATTGTAATAACTATAAAACCCCATAACGTTGATTGGAAACCCTGACTGACATTGTCGGCACCTAAGCTCGGTCCAACAAGTCTTTCTTCGATTATCTCCATTGGTGCCGCTAACGATCCAGCTCTCAGTAAAAGAGCAGTATCTGCTGCTTCCATGGTAGACATCTGTCCGGAAATTTGTACCCTTCCTCCCGGAATCTCACTCCTTATAACAGGCGCGGTAATTACTTCACTTTTACCTTTTTCAACAAGCAAAATTGCCATCCTTTTACCAATATTCTTTCTTGTTACGTCTCTAAAAACTCTTTTTCCTTTACCATCAAGTGTGAGATGAACAGCTGGTTCAATTGGATTTTGAGAGTCAAAACCAGCTTGTGCATCAGTTAAATTGTCCCCAGTTAGTAAAATTTCTTTTTTTAGGGGGAGCTTGTTACGATTTTTATCAAGGAAAACTTCGACACCAGGAGGGATTTTGCCCTCAGAAATTGCCGACAATGTTTCTGGACTTTCGTCAACTAAACGAACTTGTAGAGTGGCGGTTCTGCCCAGAATATCTTTTGCTTTTGCAGTATCTTGAACACCTGGGAGTTGAACGACAATTCTATCTTTACCTTGTTGTTGAATAATAGGCTCTGATACCCCCAACTCATTTATCCTATTAGATAAAGTGGTTATATTTTGTTTTAAAGCATATTCACGAATTTTTTCGATACTCTCATTGCTAAGTTTTCCAACAACAAAAAATGTGAGTTTTCCGTTGCCATCGTAAGAATTTTTTTGGAGTTCCCATTGAAGATCAGGAATACTCAAATCAAGTGTTTTTTTAATGTTTTCTGCAACCGATGAATCTGATGATTTGATGAAAATATTATTTTCCTTCCTACTTATTCCAGAGTGTCTAATCCTCTCTTTCCTGAGAATCGAACGGCTATCGGTTTTTAAATTTTCTAGTTTACTGATAGTTGCAGATTTCATATCTACCTCCAACATAAAGTAAACTCCGCCTCTTAAGTCAAGTCCTAAATACATTGGGAGTGCTTTGAGGTTTGATAGCCATGTTGGAACACTAGAAACTAGATTCAGAGCCACAACAAACGATGGATCTCTTTTTGATGGGTTGATAGTTTCTTCGATTATTTCTTTTGCTTTTAGCTGAGTTTCAGTTGAATTAAACCTTATCTTTATTGTTCCACCACTAATATTATTCTCAAATTTTATTGGATCGTGTTCAATATTTTTTTTGGCCAGAGCAACTTGTACTTCATCAACAATTTTAGAATTTATTTTGATGGTTGCTTTAGTTGAGGATATTTGCACAGCAGGTAGTTCACCAAAAAAATTAGGTATGGTATAAATAAGACCAAAAAGTAAAGCGATACCCATTATGGCTAATCGCCAGTATGCAGGTTTGTTCATAGTTTTGTTGAATGTTATTGTTTAAGGTTTAAAAATTAAAGAATGAATTGGATTAAACCAAACTCTTTATGGTTCCTTTTGGAAGTAAAGTTTGTATTGATTGTCGTTGAATTAAAGTAGTTATCTTGTTTTCCTCGGCTCCAATTTCAATTGTGACATAACTTGTGTCCACATTTGTAATTTTTCCTACTATGCCACTTGTAGTTATTACCTCATCGTTTTTTTGCAATCCCTCAACTAAAAGTTTATGTTCCTTTGCTCTTTTCATTTGAGGACGAATCATGAGAAAGTAAAGAACAACAAACATAAGTATCAGGGGCAAAAAACTCATTAGCGGGTCTGGGGCGTTGCTTGCAGTTTGTGCGAAAGCGCTATTAATCATTAAATTATCTCCATTCAAATATTTAATTATAAAGAAACATAAGTGATTGGTCAGCGTAACGGGAAAAGAAAATTTGGTTGCTGTATAACTAGTTAATTTATAAAAAAGCAAAAAAAGGTTGATAATGAGATTTTCAGTTTTGGCTAAAGATGGTAATGCACGTTCTAGCGTATTAAACCTAGCGAACGGTAATGTAAAAACACCGATTTTCATGCCAGTGGGAACTTATGGAGCAGTCAAAGGAATAACTGTTGATGTTTTGAACAAAATTAATGCTCAAATTGTTCTGGGTAATACATTTCATTTATGGCTTCGTCCTGGTTTGGAAGTAATGGAGGAGTTTAAAGGTCTTCATAAATTTATAAATTGGAGTAAGCCAATCCTGACTGACTCAGGTGGTTTTCAGGTATGGTCATTGGGCAACCTCAGAAAGGTAACTGAGCAAGGAGTCTTTTTTAAATCTCCAATCAATGGAGATAACTTATTTTTATCTCCTGAGGTGTCAATGAGTATTCAAAGAGTATTAAATTCTGATATAGCTATGGTTTTTGATGAATGTACTGGCTGGCCAGTAACAAAAAAAGAGGCGCACAATTCAATGCAACTTTCTCTCAGATGGGCGCAAAGATGCAAAGAATCATTTGGAAGCAAAAATAGTTTATTCGGGATTATTCAAGGTAGTATGTTTGAAGATTTACGACAAGAGTCACTTGCGGGACTTAAAAAATTAAACTTTGACGGCTATGCCATTGGAGGCTTGTCTGTTGGAGAATCAAAAGAGGATATGTTGAGAATTCTTGACGATGTTGTGCCTTTGATGCCCCAAAACAAACCAAGATACTTGATGGGTGTTGGGACACCAGAAGATTTAGTTGAAGGTGTTTTTCACGGAGTGGATATGTTTGACTGCGTTCTTCCCACTAGAAATGCCAGAAACGGTTGGTTATTTAGTCAATATGGAGATCTAAAAATTAGAAATTCGAGATATAGTTCTGATAAAAATCCAATTGATCCTTACTGCAATTGCCCAGTTTGTAATTCCGGCACCTTTTATACAAGGGCCTATATTCATCACCTTCAAAAAATAAACGAAATGTTAGGCTCTGTGTTGGCTACAACTCATAATTTATGGTTTTATTTGGATTTAATGAAACAAATGAGGGGCGCGATAGAAGCTAAAAATTTCATCAACTGGCGTCAAAATTTCTATGAAAAGAGACATGTTGGGGTTTAATCGCAATCATTGCATCTCCATAGCTAAAAAAGCGAAAATTTCTTTGAATTGCCTCTTGATATGTTCTCATACAAATTTTATGGCCTAAAAAAGCACTAATTAGGATCATTAACGTGGATTTAGGAAGGTGAAAATTCGTGATTAAACCATCTATGATTTTAAATTGAAAGCCGGGTTTAATGAAAAGATCGGTATTCCATGACTGCGATTCAATGGATAAAGGTTTTCTATTTGTTGCTTGCACATTGATCGTACGTAACACAAGCGATTCCAGTAATCTTAAACTTGTAGTACCAACCGCAATTATTCTATGATTTTCTCTTAAAGCTAAGTTTATTGCCTCTGCACAGTTATCAGAAATTTCACAATGTTCTTCATGCATATTATGATCATTTATTAAATGTGACCTTATAGGCATAAATGTGCCGATACCAACATGAAGTGTAACAAAACCAAAATTTACTCCTTTTAAGCGTAACTTTTCAAAAAGTTGGTTATCAAAATGCAAGCCTGCTGTAGGAGCGGCGATAGAACCGGGAGTATCAGCGTAAACATTTTGATAGCGATTTTTGTCCGATTTTGCTTCTTTTCTTTTTATGTATGGTGGAAGAGGCATCTCACCATACTTGTTTAAAGTATCTTTTATTGATTTTGAAAATTGAATCATAAATTGTTCAGGTCTATTTGGGTTTCTGTTTAAAATTTTTACATATTCATTACTACCAACAATCTTAATATTTTCTCCAATTAGATTATTTCTTCCAGGTTTCACTAAAGCATTTGCATGGCGATTTGTTGTGTGATTTGTCTGAATGTTATCAGTGACAAGAACTTCTATATTTCCACCTGTTTTCTTGGTGCATCTGAGTCTAGCTGGAACAACTTTTGAATTATTAAAAATAAGTAGATCATTTTTTTTTAATTTTGAGGCTAAATCTGAAAAATAGAATTCATTAAAATTTACGTCATTTGGCTTTCGCGAAACATTTTCTAACTTGACCTGTAAAACTCTACTTTTAGATCTTTGTTCTTTTGGGTTTTGGGCAATTAGTTCATCAGGGAGTTCATATCCAAAGTCATCGAGTTTCCAGTCCTTGGTCATGATGGATAATGAGAGGTACAAATTGCAGAAACTAAACCAGCCACAGATGGGATTAGTGCTAAACCATTTTGACCTTTTTTCAAGAAAGACTTTTTTTTCAGTCCTTGGTACAGTCTGCTAATTAAAATAGCACCTGATGCGCCGATAGGATGCCCGATTGAAATCATACCACCATACGGATTGGTGATTTTATCTGGCAGATTACAGGAATATTTATTCAAAAGGAACTGATTAGCAAATGATTCCATCCATTCGATCTGATCAAACCTGCATGTATCGAACTGGGTTTTTGTATAAAAATCGATTGGCACATTACCCAATTTTGACGGATCACCTCCAAACTGATGCCAACCTTTTATTTCTAGGGCAAAGTTTTTAATCTTATTTTCGTTAAAAAATTTTTTTGATATTAATACAGATANCGCAGCTCCATCTGCTTTATTCGCTATCAAACAGGGGTTAACATTACCTCCGTTTCGGTTTGCTTTTTTGCAAGTCTCAAAATTTAAAAATCTTGTGAANGTATCGAAATCATGATGAACTCCAGCAAGATTAAAAGAAACAATATCCGGATGATCCCATTTTTTTGCTTTTCGATGACTTTCAATTGCTATTTGACATTGTTCTTCAAATGAAAAGTGTGTATTGGTTCCAAGAGTGCCTATCTGATCATAAATACTAGAGTTTTCATNCTGAAAAGGAGCAAATTTTGCTTCTGAGTAGGNTATGTATTTTTGCTCTTTATTCAATCTAGCTCTCAATGGAGCTCGGCTGTAGCTTTCAACCCCTCCAGCAAGGACTACATCAGCATTACCCGAATCAATTTTTGAGGCNGCGATNCCTATTGCATCTAAACCACTGCAACATTGAGTATCTATTGTTATTGCTGTGCAAGTCTCAGGTATACCAGCTGATANAGCACATAATCTTGAGGGGTTTCCGCCGGCACCAAGGGCATTACCAAGAATCACGCAGTCGATATCTGACCTNCAAATTTTTGCATCTGTAATAGCAGCCTCTATCACAGGTCTAGCTAATTCCTCNATTTCTAAGCTTTTAAATATCCCATTTTTAGAAGCTACTGGACTTCTTCTTGCAGCAATAATAAGCGCCATATTATTTTATTTATGTTTGAAATTTGATTATAAAAATTACCATATGCTTTCAAGCAGTTTAAAATTTGTTTTACCACTCTTTAGAAGAGGCCAAGTTTTAATTTTTTTAATTGAATTAGTGGATAAGTTAATTTTTGCCTTTGATAAAATATTTTTAAGNATCTTACTAAGCTCATTAGAAGGAGAAATTAATTTTGATGGGATATTCTCGTAGTATCCTTGAAAATCATCTGTGGAAATAATTACGGCAATTCTGCTTTTTCTGTTTATAAACTTTTTCTTAAATACGTACACATTGGTTATTTGAGGATGGGACCTAAGAATCATTTCAATGNTTTCTGGAACTACATCAATTCCTTTTATACGAAACTTTCTG
This sequence comes from Betaproteobacteria bacterium TMED41, assembly GCA_002167365.1. Classification (GTDB taxonomy): domain Bacteria; phylum Pseudomonadota; class Gammaproteobacteria; order Burkholderiales; family Burkholderiaceae_A; genus UBA7377. The sequence continues at coordinate 55,848 of NHCU01000022.1, read as the reverse complement.
TCTGACCTTCCAGCTAGGTGAAGAAGTCCTTTGCTATCAAACCAACCCGTATCCCCAACAGTCGCAGGAGATTTAATATTGGCGATGTAGGGACTTTCAACCCAAATTTGTCTTGAATCATCACACCATGCCTTAACACTCGGAAATAAATTGTACCCTTCACCAGGATTTCCCCATCCAACAAAGCCAAGTTCAGCAGCGCCATAGAATTCTATGATTTTTGCATTCGGAAAAAAAATTTTTACCAAANTTTCTAAGTTTGGAATCCATGCTTCTCCTCCACTCAAAATTAATTTCACATTATCAAATTTTTTTTGATATTTATTTCGTTTAAGTAGCAAACAGATTATTCTTAAAATATTGGGCAAGGTGTAAATTATCGAGGGACACTGATTCTTCATTCTTCGGACAAAACTTGTAGTGGAGAAAGAGTTGGATTTATTTTTTTCTAATGCAATACCTTCAATGAAGGTGGCTTTAATCAATTCAGATCGNAACTTTGCGTATTTATATAACGAATGTTCGGAACCACATGCAGCACCAAAAATTTCAGTCTCACTAAAATTGAATAATTTACTTTCTGCATTCGCACTTTTAATCCAAGAGATTTCGTCTCTGATGATTTTTTTTGAGGGACCGAATGATCCAGAACTGATAACTGTAATTTTTTTCAAATTAATATTATTAATATTATCGTTAGTGTAATTATTAAAAGCTTAGTAACTTTATATAAAAATTTGTTTTTATTTTTTATTTTTTTTCTTAAACTATCTAATTTCCAATAGCCCTTTGTAAGTTTATTAATTTTACCTGTGTCGTCCCCAGATTGGTTTGGGCTGCTGGCAGCTGACATAATATGTTTTGAAAAAAATTTATTTATGACTGAAGATGCTTTTAGAGCTAGAGGTCTTTCTATGTCGCAAAATAGAATTATTCTATCAACTGCAGTATTATTTTTGGCTTGGTGAATATATGTTTCATCGAAAAGCACGGCCTCTCCGTCGTACCAGCTATATTTTTCGCCGTCTACTAAGATAAAACAATCATCAGAATTAGGGGTAAGTAACCCAAGGTGATAACGAAGTGACCCAGCGTAAGGATCTCGATGGGGATTAAGTTTCCCCCCTGAAGGCAATATAGCAAACATAGCTGCTTTAACAGTTGGGATAGATTTAAGAAGTTCGACAGACTTTGGACATAAAATTTCGGCAGAAGGATGTTTCGCGTCATACCATTTNAGATAAAACCTTTTCCATCCATATTTAAAAAAAGAATTAAAACCAACATCATCATTTTTTTTAGCGGCTAGAATTTTGTTTTGTTCTAGTAAAATAGATGCTTCATCTCTAAAAATTTTCCAGTTTTTTGTTAAAGATTGTAGCTCTGGTAAGTTTTCTAATGGTATAAAGGGGGTTTTTTGTACTTTGGAGGTTAAAACAAACAAAAGATTTATGGGTGCAAGAACTATAGAGTGGTCGATAAAAGTTTTTGAAAAAGAAGGGCGAATCTTACCCCTGAAGTAAAAAAATACTATTGAAAATAACCAAATAAATATTAGAATCCACTTCATAGAATTAGCTCATTTTTTTGATCTAGCTTGTAACGCCTTAGCCATATTGATTGTTAGTTCGTGCGCATTAAATAAAAACGGCGTTACTAGTCTTTTAATCTTGAAATTATTAGAGTAGGACTTTTTAATTATTTTTCTATTGTGCATAGTTCTTGATTTCAAAGATACATCAAGTTTTTTCCATAAAGCAATATAAATATGAATTAATCTTAGCGAGAGTGTCATTGTAAGACTAATTTTATTTATATTGACTCCAATGAAGCTAAACGGCGTGAGAAATTTTAAAATAATTCTTTTCAGTTCTGATAACGGTGTAGTAATACTGATTAAGTCGGCAAGCATGATTAATGAAAACATTTTGATTGACATTAAAATAGCTAAATTTATTGGTATGAATAAGGCTTGAAAAATTCCAATCAGAAAAACTAAGACTCCAAAATTTTTAACTAAACTTTTTAATTTAATATGGGCTTGTCGACCTAAACTCAAGAAGACAAGTGAACAACCCAATAAGAGAATTAGTGCAAAGATTAATTCTTTTATAAGGGTAGCTGAAACTGTAACCAAAGACAGTAATGAAAGTTTAATTGAGGCTGGAGTCCTATGTAACCATGTTTTCTTTGTTAAGTGAGATGAAATCATCGTTCGTGCATGACTGATTTTCGGTATAAATAAAGAGTTTCCTTTGCAGACCCTAAGTGTTTTATTTGACCTGCTTCAAGCCAAATAATTTCATCAAATTCCTCGAGTAAGTTTAATTGATGACTTGCCATGATTATAGGTTGTTTTAGTTCAAGAATAATTTGCAAAAATTTTTNTTTGGTTTTTTAAGTCAAGGCTTGANAAAGGTTCNTCAAGTAAAATGATATCTGGNTCATCCATAAGAGCAGATAAAATACAGACCAATTGTTTCTCGCCTTCAGATAGTTCATGCGTGGTTTTNTCCAAAAGATAAGTAACTTGATATCTTGACAAGAGCAAATTTAATTTGTTCTCAACTTCATTTTTTGCAATACCCATTTCCATTTGCCCAAAACATAACTCGTCCACTACTGTAGGACATAAAATCTGGTGATCAGGATTTTGAAAAATTAACGCGGATGTTAATTTTGAATATATTTTTCCAGAGGAAGGAATTTCTATGTTTTTAATGATTTGGAGTAAAGAACTTTTTCCAGATCCATTATCACCTATTATTCCTGTCCGTTTTTTTTTAATACAGAAATTTATGCCCTTTAAAATTAAAGTGTTGTCTTTTTCAAAATAAACATTTTCAAAAGTAACCAAAGGTATAATATGAATACAGTTTTTTTTATTTAAATACTTGTTTAGGCATTTGCCAGAGTGGCGGAATTGGTAGACGCACCGGATTCAAAATCCGGCGCCAGCGATGGTGTGCGGGTTCGAGTCCCGCCTCTGGCACCATTAGAAAGTATAAGTGATGCCAAGACTAAATTGACTATTATTGATGTCTGATTCAAATTTCCCACCGCNATTTAAATCAGCTTCAAGAGGAGTATATGTTAATCTATANTCTGCAAANCCACCAAAGTCTTTGNACAAAGGAAATTTCAGTCCTCCTAGAATTTGATAAGCTAGTCCAGTTGACTGATATTCATACGTTCTACCAGTTGATGATGATGTTCCAGTAATTTCGACATGCGGATACGAAAATCCAATTCCAAGCCCCAAATAAGGCTGAATGTGAGTGAAGATCTTGTTTTTCAACCTATAAAATCCTGTAAAAGTCAAAGTGTTAAGACCATCTGTAAATTCTAACCTTCTAAGTCCTGCTGGCAAAGTTTCTGGAATCACTTTACTGTGATTAAAGTCTAGACCTATTCCCCAAGGTTGATCTTCAAACCANTAATTAAGCCTCAAACCATAATAAATAGGAGATTCAAAGGATTTTCCTTTCCAGCCTTCAGTTGAGTAAGAACCGTCCTCGANACCATAACTACTGGATGCACCCGAGAATTTAACACTGCTATGGGCAGGCTGATTCATCCCACCATAAAAAGAAAATTCATATGAGCCAGCAAATGAGCTCGGAGCTATGAATAAAAAAAATGTGATTGTAAAAAATTTGCGAAAATTTTGAAGAATAGTTAGAAACGAAATGTTTGATAATTGATAATTGATCATCATTTTTATATATACCTTTGAAACTATAGTTTGTTTATTAATATAATTTACTGTTTTTTTATGCTTATAAGCAAGCTTACCAGTAAAGTGATTGCTCCCAAAATTGTGGAGGTCAATCCAAAGAGTATAGAGCTTATAAAAATTTGCTCGTTGGTTATGAACAATGGTAATAAAAAAAACAATGATCCAGCTTCACGGGGGCCAAATCCAGCTATTGAAATTGGCAATGAGCCAAGTAAAAAAATACCAGGAACAACTAAAAATATTAAAAAAATATTTACGTCTACATCAACCGAGTTAAGACATATCCAGAAACCTAACCCAAACAGAACTTGAGACAGTAATGAAATAAAGATAGTACTTTTATCGAAACATGCAATCCATAGACTTTTTATCTCAGTCTCAAAATTCACTTTATAAACTTTAAATTTTGAAAAACTTTCGGACACAATAAGAGTTAAGAATCTCATTAAAACAGGCAAAAGAAAAATTAAAATTAAAATCAATATATAAATAAGAATCTGGTTAAAGTTGCCCTCTGTCAATTGGTTGTTAATTACATCACTCTTCTCAATTGGGGTTAAAGTTATTACAAGAAAAGAAGTAATGCCTATTAAACATAAAGACCAGAATCCATGAATTCTGTCTACCAAAACACATAACCCCGACATTTTGAGCAAATTTTTTTTTGAAGTGTCTATATNAGNCATGTTATATTTTTTGTTTTCATTAACTATACGAGCNGTTCGCCAAACATCTCCACCTAATATGCCTCCAGGTAAAATACAATTAGCTGCGATTGCTTCAAAATAAACTAAAGTAAATATTTTTTTTGGAGCTTTTAACTTGATAGATTTAGATAAATTCTTCCATCTTAGGGAACAAAGTAAGTTGGCTATTGTACAAATCAGTAATGCTGTTAAATAGAGAAGGCTATCAATATTTTTTAGTGTCGAAATTAAAGAAGAAATATTTAAGTGTGAAAACAAAAATAATAATAAGGCAACCCCAAGTACAAAACGTATAATTTTTTTGTAATTCATCAATGATCGGATGATGAGAATTTATTCTTTATTAGATACTGTTTTCTTCCAAGTGGCTCATGGTAAATTCGGGTCAATAATTCTCCAATTAATCCAACTGCCAATAATTGAGTTCCGACAAGTGTAAGTAATAGCCCAAGAATTAATAACGGTCTCCCACCGATATCATGGCCCAAAAAAATTTTTTCAAAAAATAACCATGCAAAAATGAGCAAACCAATCGTTAGCATAATTAAAGCCATTCCTCCAAATGCGTGTATTGGCCTGTGAATAAATTTTCGNGAAAATTTGATCCAAATCAAATCTAGTAAAACTCGAGCTGTTCTATCTATTCCATATTTTGAAACCCCNGTTGTTCTGGGGTGATGTTGGACAGGCACCTCTAAAATTTTTGCTCCAACTTCTGCCGCGATCGCAGGTATGAACCTATGCATTTCTCCGTAAAGCCTAATATTTTTAATTATTTTATTTCTATAAACTTTCAAAGAACATCCGTAGTCATGTAATTTAACCCCAGTAACTTTTGATATAAGACTGTTAGCAATTCTTGATGGGATTTTCCTGGTTATAGTTGCATCATGACGATTTTTTCTCCATCCAGATACAAGGTCAATATCTTTGTCTCTTTCTAGCAAATCAATTAATATCGGAATATCATTGGGGTCGTTTTGAAGATCCCCATCCATNGTTGCTATAAATTCACCCTCTGCAAAATCGAAACCTGCTTGTAAGGCTGTAGATTGGCCGTAGTTCCGCGCTAAGGTTATTATTTTTAACCAATCAAAGTCCATCTTTTTTTTTGTCAAAACTTTATTGGTGTCATCAGTTGAGCCGTCATCAATGAGAAATACTTCAAACTTCCCTAAATATTTCTCGGACAAAGCAACATCTAATTTTTCAATCAAGCATGCTAAAGCTTGTACTTCATTGAAAACAGGGACAACTACTGAAATTTTGATAGTCATAAATTGTAATCTCGTTTGTTTTCATTGATCCAAAATAGCATTACTTTNTGATTATTCTTACCTTGGAGAATTATTTTGTCTAATTCAGGGTCACTAACTTTTCTAACATCCATAAAATATGAGGTTAAATCATTTGTTACATTTGAGATATGTTCTAAAGATAGAGAGTTTACTTTTATGATCAGTAAAGCCTCAAATTTTAGATCCTTTTGCATTAGAGGCTGTGTCAGATCCCAATGATGCCTGATGTGAGAGGTTTTTTTCCAACTTCTAATTTTGTCTGAGGGAAATACANTCGACATATTAGCAAGAATCCCTCTATCTTCAGAAATTACAAGAAAATTCTTTTTTTCCTTGGTTTTTTTTAAAACTATGTTCACTAGGTTTTGATAACCACTCACCTGCAAAAAAGGATTGATATTTGGGTCGTTTTGTTTGTTGTATGTTTTAAAGAGCTTTGGCCCGGAGATAAAACAAAGTAAAAAAATTAGATGGATTACTAATGAAATCGTAAAAAGACAATTAATAGCAATTTTTAGTCTGTTGGAGAATTTTAATTCTGATTGATGAAAAATGGACGTAATTGCGATACAAATCCCTATACTTGCAGGAGCCGCCCAATTTATTTCTGTTTCTCCAAAAAAACTCAAAGACAATACAAATATGAGAATTGTCCAACTGAAAATTATTGGTATCTGAAATAATGAGCCTGAAGAATGTATTTTTAAAAACTTTGCAGTGAAAAATATTCTAAAACTTAATAATAAAAATAATAAAAATAAAAGAGGACCAAAAACAACAAACTGCCCTAAAAAAAATTCCATTACAGGTTGAAAACTCAATAAAAGGCGATTATTTACGTTGGTCATCTCTGCATGATGAATAAATGTAGGAAATCTCTGCTGAATATTCCAAACTATGTTAGGAGAGAAGACAAGCATTGATACTAAAAAACTAAGCCAAGGGTTAATTTTGAAAAGTTTTTTATGCAATATTAAATAAATTAAAGCAGAAAAAATAAAAAAAACCATAGAGTATTTTGATAACAATCCCAGTCCAACTGTTATTCCGCAAAGAATCCAATATATTTTTTGATTTGTGATAGTTGCTTTAATAAAAAAATACAAAGAAACTGACCAAAAACCTAATAACCATGCATCAGTAGTTGCAAATTGGCTGTAAAAAGAACTGAGTGGAAGAAGAAAAAACAAAAAACCAGTCAAAATAGCTGGGTATTTTTTTTTCGTAATTTCAAAACTAGATAAACTAACAAAAATAGTTGAAATGGCAAATGCTAGGGGTTGTAAATTTCGAATGTAAATATGAGAGTTTTCTCCAAATAAGACAGAATTAGCTTTCAATATCCATGCAATAAAAGGAGGTTTTGAAAAATATCCAAAGTTTAGATCTTTGGACCATGCAAAGTACTGTGCTTCGTCTATAGCCAGAGGAAGATCACCTAAAAAAAAAGAAAGATGGATTGCCAAGTATTTGATTGCCAATATTGATAAAAAGAGACAAAAAAATAAAATTAACAGATTTTTTTCGTTCTTTTTGTATGAAATTTTGTTTAAATAATTATTCATTAACTGATGATAAATAAAGTTTAAGAATGAATGAAGTCGGATTTGTCCATTTAAGGTTGCACAGTGAGTATTCTATTTCGGATAGTATTATAAAAATTCCTCATGTGCTCAACAGGGCCCTATCAGATAACCAACCTGCACTAGGATTGACAGATCTAGGAAATACATTCGCATTCCTTAAATTTTATAGGACAGCAAGAGAAAAAGGAGTCAAACCCATACTGGGAGTTGATATTTGGGTTAAAAGTGATTCTAACCATGATAGTCCATCAAGAATATTATTGTTTTGCAGAACAGACAATGGTTATAAAAGATTATGTAGATTGATTTCAAAGGCATGGTTAAATAACTCTCTGAAAGATAGAGCAGAAATCAATTTTTCTTGGTTCAATGAAGATGATGCCATTTTAGGTGGGAAAATGTCAGACGATCTAATTTGCTTGTCTGGAGGGGTTTTTGGGGAAATAGGAAAAACAATTCTAAAAAAAACTTCATCAATGAATAAAGAAGTAAGTTTGTTGATCCAAAAGTATAAAAAAACATTCAATAATAATTTCTATCTAGAGGTTCAGCGAGCTGGTTTTTTTGGAGAAGAATATTACATAGAAAGCATACTACAATTTGCTAATTCCTTAGAATTACCGGTTGTTGCCACTCACCCCATTCAATTTTTAGATAAAAAAGACTTTACAGCACACTCTGCCAGAGTTTGTATTGCAAACGGTGAAGTATTAAGTAATTTAGGAACACAACAAAGATTCACGCCTAAACAGCATTTTTTAAGTCAAAAAGAAATGATAGACCTATTTTCCGATTTACCTGGGGCTATTACTAACAGTGTAGAAATAGCAAAAAAATGTAATTTAGAGTTAGAGATTGGAGTAACAAAGCTACCTAAATTTTTGGTGAATAGTCGTTTGACTTTAGAAGAGCATCTGATTAAAGAGGCTAATAATGGGTTGAAGAACAGATTAAAGGCATCCATAGAAAATGCAGAAAATGATGATGACCAGTTTGGTAAATATAAAAATCGATTGAATCATGAATGTAAAATAATTATTGATATGGGGTATTCGAGTTATTTTTTAATCGTGGCAGATTTCATTAATTGGGCAAAGTCAAATGATGTACCTGTAGGACCTGGTAGGGGTTCTGGTGCTGGATCATTGGTCGCTTATTGCTTGGGTATCACAGACATTGATCCTCTTCCCTATACACTATTGTTTGAAAGATTTTTGAATCCTGAGCGGGTTTCAATGCCGGACTTTGATATTGATTTTTGCCAGGAAAAAAGACAACTGGTTATTGATTATGTAAGAGAAAAGTATGGCCGTGAGTCAGTTAGCCAAATAGTAACTTTTGGCACAATGGCTTCAAGAGCAGTAATTAGAGATGTTGGACGTGTTTTAGAAATGCCCTATTTTTTTTGCGATCAGTTATCTAAATTGGTTCCAGTGGTTCAGAATAAACCTTTGTCTTTAAAAGATGCCAGAAAAAAAGAACCAGAAATACTAAAACGCGAAATAGAAGAAGAAGGAGTAAGAGAACTTTTTGAACTGGCACAACCCCTTGAAGATTTAGTGCGAAATGTTGGAATGCATGCTGGAGGGGTTTTGATTGCACCAGGCAGACTAACAGATTTTTGTCCTTTATATCAAGCACCAGGAATCAGTGGTTATGAAGGAGTGATTTCAATGTTCGATAAAGATGATATCGAACTGAGAGGTCTTGTTAAGTTTGATTTTTTGGGTTTACGAAATTTGACTTCACTAGCTATGGCAGTTTCAGAGGTAAATAGACTTTTTCCAACCAGAAAATTATCTCTCAAAGAATTCAAAATGTTTGATGATACGGCTACTTACGATTTGTTGAAAACTGCAAACACTATTGCGATTTTTCAAGTTGAATCAGCAGGAATGCGAAGGTACTTAAAAAAACTTGAACCAGATTGTTTTGAAGATATTATTGCGATGTTAGCACTGTATAGACCTGGTCCACTCAATTCTGGGATGGTTGACGATTTTATCCTGAGAAAATTAGGCCAGCAAAGAATTGAGTATTTTCATCCAGATTTAAAAGAGTGTCTCAGCCCTACTTATGGTGTGATTGTCTATCAGGAACAAGTAATGCAGATCGCTCAAATAATTGCCGGGTACTCTCTGGGAAGTGCAGATTTATTACGGAGAGCAATGGGAAAGAAAAAAATAGATGAAATGGCAGAACAGAGAAAAGTATTTCTTAAAGGAGCAAAAAAAAGAGGATACACAGCAACTTTAGCTACTAAATTATTTGATTTGATGGAAAAGTTTGCTGAATACGGATTTAATAAAAGTCATACTGCTGCTTATGCTGTTGTTACCTACCAAACAGCGTGGTTAAAATGTCACTATCCGGCGCCTTTTTTGGCTGCAACACTAACATCTGAAATGGGTGATACTGATCGGGTCAGTCTACTTGTTACAGATGCAAGGCAAAATGGGATTAAAGTTTTACCGCCTGACATAAATATTTCCAGCTACGGTTTTACGGCAGTTAGAGAAGTTTGTGAAGCTACCAAAAAAAATCAAACTGAATCTGATGTCAATTTTATAAGGTATGGTCTTGGCGCTCTAAAAGGGGTAGGTGAGGCAGCCGTAAATAATATTATTAGTGTCAGGAAATCCGCACCTTTCAAGGATTTTTGTGACTTTTGTCAAAGAGTTGATAGAAAAAGTGTAAATAAAAGAGCTTTTGAATCGTTGATAAAATCAGGAGCATTAGATATCTTAAACAATAAAGGAGAAGATGGCAGGAGCGAATTACTTGAGCGTTTGCCAAAAGTATTGGAGGTTGTAGAACAGATTGAATTGAATTCGGCTCAAGACTCTCTTTTCGACGAGGATATATCTGCTGAAGTTATATTCAATAATCTAGCACGAGTGGAAATTTGGCATCTGCGTGAAAAGTTACTTGCCGAAAAAGAGTCGCTTGGATTCTTTTTTTCTGGGCACCTTTTTGATCTAGTAGGTGAAGAAGCAAAAAAAACATCATCTGTTTCACTAAAAAATATTTCTGTTAAACCTGAGCCATATTGGATAAGAGGAATTATTTCTGCAAAAAGGAAGCAAATAACTCGGAGAGGTTCAGTTAATATAATTGAAATTGATGACGGTGAGGCAAAAGTTGAAATCAACATATTTAATGAAGTTTTTGAAAAATTTAACGATAAATTAAAAATTGATGAATTCGTAACCATTTTTTCAAAAGTTGAAAACGATGATTATTCTGGGGGATACAGAGTTATTGCTGAGAAAATAATGGACTTAGTGGACATGAGAATTAAATTTGGCAATAAAGTTATTATTTCAATAAAACAGGAAATTTCCGAACTTCGATTGTCAGATGATCAATTTAATGAGCTAAAAGAGTTATTCTGTTCTTCTGAACAAGACAATGAGAGCGGGCTCAGCATTTTATTAAAATTAGAAGTTGAAAATATCAGCTATAATCTAATACTTCCTAAAGAATGGAAATTTTATCCAACTGACTTTAATCTCGAACAAGTAAAACAATCCCAAAATTTACATTCGATAGAACTTAGTTATTCCTAATATCTTAGTTGTTTTCTAACAGTCGACTAGTTACTTCAAGTACATCTTTAGATTTTGCATACTTTGAAAGTTTATCAAGAGACTTTTTCATATTATTTTGACACTTTGGTACAAAATTTTTCCAACTGTCAAAAGATCTTGTAAGGCGCGCAGCAAGTTGTGGATTATGTTTATCTAGCGAGAGAATCTCTTTAACCCACAACTCATAACTTTCATCATGGCAATGAAACTCGTTGAGGTTTTTGAAAAAAAAGGTTCCTAAAACTGCATAAACTCTATTTGGATTTTTTGTTATAAAAAAATCTTCTTTCAGAAATCCTTCGACTAAGTTTAATACTTTAACGTTGTTATAAGAAAAAAAACCAAAAAATTCTATTTGTAAACAAATCCATTTGTCTAATGCTATGGGGTTACCCTGAAATTTTTTATAAAAATATTTCAGGGCATCTCTGCAATCACTGTTTCCAATTAAAAGTAAGGATTTCAGAGCTTCAACTCTATCGGTCATGTTAGTAGATTTAAAAAAGTTATCTTTGATAGTCAATTTCCACTTTGGAGTGGGGTCGAGTTGGCTTAGCCACATTTGTAGTAAATTTTTTAATTTTCTTTTTCCTATTGAAATAGGATCTATTTCATATTTTTCTGAGGGGGTATTTTGTGAAACCTTATTTAGCGATATATGAAATTCTTCTCTTAGCGCAAGAGCAATTGACTTAAGAATAGCAGTTCGTCTATAAAAAATAAATTTTGGATCTATGAGACGTTTCTGATCAACTAATTTCTCACTGATAAAGCTATCTTTGGGGGGGGTTAACATTAATGCTTTGAAAGCTTCGGAAATACTAGTGTCACCCAAGACATTTCTAAGTCCGTTTGTAAGAGAAGTTGTAAATTTTTTTTCTTTTTGAGGATCTTTTTCTATAAAGGCCATTAAGTATAGTTTTTGAGCGGCATCCCATTTGTTAAATAAATCACAGTCATTTTGCATTTGAAACAGGTATTCTTCGGGTGATAATTTTCTAATTATGTTAACTGGGGATGAGAAATTTCTAAAAAGTGATATGTGTGGCTTTTCATTCGGGGGTGAGCTAGGAAAACGAAAATTAAGAGTTTTTTTCGATTCTTTTAATAAGAAAAGTTGCTCAGTTATTGGAAACGAAAATTTTTCTGCATTTAAAAATTTGTATTTTATGGGAATTAGAAGTGGTTTAATTTCAATGGAGCCCCTAGAGTTTTTCTGTTCAAAAGTTACAGTAAAAGTTTTGGAATCTGGATTCCACTTTTCCTTGATGTCAATAGACGGCGTGCCTTTGGAGTCGTACCATCTCATAAAAATATGAAATAAATCTTCTCTGTCATTAGCTTGAAGTATTGAATTGACAAAGTCTTCACATGTTGCAGCAGATCCATCGAAATCATTTATATATTTATACATTCCTTTTTGAAATCCATTTTCTCCAAAAATGGTGTGTAACATTCTGATGACCTCCGCACCTTTTTCATAAATAGTAGTTGTGTAAAAGTTTCTTATTTCGGAGTAACTATTTGGCCTAATTGGGTGTGCCATTGGACTGGCATCTTCAGGAAACTGTTTTTCTCTAATTATTTGAACATCTTCTATGCGCTTAACTGCTTTAGCACTTCGCGATTGATATTCGGATAAATTTTTTGCGTTGAAATCAGTAATGAATTCCTGTTCGCGAAATACTGTAAGTCCCTCTTTAAGAGTCAACTGAAACCAATCTCTACAAGTTATTCTGTTTCCAGTCCAATTATGAAAATATTCGTGTCCAATTACCGCCCTAATTGATTCATAATCTTGATCTGTCGATATATCTTTATCAGCTAAAATGTATTTCGTATTAAAAAGATTCAGGCCTTTGTTTTCCATGGCCCCAGAATTAAAATCTGGAACTGCAACCACCATATATCTGTTTAAATCTAGCTCTAGATTATTACGATTTTCATCCCACCTTATTGCGCTTTTGAGTGCTTTTAATCCATGGAAAACTTTATTAATGTCAACTTTTTTGGTGTAAAACTGGAGTAAAACTTCTCTACCAGAGCCAACAATAATTTTTTCCTCTAAAACCGCAAGGTTGGCGGCAACAAGCGCAAACAAATAACATGGTTTAGGAAAAGGATCTTCCCATATTCTGGATAAAATTCCAGTACGTTTGTCATATGATTCTTGAATTAGATTTCCATTGGATAGAAGAACAGGAAATTTTTCTCTATTTGCATGAATATGAACAATATATTTTGAAAGAATATCGGGTCGGTCAATGAAGTAGGTTATGTGCCTAAAACCTTCAGCTTCACATTGTGTATAAAGGCCAGACTCTGAAGCATACAATCCTGATAAATCCATATTTTTTGAAGGATTTATAGTTGTTTGAACTTTTATCTGCCCTCCTGAAAAACGCGGGATCGTTAAAGATTCATCTGTAAGGATATACTTGTTTGAATAAATCTGTTTGTTATTAACAAAAATATTTACAAGCTTGAGGTTTCTACCATCAAGCACAAGATCGTGAGTTTCATTTTTTGAGCAGTTTTTTAGCTCCACTTGATATGTGGATATTACTCTTGTTTTATACAAATCCACATAAATCTCAAGGCTAACATTCTCTATAGTGAAAAACGAAGGTTTATAGTCGGCTAAATAAATTTTTTTTTGATTAAATTTAGTATTTTCTTGGTTTTTCATTTTTATTCATTAATTTTTCAATTTAATTTTTTGTAGGACTTCTAATGTTTCGAACAAAGGTAACCCCATGATCCCAGAATAGCTACCATTGATTTTTCTTACGATCTCTTGGCCTTTGCCTTGTATACCGTATCCTCCAGACTTATCCATCGGTTCACCACTTTCTACATAACTTTTAAGCCACGGTTCGTGAACATGTCCCAGCCAGACTGTGGAGCACTTACAAAATTGATATATTTTAGGCTTATTTTGACATATATTTTTTTCTGGGTTGTGAACTATGACAACTGAGGTCATTACTTTATGCGATTGATTAGAAAGCATTCTTAACATATTAAAAGCTTCTTTTTTTGTATTAGGCTTACTAAGAATCTTATTATTGAATGCAACAGTTGTATCTGCAGCTAAAATGAGGTGGTATTTTTTATTGTTTGCCAGCATCCACTCTGCAGATGTAGTTGCTTTTTTTAAAGCAACTCTTCGAACATATTTACTTGGAGACTCATCGTAATTTGGAATTTCAAGTTTCTCCATGTTAATTTCTTGATAAGGTCTTAGAATTTTTACTTGCATTTTTAGATTGAAACTAATTTGTTTTAACAAATCTTTTCTTCTTGGGCTGGAAGAGGCCAAAAATATTGTTTTGATCATGTTAATTTTTTGTTTTATATATTAATTGTTAACTTGACACCAGATAATTAAAAAAGAGTTTAAATATGAAAGTCGCGATTTTTTGTAAGGTAATAGATAATTTCGGAGATGCTGGATTTTGTCTAAGGTTGGCAAGAAGCTTAGCGAATAAAGTAAAAATAATTGAAATTTTTTGTGATGATATTATTTTGATAAAAAAAATGTCTGCTGTAAATGACCATAATAGAAATTACCTACCAAAAAATTTATTCATTCATAATTATGACAGAGACTCATTATTAGATGCTAGCAATGTGGATTTAGTTATCGAAGCCTACCGAGCAGAACCACCCATTGAATTTTTAAAGAAAATACACTTTTTGACTGGCGTAAAAAGGGTGATATTAGATTATTTGGTTACCGAAGAAAAAATGAATCCATTTTTGAATCACTATGCACCCGATTATAAATTATTAAAATATTACTCAAATTATGGTTGGGTAAATTCTTCATCTGCTAGGAGAGTATGGCTGGCACCAGGATTTACCTCTCGAAGCGCAGGTTTGATCACTGGTGGTTGGAAAAAAGTTAGCAACACTTCGCGGAACAAGTTTAGAAAATACATATTAAATTCCTCAGAAACAAAAATAAAAAAAAATAAGCTTTCTAAACCTGAATCCATTTTTATCATTTGTATTTTTTTATACCAAGCAAATGATATTTATTTTGACTTTCGGGCACCAAAAGGATTTGATGGCATTGCTGTTTGGAGACCAAAATCGATAGACATGAATCAGATTGACTTTGATTCTGCACTCCAGTCATGTGATTTTAATTGTGTTAGAGGAGAGGATTCTTTTCTAAGTGCACATAATGCCGCAGCTAGTCAATGGAAGGTTCCTTTTGTATGGCAACCATATTTTGAAAAAAACGAGGGGCACAAAAAAAAATTTGAGGGCTGGAAAAATATTTTTCCAGATAATGAATTTCATTCATACTGGGAATTTGCAAGATTAGTGGCATCGAGAAATAATAAAAGTTTGATTTATAACTGGGGAGTATTTACTTCTAGTTTTGATTTATTTAAAGATTTTTTTCACGCTAACTGTCTGAATATTTTAAAAAGAAAATCCCTAGAGCAGTCGATTTTGGAGTGTGTAAAAGCTGATTGTTAACAATAATTTGGAGAGGTTTTATGAAAACTGCACAGGAATTGCGAGTTGGGAATGTTTTTATGGTTGGGGCTGATCCAATGGTAGTTATGAAAACTGAATATAATACATCTGGTAGGAATGCTGCGGTTGTTAAACTTAAATTAAAAAATCTGTTGACGTCTTCTGCAACTGAAAATGTCTTTAAGGCGGATGAAAAATTTGAAACTCTTATTCTAGAAAGAAAAGAGGTTATGTTTTCATATTATGCTGATCCGCACTACGTTTTTATGGATGTAGAATTTAATCAAATCGAGGTGGATATAGAATCAATGGGAATCGCTTTAAATTATTTAGAAGACAATATGACTTGTGAGCTAGTTTTCTATGACGATAAGCCTATATCAGTAGAGATGCCCTCAAGTGTTACTAGAGAGATTCTATACACTGAGCCTGCTGTCAAGGGTGATACATCTGGTAAAGTAATGAAATCTGCAAAAATTAAGCCAAGTGGTTTTACAGTTTCTGTTCCTGCATTTGTGGAAATTGGAGATAAAATTGAGATAGACACTAGGACTGCAGAGTATAAAAATAGGGTCAAATAATTTTTCCGAGATAATTTTGAATAATTCAAAAATCAGTTTTTTGATAAACTGCGAGCGCATAGTTGGCAAACCAAATTTAAAAATTCTAGATAGGGATGGTTGGAACTCAGTAGAGGAGTTTTCGATTGATTGGAGGAAAAAATTTTTAGGGAGACCCTTAGCAGTCTGCTTTCCTGGTTCAACAAATGATGTCAAATTGATAGTTGAATTGGCTGTTAAAAGGAAAATAACACTTGTTCCTCAGGGCGGAAATACTGGACTGTCGGGGGGAGCCACACCTGATATTAGCGAGAACCAAGTTGTTGTTTGTTTGAGCAGAATGAAAAAAATTTATTCAGTTGATTACCAAAATAGAGCCATAACACTACAAGCTGGTTGTACTCTTCAAGAACTGCAACAAGAAGCCAACAAACTTAATTTACTATTTCCACTAGATTTTACAGCTCGTGAGAGGGCTACGGTTGGTGGATTTCTCTCTACAAATGCTGGTGGACTTGCTGTTTTGAAGTATGGTAATGCCAGATCAATGTGCTTAGGGCTTGAAGTGGTGCTTCCTAGTGGAGAAATCTGGAACGGACTTCGCGCTTTAAGAAAAGATAATTCAGGTTATGACCTAAAAAATATTTTTATTGGAAGTGAGGGTACACTTGGTTTTATAACTGCGGCAACTTTATCATTAGTTCAAAAACCAAGTAATAAAATAACTGCTTTGTTGGTAGCAAAAGACCTTAAAAAAACTTTAGAGTTTTTTTGCGATTTGCAAATCAAAAGTCATGATCAATTAACTGCTTTTGAAATCATGACAGAGGGTTCCTTAAAACTTGTTGAAAAATATTTCCCAGACAACATGCCTATCGCTTTAAATAAGTATAAAAAAAACGTTTTTATACTTATAGAAATTTCTTCATTTTCCACAGGAAGCCAAGTGGAGGACTTTAATAACACCATTAACTTTCATAATTATTTACAAGATTGTATTACTAATGAAGTTTTGATTGATGGAGTACAATCGGGCACTGAAAAACGAACAGAGCAGTTTTGGTTGATGCGTGAATCAATTACATTTGCATCTGCTAAAGATGGACCACAGGTGAAAAATGATATTTCCTTGCCTATATCTAAAATTCCTGAATTTGTTGAAAATATTTCAAAAAAAATTACCCACTTATTCCCCGGAGTTAGAATAATAAACTTTGGGCACCTTGGTGACGGTAACTTACATTTTAATATTGCAACTCCAGAACATATAGGAGACAAACTTGAGGCGCAACAGAGAGAAGAGATGTTAAAAAAGTATCTTGTTGAAAATGAGGAAAAAATAAGAAAATGTGTACATGATGAAGTTATTTTTTATAATGGTTCAATTAGCGCTGAGCATGGTCTTGGTCAGTTGAGAAGACAAGAGGCAGCAAGACTTAAATCTCCAATTGAGCTAAAAATGATGAAGCAAATAAAAAAAAGTTTTGATCCTACAAATATCATGAACCCGGGTAAGGTTTTGTGATTTTATCTTTATTTGGTTTCAGAAATAATTTGATCTAAAATTTTTGAAGTCTGTTCCTGCCAAGTAGTCCTAGGAAAACTAAAATCTTTTTCTAGGCTTTGGCAATCTAGGTAGGAGTTTTTTGGTCTAATAACCTTACTACTATAATCCGAACTTTTTACTGGTAATATATTGTTCGAAATATCTACATCGAAGACTCCTTTTTCATGAGCAGTTTTGGCTATGAATTTTGCAAATTTATACCAAGTTGTAACTCCTTTTCCAGTCAAGTGATAAATGCCAAATTTTTTGTATTCCAAAGAATTTTCCAACACATGCCAGCAAAATTTTGAAATAAAATCAGAAGATGTCGGTGAACCCGACTGATCATCAACTATTTTCAAGGTCTCATTTTTTTTTAGTTTATTCAGAACTGTTTTAAGAAAGTTAGTTCCATTTTTGGAGAAAACCCAGCTAGTTCTTAAAATTAGCGCAGGAATATTTGAGTGGATAATTGCCTCTTCGCCTTTGAGTTTACTTTTACCGTAAACATTTAATGGATTTGGTTTTGAATGTGGGTACCACGGTTTATTTCCCGTTCCATCAAAAATATAGTCTGTCGAAAAGTGGATAAGTGTTGTTTTTTTTTTTGAATTTTTTTTAATTTCTCTGGTTATCGTGAGTAGTGCATTAGAGTTAATTTCAAAAGCTAGCTGAGAATTCACTTCTGCTTCATTTACATCTGTAAATGCTGCAGCATTAATTAAAAAATCAATGCTGTTGTTTCTCAACACATTAGAGAGATTGTTTGATAATTTATGTCTATCATCTAATGGCATTTCTTCTCTATCAAAGGCCAAAATTCGAGTCTTGGATTTTTTCATGCTCAGAAACGACTGGGCAACTTGTCCGGTTTTTCCCAATAATAAAATATTCATTTGTTAATTTCAGAATTAAGGAAACAGTAATTTTTTTTCATTCAATTCTCCAAGATTTAAAGCATTTCGGTCTTTTTTGGAAATTATTGGATTTTCTATTTTATAACTCTTTAATTCCCAATTTATTCCAATGTCTGGATCGTTCCATAACAGAGAACCATCACTATCTGGAGTATAAAAATTGTTTGTTTTGTAAAGTACATCAGTATTATTTTCAATTGTTAAGAATCCATGAGCGAATCCTTCGGGAATGAAAAGCATATAAGCATTTTTTTCATTTATTTCGATTGATGCCCATTTACCAAAGTTTTTTGAAGTCAATCTTATATCCACTACGACATCTAAAATTGCCCCTTTTGTAACTCTTATGAGTTTAGCTTGTGCAAAAGGATTACGCTGAAAATGTAATCCTCGAATGACTCCTTTTTTTGATCTTGAATGATTATCTTGTACGAAATTTATTTCTTCAGATAAATACTTGAAAAGTATTTTTTTATTGAATGCTTCCAAAAAAAAACCTCTTTTATCCTCGTGAATAGTATTTTGTATGACTTTTACTTCAGTAAAAACACCTAAATTCGAGCATTTCATGATTAAGTTTTGTTATTTAATAAATTAAGCAAATATTTGCCATATCCACTTTTTTTTAAAGGTTGGGCTAACTTTGCTAATTCATCATTTTGTATCCACCCTTTTCTCCATGCAATCTCCTCTGGACAGGAAATCTTTAAACCTTGTCTTTTTTCAATTGTCCTAATGAATTGACTGGCTTCTAAAAGAGAGTCGTGAGTACCTGTATCTAACCACGCATAACCTCTACCAAATTTGCGAGCTTTTAATTTTCCATCCTTCATGTAACTGATATTTAAATCTGTTATTTCAAGCTCTCCTCTATTTGAAGGTGTTAGAATCTTGCATCTTTCAGAGACCTCATTGTCATAAAAATACAGACCGGTAACAGCAAAATTAGATTTTGGAAAACGGGGTTTTTCCTCTATGGATAATATATTTTGATTTTGATCAAATTCTATAACTCCAAATGATTTTGGATTGTCAACTTGATAAGAAAATATACAGGCATTATCACTATCTTGAGAAGTAGATACAAGTGTATCGGACATACCTTGACCATAAAAAATGTTATCTCCAAGAATTAGGGCAGATGGGTTATCTTTTAAAAACTTTTCACCAATTAAAAAAGCCTGAGCTAAACCTTCAGGTTTTTCCTGGATAAGATAACTGATTTCTATTCCCCATTTTTCTCCAGAACCCAATAGAAATCTGAAGTGCTCTATATCGTGAGGAGTTGAAATTAGTAGGATATTTCTGATTTCCGCTAACATTAGTATGCTTAGGGGATAATAAACCAAAGGTTTATCATAAACTGGTAAAAGTTGTTTGGAAAAAGCCAATGTAGTTGGGAAGAGCCTGGTTCCTGAACCTCCAGCAAGAAGGATACCTTTACGATGATTCATTTTCCCCTTTTTTGAAACTTTTTGAGTAATTTTCTTTCATCCAACTCTTATAGGAATTATTTTTTATTGATTTTACCCAATCTAAATTATCAATGTACCATTGAACAGTTTTTTTTAATCCAGAAAACAAAGTTTCTCTTGGCTTCCAACTAAAAGCATTTTTAAGTTTTTGATTGTCAACAGCGTATCTTTTGTCGTGACCTGGTCTATCATCAATAAACTGAATAAGTTCATGATATTGGGTTATTTTTGCTGAATCTTTTAACGGCAACAAGTCATTCAAAATTAAGCATATTTTTTTTACCAGTTCAATGTTTTGAAATTCGCAATTACCACCAATATTGTATGTTTCTCCGATTACACCTTTATCCAAGATTAAAAATAAAGCTCTACAATGATCTTCAACATAAAGCCAATCACGAATTTGCTTACCATCTCCGTAAATAGGTATGGCATGGTGATCCATAGCATTTAAAATTACCAAAGGTATTAATTTCTCAGGAAATTGATAGGGCCCGAAATTATTAGAGCAATTAGAAATTAATGTAGGTAAGTTATAGGTTTTATTCCAAGCTCTTACTAAAAAATCACTACTAGCTTTAGATGCAGCGTATGGGCTATTTGGTTTGTAAGGGTGGTTTTCAGAAAAACCCGGTTCATTTGGTTCAAGACTTCCATAAACTTCATCAGTACTTACATGTAAAAATCTGAATTGTTTTTTTGTTATTTGAGCCCCACTTTTCTTGGTGTTGTTAGTTCCATTATCAAGAGTTAAAAAATACTCATAAGAAGCTTCAAGTAAATTAAAAGTCCCTGTAATATTTGTCTCTATGAATTTTGAAGGTCCTTTAATAGACCGATCAACATGACTTTCAGCTGCGAAATGAATAACAGCCCTTGGTTTATATCTTCTTATAATTTCTTTTAAAGCAAGAGCATTGTTGATATCACATTTTTCAAAATTAAAATTAGCATTACTAGAAATAGCTGACAAATTGCTCATGTTTCCTGCATAAGTCAGATTATCTAAAACTAAAATTTTTTCCGACACAGCTTCATTGTTCAGCAAATGCAAAACAAAATTTGAACCTATAAAACCAGCACCACCAGTTATTAAAATCAATTAAGTCAACAAGTATGTAAATGTTTAAATTTAGTAAAGTATCAAAAAAACTGAAGCAGTTTGATATTATTTTAAAACAACGTTAAATGTTGATTTTAAAAGCAATTTTTACATGGATCAAGTTTTAATTAAAAATTGTTGAAAAGGTAACTTTATTTAAAAAATTTCATATAACCTAATCATTAAAAGTATAGGTAAGTCTTAATTGGAGAATGCTTATGAACATTACTATAGTGGGAACCGGTTACGTTGGGTTAGTAACTGGAGCATGTCTTGCAGATGTCGGTAACACTGTTTTATGCATGGACTTAAACAAATCTAAAATTTCAAAGCTGAATAGTGGATTTATTCCAATCTATGAACCAGGATTAGCGACTTTGGTAGAGAAAAATTTCGAGTCTGGCCGTCTAAAATTTACTGACGATATAGAGAAATCTGTTGATCATGGAGATATTCAATTTATTGCAGTAGGTACTCCATCAGAGGAAGACGGTTCTGCAGATCTTCACCATGTTTTACAAGCCGCCAAAAATATTGGCAAGTATATGAAGAAAAAAAAAATCGTAGTTGACAAGTCTACTGTCCCTGTAGGAACTGCAGATGAAGTAAAAAAAACTATTTCTGTTGAATTATCTGCACGGAATGAAAATCATGAGTTTTCAGTTGTATCCAACCCGGAATTTTTAAAAGAAGGGGCTGCAATTTTGGATTTTCAAAAACCAGATCGAATTATTATTGGAACTGATTCTCATGAGTCGGCTCAGATTATGAGGAGAATTTATGCTCCATTTCAGCGCAATAGAGATAAAATAATAATTATGGATATTAGATCTGCTGAGTTGACCAAATATGCCGCTAATGCGATGCTAGCAACTCGGATCTCTTTTATGAATGAACTTGCAAACCTTGCTGAAAAACTTGGGGCAGATATTGAACACGTTCGACAAGGAATAGGGTCAGACTCTCGCATAGGATATAGTTTTTTATATCCTGGTTGTGGTTATGGAGGCTCTTGTTTTCCGAAGGATGTAAAAGCTCTAATCAAAACAGCTTTTAACTTAAATCAAAAATTAGAAATATTAAGCGCAGTTGAAACTGCAAACGAGAATCAAAAACTCATCATAGTAAAAAAAATAGTCGATGAATATGGAGAGAATCTGGAAGGAAGGTTGTTTGCAATATGGGGGCTCTCTTTTAAACCTGGTACTGATGATATGCGGCATGCCCCCAGCCTAAGCGTAATCCAAGATTTGTTAAAAAGAGGAGCTTCAATAAAAGCTTATGACCCGGTGGCCATGGAGGAATCAAAAAAAATTTTCAAAAAAAAAATCTCTTATGCTGAAAACCCCTTGGACGCTCTGAACGATGCCGAAGCACTTTTGATTTTGACCGAGTGGAAAGAATTTAGAAGTCCTGATTTTGCAGAAATCTCCAAAAGGTTAAAGGGCTCCAGGATTTTTGATGGGAGAAATATTTATGATCCCATTCAGGTACGGTCAAATAATTTGCACTATGAAGCAATTGGTCGTCAATAATAGAAATCAGAGAACATTTTGAGCAGAAAAAAAATAGAAACAACGACTTTAGAGAAATTTTTTTTTGATTTGCAAGACTCTATTTGTAAAGAAACAAACAAACAAGAGAAAAAACCATTTTTTAAAGATAATTGGAATAAGCCATCAGGTGATAAATTAAAAGGACACGGTCGAACAAGAATAATTGAGGACGGTTCTTTATTTGAGCGTGGGGGAGTTAATTACTCACATGTTTTTGGAGAAAAACTCCCACCCAGTGCAACTAAAATTAGACCTGAGTTAGAAGGCAAATCGTTTGAAGCAATGGGACTTTCTCTGGTATTTCATCCCCAAAATCCATATATACCGACTGTTCATATGAATATTCGTTTTTTTATTGCTCATCCAAGTGGAAATGATGAATCAGTAGTTTGGTGGTTTGGTGGAGGCATGGATCTAACACCATATTATATTTATGAGGAAGATGCTAAACATTTTCACAAATGCTGTAAGGACGCTCTTGATCCTTTTTCTAGGGAATATTATAAAAATTTTAAAAAGAATTGTGATGAATATTTTTATCTAAAACATAGAGCAGAATCAAGAGGAGTTGGTGGCATTTTTTTTGATGATTTCTCTGAGCTTGGATTTGAAAAAAGTTTTGCTATGGTTCGTGCAATTGGAAGATCTTTTTCGGGTGCTTATCTCCCAATTGTGAAAAGAAGGAAAACACTTCTTTTTGGTGAAAGGGAAAAAAACTTTCAAAGATACCGTCGAGGAAGGTATGTAGAATTTAATTTAGTGTATGATCGCGGGACAATTTTTGGCCTCCAGTCAGGAGGAAGAATAGAGAGTATATTAATGTCTATGCCTCCCTCTGTGAACTGGAAATATAATTTCATTCCCAAAAAAGGAAGTCCAGAAGAAAAATTGTATAAATTTTTAAAGCCTGTAAATTGGCTGGAAACATAATTTTTTAATGGTAGGTAATTTAAAGTCCAAAATTTTAGTAACCGGAGCAGCTGGTTTCATAGGAAGCGCTGTCTGTGAAAAACTATTAAATATGGGTTTTGATACCGTGGGGGTTGATAATTTGAATGGATACTATGATCCAAAATTGAAGTTAGCAAGGATCAATAGAATTAAAAAAAATATTAATAAAAATTCTAATTTCGAATTTATAAAGCTTGATCTTGTAAATAAAACTGATGTAAAAAAAATATTTGACTTTGGCCCTTTTGAATACATAGTTCATTTGGCTGCTCAAGCAGGTGTTAGATATTCACTCATCAATCCAATGGCTTATGTTGAGAGTAATATCAATGGCTTTGTTAACTTACTTGAAGGTATTAAGGAAAACAAAGGAACTAAACATTTTGTTTACGCTTCCTCTTCAAGTGTATATGGTGGTAACACTAAATTACCCTTTCACGAGAATGATAGAGTGGATCATCCGATCAGTTTGTATGCAGCAACAAAAAAATCAAACGAATTACTAAGCTTTGTTTACTCACACTTGTATGGGATTCCCTCCACTGGTTTAAGACTTTTTACAGTGTACGGGCCATGGGGTAGGCCCGATATGGCGGCTTTTAAGTTTGTAAGTGCAATTTTGGATGGTAAAGAAATTGAAGTTTATAACAATGGTGGCATGTTTCGAGATTTCACATACATTGATGATATTGTCGATGGAATTATTGCTGTTTTAGATAAAATACCCATATCCAATGACACCTATGATGAAGATTCTATGAAAAAAGATGTACCATATCAAATTTTGAACTTAGGAAATAGCAAATCAGAATCGTTAATGAAGTTTCTCTCAATAATTGAGGCCAATCTTGGAATTAAGGCTAAAATAGTGTTCAAGGCCATCCAACCTGGTGATATTGTCTCAACATATGCTGACATGACTGCTTTCAACGAACACACCGGAATGGAAATAAAAACTTCATTGGAAAATGGAATTAAAAATTTTGTTTTTTGGTATAAGCAATACTACAAGTTATAGATCTTTTGGTTTTTATTTCCGCCTAGTGAATTTACAATTTAAACGACAAATTTCGAAATTTCGAAAAGATTTGAAAAAGGTGTTAGCTAAATGAGTGAAGACTACTTTGATCATGATATTAGGTTTCTTGGCAATTTATTGGGAGATACAATAAGAGAGCAAGAGGGCGAAGATATATTTGAGCTTATTGAGAAAGTTCGCAGATTAAGTGTCTCATACCGCCGGCATGAAGATGTAGCAGCTGGAAAAGCCTTGGATAAAATTTTAAAAAGTCTTAGTCCAGATGAAGCTGTTGTTGTTATAAGAGCATTTACTTTTTTCTTGCATTTTATTAACATTGCTGAGGATCAGTCACAGCTAAGAAGTATAGATGATGCTCGCAAATCATCTCCCACAAAAGGTGAGCCAGGATCATTAAACTATTCATTTGCAAAGTTAGATCGTTCAAATATCAATAAAAGTGAAGTTTTGGATCTTTTGGGAAAAGCACATGTTTCTCCTGTATTGACTGCTCACCCTACGGAGGTTCAAAGGACCAGTGTGCTAGATGCTGAAAAAGAAATTGCTCGGTTATTAAATTTAAGGACTATTCATTTAAACCAAAAATCAAAAATCAGCCTAGTTGAAAATGAAGAAAAAATTAGATCAATAGTTACTCAGCTATGGCAAACTCGTCTCTTAAGAGCTTCGAAATTATCAGTTGCTGATGAAATTGAAAATGTTTTGGCGGTTTATAAAAATACTTTTCTCAAAGAAATACCCCGATTGTATGCTTCCCTTGAAAAGAAATTGGGTGGTCAATCTCTGGCAAGTTTTTTTAGGATGGGCAATTGGATTGGGGGCGATAGAGACGGAAATCCTAATGTTAGCTCAGATACGCTTGATTTATCAGTGCGCCGGCATGGAGAGACAGTTTTAAGACATTATTTAATTGAAGTGCATTTACTCGGTTCTGAAATGTCCATGTCGCAAAGACTTGGAGGTTCAAGTTATGAACTTCAAAAATTAGCGGTTGCTGCTAAAGACTCCAACCCTCACAGAAAAGATGAACCATATCGCCAGGCTTTGATTGGAATATATGCTCGATTAGCAGCAACTCTTGAAGAACTAACTGGACAAGAAGCTAAAGCGCACGCTGTACCTCCATCATTTTCATACTCTCATCCTGGAGAGTTTTTGTCTGAGTTAACGATCGTAGAAAATTCATTGAGAGAAAACAAGGGTGACCGATTAATAACACCAAGACTAGCCTCCCTGATAAGAGCCGTAAAGGTATTTGGATTTCATCTTGCAACTGTCGACCTCAGACAAAGCTCTGACGTGCATGAATTAGTAATAAGTGAATTATTATCAAATGCTAGGATTGTTTCGAATTATTTTGAATTATCGGAAAAAGATAAACAAAAATTATTAATTTCGTTATTAAAAGACGCTAGAGGTTTAAGAATTTTGGGGGCAGAATATTCAGAAAAATGCCTCTCTGAACTTAAAGTTTTTGAGAAAGCAAGTGTTTTAATAAAGACCTTTGGTCCTGAAGTTATTAGGCACTACATAATAAGTCACACTGAGGAGGTAAGTGATCTATTAGAAGTGGCAGTTCTTCAAAAAGAAACTGGATTAATGCACTCAAGTTTAGATTTTGGGCCTAAATTAAAGTTGGTTATTGTTCCGTTATTTGAAACAATCGAGGACTTAAGACGATCCAAGAAGATAATGCAAGATTTTTACGATTTGCCTGGAATTGCAGATTTAATGCGACACTCTGGCGGACTTCAAGACATCATGCTCGGCTATTCAGACAGCAATAAAGATGGTGGGGTCTTAACAAGCAGTTGGGAAGTGTATCAGGCATCAACTAATTTGGTGAATTTATTCAAAGAAATCAAGGGGGTAACCTTAAGACTGTTCCATGGAAGAGGGGGGACTGTCGGAAGGGGAGGAGGCCCAAGTTATCAGGCCATCCTAGCTCAACCGCCAAACACCGTTAGGGGTCAAATTAGATTGACTGAACAGGGTGAAATAATTTCCAATAAATATGGGACACCGGAACTTGGGAGATTAAATTTAGAAACATTTGTTTCAGCTACAATTGAGTCCACTCTAGTACCACCTGAAAAGGAAATTCCTGAGGATTTTATCAAGGCTGCAGAACAATTGTCCTATTACGGGTATCAGGCTTATCGAAAAATGGTTTATGAGAGCGAAGGATTTTCTGATTATTTTTTTTACAGTACTCCTATTTCTGAAATTGCTGCACTCAACATAGGTTCAAGGCCTGCAGCTAGACCTGGCTCAGCCAATGAGAAAAAGAGTATAGAGGATTTAAGAGCGATTCCATGGAGTTTTTCGTGGGGGCAAAGTAGATTGGCACTTCCAGGATGGTTTGGATTTGGTACAGCCTTGGAAACCTTCGCACTTGAGTCTCCACAAATAAACAGGGCGTTACTACTTGAGATGGCCAGAGACTGGCCTTTTTTCCAGGCTCTAATATCCAACATTGATATGGTCATGGCAAAAGCTGACATCGGAATTGCAAGAAGGTATGCCAGGCTTGGAAACGATGCAAAGACTTCAAGAAAAATTTTTTCGAGAATTAAGGATGAATGGAGCAGAACAAAGGGGGCACTCGAGTTTGTTACAGGTTCTGGAGACCTACTATCTTCAAACCCTCAATTAGCTGTTTCAATTCAAAGACGTTTTCCTTATTTGGACCCTTTAAATCATCTCCAAGTTGAATTAATTAGACGTTGGAGGAGCGGGGTGCAGGACGAGAGAACCAAAAGAGGTATTCACTTAACCATTAATGGTGTGGCAACTGGCATAAGAAACACTGGGTAGTTTAAAGTTTTTTTACCTTCAAAGATTACTTTATGAAGTCCATTCCACATATATGCATTCTATTTAATGCTGTTGTTTGGGGTCTTATCTGGATTCCTATGCAGTGGTTAAACAATCAGGGATTGTCTGTAATTTTGACCACATTTTTTTCTTATTTGTTGCTTAGTGGGCTTTTAATAGCAATTAAGCCCAGTTCAATTTTAAAAGTTTTTCAATCAAAAACATTAATTTTAATGGCCATAGCTTATGGACTAACAAACATCTGTTTTAATTGGGCTGTAACAAATGGAGATGTGGTAAGAGTGGTTTTTCTTTTTTACTTGATGCCAATTTGGGCGGCAATATTTGCAAAGTTGGTTTTGTCTGAAAATATAGGCATAAAGGGGCTAGTCAGAATTTTGTTGGCTGTTCTAGGATTATTGATTGTGTTGGATATTTTCGATCAACTTTCATTTGTATTTGATATTAACTTTTATGAAGTTTTAGCAATATTGGGTGGAATTTTTTTTGGATTTGCTAATGTATTACTTCGTAAATCGAAAACATCTTCATCATTTAATAGAAGCATAGCAATTTTTCTGGGTTCATGTTTGGTTCCCTTTTTTATCTTAATCATTAGTTTTCTTTTAATTGGCTATGAATCCTTCGCCAATGCCATAGAAAATTTAAAAAATATAAATAACTCTGGATTTACAATTGTTTTTGTAGTGGTAATTATGGCTTTAGCATTGGGCACTGCAAATTTTTTTCTCCAATATGGAGGATCGAAACTTTTAGTTAAAACTACTTCACTCTTAATGGTTATTGAAATACCGGTAGCAATATTTTCATCGGCATTATTAACGAACAAGACGACGGAACTGTCAGTCTTTATAGGAGGAGGGTTAATAGTTCTAACTGCAATTTGGGCAAGTTTTGATCAAAGATATGACAAATAAACTTTTAATATGAATGCTCCAGGTTTGGATACTCTTTTTTTCTAACCGCATTTATATAGTTTTTTACTACCTGCTCAATGGTATTACCAGTAGAAAAAAAACTTTTAACAAATTTTGGAGTGTGACCAAAATTTAGGCCTAAAATGTCGTGTAAAACCAAAACTTGTCCATCTACAAAAACACCAGCGCCAATTCCAATTGTTGGAATTTTTATTTGTTGAGTAATTTTTTTCCCTAATTCAGCTGGTATTAACTCTAAAACTATAAGATCTACACCGTTTTCCTCAAGAGTTTTTGCTGCATCAATTATGGAATTAGCATTTTTTGGATTGGTTCCTTGAACCTTGTATCCGCCCAATTTGTGAACTGATTGTGGTGTTAGTCCAAGATGGCCACACGTTGGAATACCTCGATCAGATAAGAAAGAAATAGTATTGGCCAACCATTTTCCACCTTCCAGTTTGATTATTTGAGCACCTGCTTCAATGAGTTTAGCGGCGTTTGCATATGCTTTTTCAGGGGACTCTTGGTAACTTCCAAAGGGCATATCAACCATTAACAATGAATTTTCAGTTGCGCTGGAAACGCACTGAGTATGATAAATCATATCCTTTAATTTAACTTGAATAGTAGACTTATTACCTTGCACAACCATACCTAAAGAATCACCCACTAAAATAATATCAACACCAACTTTATCTAGCAACCTACCAAAGGTGGCATCGTAACACGTAAGCATACAAATGGGAGAATTTGATTTTTTCATCTGGATGAGCTGTTGAATGTTAATTGTCATTTTTTTAATTTTTAAATTTTTCAGATAATGTTGCTTTTTGGATTTTATCAACTGACATATTTTTCAAACACAAGC
Organism: Betaproteobacteria bacterium TMED41; assembly: GCA_002167365.1. Taxonomy (GTDB): domain Bacteria; phylum Pseudomonadota; class Gammaproteobacteria; order Burkholderiales; family Burkholderiaceae_A; genus UBA7377. The sequence goes on along the minus strand of NHCU01000022.1, from coordinate 26,662 downwards.
TAGCAAATTTTGCAGTAAACCCTTTTAAAACTCGGTTTTTTCTGAGTGCTAACACCGTTGTGTTTTGTGGAAAAATTTCACTTCCATCAAGTAACACTAAGTTTGTATCTAATTCGTTGTCATAAGCCATTGACGCTATTATTCCTACTCCTAAATTTATAGCAACATAAGCTTTAATAACATCAGCATCTAACGCTTCTAAAACAACTTTTAATTCGATTTTATTATTGGCAAAAGTGCTATCAATTTTGGATCTGCCTGTAAATCCTTCATGATAAGTAACTATTGGATATTTACTTACATTTTTTAAATTAAAATTATTTTTTTTTGTCAAGGGATGATTAGTAGGAACAATTATTCCATGATACCAGTGGTAAAAAGGAAACGTTGTAAATCTGGGATCCTTTTGGAGGGATTCAGTGGCAATTGCTAAATCGGCTTCACCACTATCTAACATACTAGAAATTTCAGGAGGACTTGCTTGATGAAGAACAAACTGCACATTGGGGTGAGAGTTACGAAACGACATTATTAATTCAGGTAAAGCGTATCGAGCTTGTGTATGGGTAGTTGCAAGTATGAGTTGCCCAGCGTCTTTTGATGAAAACTGTTCTTTTACTTCTTTAATATTGTGAACATTTTCAAGAATTCTGTAAGCATATTCAAATACGGATTTGCCCGGCTCTGTCAGACCTTTAAGTCTTTTTCCCCGACGACTGAAGATTTCAAACCCAAGCTCCTCCTCTAATTCTTTAATTGCTTTGCTTATACCAGATTGCGACGTAAACATTGCTCTTGCAACTTGGGTTAAATTGAAATTATTCCTCTCAGCTTCAATGACTATTTTTAGTTGTTGTAAATTCATTTGTTATAATTTGGAAGTCAACTCAGGAATCACCTCAAACAAATCTGCTACTAACCCATAAGTTGCAACTTCAAATATTGGGGCGTCGGGATCTTTATTGATAGCAATAATAATTTTTGAATCTTTCATACCAGCTAGATGTTGCACAGACCCAGATAGACCAATTGCAAAATAGATTTCAGGGGCAACAATTTTTCCTGTTTGTCCTACTTGATAATCATTAGGAGCATAACCAGCATCAACTGCTGCTCTAGATGCACCAAGTGCAGCATTCATTTTTTTTGCTAACGGTTCTAAGGTGTTGAGGTAGTTTTCAGCTGAACCAAGTCCTCTCCCACCGGAAATAACCACTTTTGCTGAGGCAAGGTCAGGACGGTCACTTTTTGTATATTCTCTTGTAACCAATTTTTTTTTATAATCGGCCACAATACTTTTTAGACTCTCAACAATAGAATCTCCACCGTTGAGTATTTGAGTGTCAAACTTTGTGGGTCTAATTGTCAGTAATTTAATATGCTCAGATGATGAAATACGAGAAGTCAAATTACCGGCATATATGGGTCTTTCAAATTCGTGATTGTCCAAAATGTTGGTTACATCTGAAATTTGGGAGACATTTTGTGATGCTGCTATTCTGGGCATAGTTTCTTTACCCAAAGAGGAAGTTGACATAAGAACATTTTTTACATTGTTATATTGCAATAGAAATTGATTTATTTGATCTGCATGTAATTCTGCAAAGTGATGTTCGTGCAACTTATCGTTTATGCAAAAAATTTTCTTAATACATTGGAAGCCTTGAGCTTGCTCGGCAACACCAAGACAATCAAAGCCTATTACTATTGCCCAAATTTCAAGATTTAGCTTTTGTGCTGCCGCCAAAGTGCTTTTGGTTGCACTAGCGATTTCTTTGTTATTATGTTCAACTACTACAAGGCTCGTCATATCACATTGCCTCCGAATTATTTTTTAAATAGTTAACTAATTCGTCAACATTTTCCACTTTGATACCCTTCTCTCTGGGTTCTGGTTCTTTTATTTCTAAAACTTGTAATTTATTAGATATTTCAATATTTAGATCAACAAGCGTTATTTTCTCAGTGATTTTTTTCTTTGCTTTCATGATGTTGGGAAGAGTTATATACCGGGGTTCATTTAGTCTAAGATCTGCGGTAATTAATGCTGGGAGAGAAAGTTTAACTATTTCGATTCCACCATCAACCTCTCTTGTAACCTCAATTTCTTCAGTAGAGATAAGATCTATTTTTGAAGCGAAAGTAGCTTGAGGTAATTTTAGCAAAGAAGCTAGCATTTGACCGGTCTGATTACAATCGTCGTCAATGGCTTGTTTGCCCATAATAATTAAATTTGGATTTTCTTTTTCAGATATTTTTTTTAAGATTTTTGCAACTGAAATAGGAATTAAATCTTTATTACACTCTACGAGTAAAGCTCGATCTGCTCCCATAGCCAAGGAAGTTTTAAGAACATCTTGGCATTTTTCATCACCGCATGTAACTACGACTACCTCTTCAGCTTTCCCACTTTCTCTAATCCGAATTGCCTCTTCTAGTGCAATCTCGTCAAATGGATTAATGCTCATTTTTACGTTTTCAGTATCAACTTTCATTTTGTCCAAAGTGGGTCTCACAACTACGTTATAGTCAACAACCCTTTTGATAGGGACTAAAATTTTCATTTTTTTTCTTTCAAATCACAGTTTCAAATTTAATTATGCCTTGTTGCTCAAATCGTCTTAACTTTTTCATATGCCAACCATAATTTAAGTGAGCAATGATTTTACATAGTGCAAAAAAAAATTGATGGTTGTCTAGTTTTTTTGAGAAAATCTTGGGAATCAGCTCATATGCTGTTTTTTTATTTTTGCAATTTGACAAGATTTCTTGCATTCTTTTTTGGTGATGATTTTCTAATTGCTTTATTCTAGCCATTATTCCCTCAAATGGTTGCCCATGAGAGGGTAATACAAATGTATTTTTGGGCAATAATTTGAATTTATTCAGACTTGTCAAAAATTCTTCTAATGGATTGCCATTAGGCTCATCCGGAAACACCCCAATGTGTGAGGTAATGCTTGGCAGTACCATATCACCTGATATGAGCAAGTTTTCTTTGTTATTGTAAAGGCTGACATGCTCTGGAGAATGACCTGCACCAGTGATAATTTTCCATTTAGATTTACCAATTTTTATTTGTTGTTTGTCTGATATTTTATGAAATGAAATTGGAAAATCAGGAACCATTGAAGAATAGTAGTTTGATCTCTCATCTATTTTGATTTTATTGGTTTTAATATTACATCCATGGCTATAAAAAAAATTTAATGTGAACAAGCCTCTCGAATTATTTTCATGATGTGAAGAGAGCTTTCCCTCCAGAGAATACGTTTTACCATTAAAAAATTCACTGTGACTCATCCACAACTCAGCATTCCACCGATTGTCGTCTAATCCTTTACAAAACCAATTAGCCAACCCAATATGATCTGGGTGCATATGAGTACAAATTACACGTTGAAGTTTTAATCCAAAAAAGTATTTCTCAATAATTAACTTCCATATAATTTTATTATTTTGGTTAAACAAGCCAGTATCTATTAAAGTCCAACCTGGCTGATTGTTAATCTTGTCTCTGAGAAGCCACAGATTGATATGGTCAAGTTTAAATTGAAGAGGCATTCTAATCCAAAAAACATCCTTAGTTATTTCGGAAATTTTGGCAACATCAGGAATACTAAACTGTAAATAATTTATTGAGTTATTGCTAATAAAAGTCACTCCTATATCTTAAAACGACTTGGTAAAATATGCTTACTAATAATACTTTTTTTAATGCGGCCATCAAGTAAGATTTCTTTGGCCAAGTTTTCAGCGGCAAGAGGCCCCCAAGAAAGTCCTCTGGATCCAAGAGCTGTAAGGGCATAGATTTTTTGGTTTCCTCCCATAATAAGCCCCACTATAGGTAATTTATCTTTTGAAACGCATCTAGTTGAAACTCGATCGAAGGTTAGTTGAGTCTCAAAATCAGTTTTGAAGTATTTGGGGCAAATAAGATTACTCAATCGCTTTATATTTTCAGTTCTATTTTTTACGTTAGTAAAGTCATGTGGTTTTTTTACAGTTTCATATGACGCTCCAGAGTAAATGAATCCGTTTATGACGGGCGTTAAATAACCTGATTTACATATTACTGATTTGATATTAATAGTATTACTACAATCAATTTGAATTCCCGTCATTTGGCCATTGACCAACTCTAAGAAAGGTTTGTTAGATGTTAAACCTTGCTCATTTATGTCATTTTTTTGAAACCTTTTGTCTTGTTCTCTTTTTTTCAATGTTTTCTGATTTATTAAATTTGGACTACCAAAGCCTGTAGCAATAACAACCGAGTCAAAAGATTTTAGCGAATATTTTTGATCAATAAATTTGTACTCTTTGAGTTGTTGCAATTGAAGATTTGAATTAAAAATCATTTTGAACCTTTTACCTAAATTTTGCTTGGTTTCAATTATCGCTGCTTTTACAAATTCCTTTGGACTTATCCAGCCACAGTGTGAGGACCACATGGCATTAACCTCTGACTTTAAATACTTAAATTCTTTAAGTAAATTTTCTTTTGTAAGAAGTTCTGATTTTGTGCTCTGATAATTTTCCAGTTTCTTCCAGTCAAGCGATTGTTCTTTATTTCTAGGTAGATGTAAAACTCCACAAAAATCATAAAACTGACTTCCAAGGTTAAGTTCTTTGACCCATTTAATAGTTGTAAATATTCCTTGTTCAGTCCATTCAGTTGCAAATGAACGTTTGGATATTATTGGATGAATGATTCCGATTGGATTACCAGATGCACTTTTTTTTAACGCCTCATCTAACGAGTTGGCTTTCTCAAAAATTGTAATATTTTCTACTTTGTGAAAAAAATTATCTTGTGTTTCCGAAATTTGACCATCAAAGCTAAATTTGTCCAACCTAGCAAGTGCTCGAGCAATGCAAACTCCGGCAATTCCTGATCCTATGATTGCTATTTTCACGTGTGTATTTTTTTTCTCATTATTTAAGTATTCTAATAGAGTAATATTTATTTGGAGCAATTAAAATGTTGGGAATTATCGGTGGAAGTGGGATTTACAATATTAATGAACTTGACTTACCCGAGTGGAAGACAGTTGATTCATCATTTGGAACTCCATCTGACCAATTGCTTTTTGGCAAACTTTTTGATCAGCCAGTGGTTTTCTTACCAAGGCACGGTAGAGGCCACGTTTATAGCCCATCTAGCGTCAACTATAGGGCGAACATTGATGCATTAAAAAGAGCTGGAGTAGATGAAATTGTTGCGCTAAGTGCGGTTGGGTCTTTAAACGAGAAGTTTCCCCCTGGTTCATTTGTTTTGCCAAATCAATTTATTGATAGAACATTTAATAGAGAAAAGTCTTTTTTTGGTACTGGTTTGGTGGCACATGTTTCAATGGCAAAACCAATTTGTAAAAAATTAACCCAACACATAAAGACAGCAGGAAAAAATATAAATTTACAAATTTTTGATCAGGCTACTTATTTGGTAATGGAAGGTCCTCAGTTTTCGAGCAAAGCTGAGTCAGAGCTCTATCGGAAATGGAGTTGTGATCTCATTGGAATGACTAATATGCCTGAGGCAAAATTAGCAAGAGAGGCGGAGATATGTTACGCGTCAATTTCAATGGTCACAGATTTTGACTGTTGGCACCCTGATCACGACGAGGTAACAGTAGAGACTGTAATTGAAACACTGAGAGCAAATAGTGAAAATGCAAAAAACTTAGTTATAGAGCTGATGAAAATGAGAAAAAAATTTGATTTAAATCTTTCATGTTCATGCCAAGTGGCGCTAAACAACGCCATAATAACAGATCCGAAATATTGGGATAAAAATAAAGTTGTTGCATGCTCTGCAATTGCTGGAAGAGTTTTAAAAGATCAGAATTAATTAATTGCCATAAAAAAAAATGAAAAAATATAATCTTATTGAAGCTTGTAAAAAAATTTATACATTAGGTTTAAACAAAGGCTCTTCCGGTAACATCAGCCAAAGAATTGATGATGACAAATTTTTAATTACATCCTCTGGTTGTTCTTTTGAATCATTAGAAGAGAAAGATATTGTAACAATGGCAATCAATGGCAAGATTATGAACGGGGAAACCCCGTCAAGCGAATGGAAGATTCACTGTGACTTGTACAAGAAAAGAGCAGACATTCAATCTATAGTTCACACTCACTCTAAATATGCTTGTGTTTTGGCATGCTTACATAAAGAGTTGCCAGCTTTTCATTATATGGTTGCTGTTGCTGGAGGAGAAAATGTACGTTGTTGTCCTTATGCACTTTTTGGAACACAAGAATTGTCAAATAATGTTGTTAAAGCTATGGAAAATCGAAGTGCTTGTCTTATGGCTAATCATGGTTTAGTTGTTGGTTCATCAAAGCTTGCACACTCAATTTACATTGCTGAAGAAATTGAATCCTTATGCGAGCAGTATGTAAACGCTCTTGCTATTGGTGAAGTTATGTTACTTACAAAAGAACAGATGCAAGATGTTTTGGAAAAATTTAAAAATTATGGCACTTTAAGGAAAGAGGGAAATGGTTAATTCAAATACAAATGAAATTCAAATCCACAAGAAAATCAAAGAAAAAATCCGCACTATTCCTAATTATCCTAAACCTGGTATTTTGTTTAGAGACATTACTACTCTTTTAAAGCAACCAGAGGGGGTGTTTGACTCAGTAGAAATAGCTTTGCAAAAAATAAATGGTATTGAATTTAATAAAGTTGCTGGTATTGATTCCAGAGGTTTTATTTTTGGAGCGGCTATTAGTTACGCACAAAAAAAAGGGTTTATTCCAATCAGGAAGAAAAATAAATTACCTAGTAAAGTCATAAGTGAAGAATATCAACTTGAGTACGGTGTTGATGAAATGGAATTGCATGTTGATGCAATAGAAAAAGACGATCATGTCTTGTTGGTTGATGATTTGATTGCTACTGGTGGAACTGCCGGGGCGGCTATTAATTTAATTAAAAGATTAGAGGGAAACGTCGCAGCTTGTTGCTTTATTGTAGGATTACCTGATCTTGGTGGTGTATCAAAACTTAAAAAAACAGGCGTTGATGTAATAACAATTTGTGATTTTGATGGACATTAAAGAAAGGCCAACCAAGAAAATGAGCAAGTTTGAAACCTTAGAATGGAAAAACAATGAGTTAATTTTGATTGATCAAAGATCTCTTCCGAAAGTTGAAAAATACATTGTTTGTAAAACAGTCGAAGACGTTGCATATGCGATAGAAAAAATGATAGTTAGGGGTGCCCCAGCAATTGGATGTGCGGCAGCCTTTGGCTTTGCTATTGGGGTGATTGAGGCCAAAAAGAAATTAAAAATTGCTGATGATTTCATTTTTAAAAATCACAAAGATAAGTTGCAATTTTTAAAATTAATTGACGACTTTAAAAATAAGCTAGCTAAAACTCGTCCAACAGCTGTAAACCTTTTTTGGGCATTGGAGGAAATCCAAAAGACTTTTAATTCTAATTTTCATTTGACAGTTGCAGAATTAATATGTTCGGTAAACTCCAAGGCCGAGCTAATTTTCAATGAGGATATTCAGGCCAATCAAAAGATTGGAATAAATGGAGCAAAACTGTTGAGTGAAAAAGTCAGTGTTCTCACCCATTGCAATGCTGGTGCATTGGCTACAGCTGGGCATGGAACCGCCTTGGGGATTATAAGATCAGCGCAAACTCTGGGGAAAAAAATTGAGGTTTTTGCAGGTGAAACTCGCCCATTTCTTCAGGGCGCACGTTTAACTGCATGGGAACTTGTCAAAGATAGGATCCCAGTTACTATCATCACAGACAATATGTCTGGCTATTTGATGAGCTTAGGACTGGTTGATGCAGTCATTGTTGGAGCTGATAGGGTTACATCCAACGGAGATGTCATTAATAAAATTGGAACATACTCTTTAGCAGTCCTTGCATCAAAGCACAACATTCCATTTCTCGTAGCTTGCCCTTGGTCAACTGTGGATATGCAAACCAAAACAGGTGCAGACGTAATAATTGAAGAGAGAAATCCAAAAGAAGTAACTGGTTTTGATGGCAATATTTGGGCACCAGAAGGCGCTAAAGTTTTTAATCCGGCTTTTGATGTCACTCCAGCCTATTTGGTCAGTTACTTAGTTACTGAAAGAGGCGTTGTAACGCCAAATAATTTAGATAGCTTGAAAACTGAGCAATGATGAAGATAGTAAAGTGGCTGGCCTGGGTTGCAATCGTTTTATTGCTTTTAGCCAGCTTTCTTGGTTTATTCGGTTGTGAAAAACAATATGCGTTCAACTCCATTGATGTCACAGGAGCGGATTGGGGAAAAAATTTAGCTTTGCCAGATCTAAACGGGAACATCGTTCGATCTAAGGATTTTAAGGGGAAAGTAACTGCAGTTTTTTTTGGATTTTTATCTTGTCCAGATGCTTGCCCAAANAATCTTAGCCAGATGGCCAGATTAAAAAAAATGCTTGGGGAAAATTCTAATGAGTTTCAAGTTTTTTTTGTTTCTATTGACCCTGAAAGGGACACTCCAGAGAACCTAAAAAATTTTTTATTATCATTTGACAAAGAGTTTCGCGGGCTCATTGCCACATCTGACCTTTTGGATGAATTAAAAAAAGAATTTAAATTAGTTGTACAAAAAATACCTGTTGATAACTCACAAATTAAAAAAAGCCAATTTTATTTAATCGACCATACTACTCATACATACATATTTGATAAAGATGGTACTCTAAGACTTATNTCTCCTGAATCAATAACATTCACAAAATTGTTAGCAGATATCAAATACTTGATTAATAAATAGTCAACATATGTGCTTAGCTATTTCTTTGTTTTAAAATTAAGTATCTAACAGGCTGAACAATATTTTATTTTACTTTTAGTCAAATGACGAAAGACTTATTCTTTTTATTTTTATTATTAAGATTTTTTTTGGCATTATATTCACCCTAGGGTTCTTAGGGTTGACTTTAATTTTTTTTTTTTTAATCATAGGTTATAAATTTTAAATTCTAGTATGATTTTTTTTGAGTTTTAATGTTTATTGATGAAATAAAAATTTAGTGGCATCGTAACTACATTAATTTGCACTAAATAAAGCTTGGTTATCCTCTGGATTACATGTGAAAAAAAAACTTGGACTTTTTGGCGGTAGGTTTGATCCAGTTCATACAACACATTTGTCAATGGCAACTGCCGCTGCTGATCAATTACAATTAGATGAGATACTATGGATCGTAACAGGCAAACCAGTACATAAGAAAACTTTTGCAGCTGCCAAACACCGATTGAAAATGGTTTCACTGGCATTAAGAGATTTATCAGACAATCGAATGAAAGTTGACCAAAGAGAGGTTTTGGCATCGATGCAGGGCCGATCCAATCCAACATATAAAACGTTGCAAGCTTTAAAAATAGAACACCCTGGAATAGATTTTTTATGGATATTAGGAGAGGATCAACTAAAAAATTTTACTAAGTGGAAAAAGTGGGAGTGGTTAATAGAAAATATGCAACTTGCAGTTTGTTGTCGTCCAGATCAATCAAACCCAGAAAATAACTTAACTGTAGCAATGAGAAAAGAATTATTTGATAAAAAAAGTGTAGACGTAATCAGCATTAAAATTTCTCCCAATGACTGTTCTTCGACAAAAATTAGGNAATTTATTTCAAAGGGCATTTCCAATATCAGTTCGATCACCCCGAGTGTTCATGAATATATATTAAAAAATAGGCTTTATAACAGTCATGAAGGAGAAAATAACTTTGAATCTTGAATACACCCAGTTTTTAGTTGTAGATGCTTTAGAGGATGTTAAGGGCCAAAATATTTTGGTTTTTGATACTTGTGAAAAATCTAATATCTTTGACCGGGTGATTATTGCTTCTGGCATTTCGAACAGACAAACAAAAGCTTTGGCCAAATCGATTGTTGAAAAGTTAAAAAGAACTGAGGGGATACACTGCCGNATGGAAGGAGAAGATAATGGCGAATGGGTTTTGGTAGATTGTGGAGATATTATTTGTCATGTCATGCAACCAATGGTTCGTGANTATTACAATCTGGAGGAAATTTGGGGAACTAGAGAAATACCTATAGAAAAAATCAAGGGTTCTTTTCGAAGCAAATAACCTTAAGAATTAACATCAATTATGCATCTGCCAACTATTTTACCCTCCAAAAGTTGTTTGGCAACATTTGTAACCTCATTCAACTTGTGTTGGCTACAAACAAAGTCTAATTTGAGATCAGCCAAATCACTTGCTAGTCGATCCCACGCTGATACTCTTTTTTTTGAATTTATATTCACGCTGTTTATTCCATAAAGTGTGATACCCCTTAAAATAAATGGGGCAACAGAGGTATTTAAATCTAGGCCTTGAGCCATACCACATGCTGCAATTGCACCGTCAGATTTAGTAGAAGCACAAACATTTGCGAGTGTTTTGCTTCCAACCGTATCAATTGCTGCCACCCATTTTTGTCTGTCCAAGGGTTTGTGCTGGCTATTTAACTCGGAGCGATTAATTATTTCTGATGCACCTAGTTTTTTTAAATACTCATATACGTCATTTTTTCCAGTTGATGCAATCACCTCATAACCGTTGGCATGAAGAAGAGCTATTGCAATACTTCCCACACCCCCACTTGCACCAGTTACCAAAATTTTTCCATCTGATGGTTTGATACCATGACCTTCAATTTTGATCAATGACAACATAGCAGTAAATCCTGCTGTGCCTATTTCCATTGCTCTTTTAGAAGTCATACTATCAGGTAATGGTATCAGCCAATCATTCTGAACTCTTGCAATTTGGGCAAGTCCGCCCCAATGAGATTCACCGACACCCCAGCCATTCAAAATAACTTTTTGATTTTCTTTGTATCTAGAACAAGAGGTATTAACAATTTTTCCAACAAAGTCTATACCCGGTACCATAGGAAACTTTCTAACAATAGGTATTTTATTAATCAAAGCTAAACTATCTTTGTAATTAATTGTCGAATATTCAATTTGTACAGTTACGTCACCGGACGGCAGATCGTTTAAATTAATTGACGATATCTCAGGTGTACTGTCTTTGTCTTTGATTAAAATAGCTTTGTACATTGTTATCCCTGAAAAGTTATATAGACTATCAATAATATCGAAATTCTACATACATAATGAAAACAAGTCTCTTAGAAAAAAATTATACTTTTGATCTTGAAAAAGCGAAATCACGCGTTTTTGATAAAAAAAAGCTAACTGCTAGTGATAAGAATGAAGTAGTGAGAAAAATCAAGGCTGAGCTTAGACGACAAAATGCCGTGTTAGTTACCCACTACTATGTTGACGGTTTTGTTCAAGATCTGACCTTATCAACTGGAGGTATTGTTTCAGATTCATTGGAAATGGCAAGATTTGGTAAGGATCACCCCGCTGAGACGCTTATTGTTTCGGGAGTAAAATTCATGGGAGAGACTGCTAAGATTTTATCCCCCGAGAAAAGAGTTTTAATGCCAGATATTGAAGCAACATGTTCATTAGATCTGGGATGTCCAATCGATGATTTCACACAGTTTTGTAATGCAAATTCTGAAAGAATAGTCGTGGTTTATGCAAACACTAGCGCTGCTGTCAAAGCAATAGCCGATTGGACAGTTACAAGTTCATGTGCCATAAATATTGTGNAAAAATTTGCTCGGGAAAAAAAACCAATAATTTTTGCTCCTGACAGACACCTCGGTCAATATATTAGNGAAAATACAGGGGCAGATATGTTGTTATGGAATGGGCATTGTGTTGTTCATGATGAATTTAAAGCTTTTGAACTCAAGGAAATGAAGAAACAAATGAATGATGAGCCTCTAATCCTTGTTCATCCTGAATCACCAAAACCTATTGTAGAGCTCGCAGATTTCGTAGGATCAACTTCACAGATATTGAATTTCTCCATTAAATCTAAAGCTAAGAAATTTATCGTTGCNACTGATGGTGGTTTACTGCACTCGATGAGAAAAGCATCACAGAATAAAGAGTTTTACGAAGCACCCACTGCTGGATCTGGTGCAACATGTAAAAGTTGTGCGTANTGTCCGTGGATGGCTATGAATAGTCTTGATGGAATTTTAAACTCATTAGAAATGGGAACAGATGAAATAATGGTTAATCAAGAAACCATAACAAGGGCAAAAGTAAGTTTAGGGAGAATGTTGGACTTCACTCAAAAAAATGTTCCGAAAAATTGAAACCCTCGAGGAGGCTCGAGCAAGAAATGTTGAAGATGCTTTACGTGAGGATGTTGGTACTGGTGGCATTACCGAATCTTTTATCAATACTCAGAAAATAGAAGCTAGAATCATTTCAAGAGATAGTGCAGTTTTGTGCGGTTTGGATTGGTGTAATGAATGTTTTAAGCGCATTAATTCTGAAGTCAAAGTAGATTTTCTTAAGTCAGATGGAGATTTAATCAAAGAAAATGAAATCATCTGCACCATATATGGCGATGGAAAAAGCATTTTGGAAGCAGAAAGGAGCGCTTTAAATTTTTTACAGCTTTTATCAGCAACCGCAACAACAACGAAAAAGTATTTGCGAGCTCTAAAACAAGTTAAGGTGGGAAATCCTTATTGTTGCATCTACGACACAAGAAAAACACAACCGGGTTTGAGATTGGCTCAAAAATATGCCGTTCGTATTGGAGGTGGAGAAAATCAAAGACTTGGCCTGTGGGACCATATGTTATTTAAAGAAAATCATTTAAAGTGTCTAGGTGGAATAGTTGGTTTAAAAAGTAAAATGCAAGATTTCCACAAAACTAATGGCAGAAAGTTGATTATAACCAGCGATATTCAAGTTGAGGTTGAAAGTATTCGGGAGCTAAAACTTGCTTTATCAATGGGAATTAAAAATATTTTGCTAGATAATTTCAGCATTAATATGCTTATTCAAGCAGTAAGTATCAGTAAAAAAAAAGCTGTGCTTGAAGTATCAGGGGGGGTTAATTTAAAATCGCTTGCCTCAATAGCGAAAACCGGTGTAGAAAGGATTTCTATTGGCAATCTAACAAAAGATGTAAGCGCTGTTGATTTTACTATGTTAATAAAAAATGATAGCTAACAAAATTTCTTGGTTGGTCAATATTTTTAAATTAAAAAAAATAATCAAGTTTTTTTTTCGAAGAAATCCAAGCCTAGCCTTTTTTTTAAAACAAAATTTTTATTTTGTTTTACCAGGGGTTTTAGATAAGAATCATTTTCACCATTATTCAATTTTTGAAAACCGCATAGGAAAAAAGTTTTTTCTTTTTCCACTAGAAGGAAAAGTTATTGCTTTTGCGACCGGTCCTTTAAATGACAAAAGAGGAATCGGGAGAGTTACAAAAAATTTGTTTAGTCAAATTGTAAAAGTAATAGATTTTGATAAAGAATTTAAAATATTATCCAGTGAAAAAAAGAGAAAATTTAAGAAGTATGATTTGAGTTGTGTTGATGTTTATTTTTTTTCATCAATTCATTGGTGTAATTGTTCGATTCCTGAAAATTCCGTTGTTATGGTTATGGATGTAATTCCCTTAATATTAGAAGATTTTTTTCCTGAGGTAGTTGTTAATAATTGGAAAAAAAATTTCCAATTGATAGCTAAAAATTCTAGAAAAATTGTTACTCTTAGTGAATCTAGTGCTCGTGACATAACAAATTTTCTGGGAATTAAAAGAGAAAAAATCTCGGTTGTTAGTCCTGGTTTAGAAAAAACAAAAATAGACAAATTTAGTATTGTCAAGATTCCCAATGATCCTTTTGTACTTTTTCTTGGTTCTAATGATTTTCATAAAAATGCCAAGGTTGTAATCAAGGCACTCACTACTCAAAAGTTAAAAAAAACTAAAGTTGTCTTTATTGGTGAAAATGAAGAATTGATAAGTATTTGTGAGGATTTAAAAATTATCGATAAAGCGTACTTTCTAGGTTGGTTAAAAGATGATGCTATAGCTTTCGTGATGAGTAGGGCTTCGGTATTAGTTTTTCCTAGCTTGTACGAAGGGTTTGGCCTACCTCCATTGGAGGCAGCATTATTGGAAGTTCCAAGTGTATGTAGCAGAAAGCCCGCTATGACAGAAGTATTAGAAGATAGTGCGTTATTTGCCGACCCAAATGACTATTTGGAGTGGTCAGAACAAATCTACAAACTTATGAATGATCCGACTGTCAGAGCAAAAATTATAAAAAACGCAAAAGCAACAACAGAGAAATTTTGTTGGAAAAATTCTTCAAAAAAATTATTAAAAATTTTAATTGATGTTTAATGGCAGTTTGCTAATTTAAAAAATTAAATTTCCTAGATATTCGTGGTGTAAGTATTGTGGGTGTTGCAACGTGAAAACTACTCGGATTATCACACGTATAATGTAAACCTCTACTCTCTCTTCTGCTTAAAGCTGATTTGACAATCAATTCACTGCATGTGATTAGATTTCTCAGTTCGAGCAAATCTAAGTCAATTCTATAATTTTTATAATAATCATGGATTTCGTCTCTGAGCAAATTAATTCTATGAAGAGCTCTTGTCAATCTTTTATCAGTCCTAACTATACCAACATAATTCCACATCATTAATCTTAGTTCATCCCAATTGTGAGAAATAACCACCGATTCATCAGAGTTTTCTATACCTCTTTCATCCCATTCTTTTATTGAGAACTTGCTTGTTGTTGATTGTTTTGAAATGTCTTTGGCCGCGTTTATACCAATAACAACGCATTCCAAGAGAGAATTGCTTGCCAATCGATTTGCACCATGTAATCCGGTGTATGCTGTTTCACCTATTGCATATAAGCCCTTTAAGTCGGTTAACCCATTTAGGTCGGTGATTATGCCACCACAAGTATAATGGGCTGCCGGAACTGCCGGAATTTTCTCTTTTGATATATCAATACCTAGTTTTGCACATCTAGCAGAAATATTTGGAAAATGCTCTAGGAGTATTTTTTTTTCGATTTTGGTGGTGTTTAAAAAAATACAGTCTAATCCACGCTCTTTCATCTCAAAATCTATCGATCTCGCAACTATGTCTCTTGAAGCCAGATCTCCTCTGGGGTCGTAATTCTTCATAAATTCTTTGCCAGATGGGAGTTCAAGAGTTGCTCCTGCACCTCTGAGTGCTTCACTTAATAAAAATGTTCTTTCTTTGGGGTGGTACAAACATGTTGGGTGAAATTGAATGAACTCCATATTTGCGATTCTACATCCAGCTCTCCAAGCCATTGCTATTCCATCTCCAGTGGCAGTATCTGGATTTGACGTATATCTGTAAACTTTCCCAACTCCACCAGTTGCTAAAACTACTGCAGATGCATTTATTGCTTCAATTTTCTGGTTTTTAATATCAAGAGCGTAAATTCCATGAATTTTTTTTTCACTGTCATTTGTATCGTGAATATTTCTATCATCGATAAGATCTATCCCAATCCACCCAACCCTGATATCGATGTTAGGATGAGATGTAGCCTTTTTTAGTAAAGCTAAGAGTATTGCCTTTCCCGTTGCATCTGCAGCATGAGCAATCCTTGGAACACTGTGTCCTCCCTCTTTAACCAAGTGGAGATTGTTTGATTCATTCTCGTTCCTACTAAATGCCACACCTTTATTTAATAACCATTTGATAGCATTGTTACCCGATTGAGCAACATATCTTGCGACCGATTCAACAACTAACCCGTCTCCGGCTTTTACTGTATCACTTACATGAGCTTCAATATTGGATGGATCATTTACAACGTTGACAATTCCACCCTGTGCCCAAGCAGTGGCAGATGTAGATAATTCTTTTTTTGACAAGATAATTATTTTTTGTTGCTCAGCTAATTCCAAAGCTACTGTTAAACCAGCTAGTCCACAACCTACTATAACAACAGGAGATTCTAATCTTATTAGAGCAGTTTGGTCTACCATGCTTGCCGACTAAAAAAAATTTTAATTATAGTGGTGAGTATTATGCGGAAGTCAAACCACAAAGACCAATTTTCTATGTAAAAAAGATCATGTTGAAGTCTTCTGTTGATGTCATCTAATGATTTGATCTCCCCTCTTAAATCATTAACCTGTGCCCATCCTGTAATTCCCGGCTTGACACTATGCCTTCTCACATAACCTTGTATGTTTTTTTGGTATTCATTTTCATGTTGTGCAACATGCGGCCTGGGACCTACAAGACTCATTCTTCCTTGTAAAACATTAATTATTTGAGGTAACTCGTCAAGTGAAGATTTTCTTAACCATTTCCCGACCTTAGTAAATCGTTGATCGTTTAATGAGGCTTGAGTAACTTTGTTTTTGGGCTCGTCATGAGGTTTCATTGTTCTGAATTTATAAATTGTAAAAACTTTTCCATCCCACCCTAACCTTTTTTGTTTAAAAACAATCGGGCTTCCTGAGGTTAACAGTAATCCCAGTGCAATTATGCACATTAAAGGAAAGGTTAATAAAAAAAATAAAAGGCCAAGAATTTTGTCTTCACAACTTTTGACAAACAGATTAATACCGACCATTCTGTTAACACTCAAATCAATAACTGGAAATCCTAAAAATTCAGTTACTGAATGATTTAATAGTGTTAGCCCAAACAAATCAGGGATGAGTCTAACAGCGGTATTTTTATTTGAGGTTAACTCTATTACTTTTTCAATTTGATCAATTGCTTTCAAAGGAAGTGCCAACCAAATTTCATCAATTCGTTTTGTTTTGAGTATATTAGATAACTCATTGGTTCCTCCAATAATTGGAATTCCACTAATTTTTTCTAAATGAGATTTATTGTTATCTATAAATCCAGTTATCAAAAAACCACTCTCTGGGCTGTTCAGGGTCCTATGTAAAAGAGCTTTGCCTAGTTGACCAGCACCAAAGATAATAATTTTTTTTTGATTAACTCCTTTCTTTCTCAGTTGTCTGATGAAGGTATATGCAAATGCACGAAAAGAGAAAATGAATAGGCCGCTTAATAAAATCCAAAACAAAAATTGTTCAATTTTAATCTCTACTTTTAAATTTAAGGCAGACCATAATAAAAAGATAACAATACTAGAAGTGATGTAGGAAATGATAAGCCTACTAAATTGATCGGAAAAAGGTCGACCTCTCCAACTTCGATATAAGTTTGCTTCCTTAAAGATGATCAAACACAAAAGAACTTTAATAAAGACTAATTGAGCCCAATTTTTCAAATTTGTAATATCGATTTTAAGAAAATACGCTATCAAACCAGCTGCAAGTAGAATAGAAAATATATCTATCACTCGACTGCTAAATTCAATTAGACCAGAGTGCTCTCGAGCTAAAAATCGTGATGTTTGATTTATCAATTTATTCCATGAGATTTTTTAAAGCTTTAATAATTTTATCGTCAAAGGCACTAAACGAAAATTTTTCAGCTTTTGCTTTGCAGTCTTGGCTTGAGAAATTGAAATTTTCAAATGAATTAACTGATTCTGCAATTCTCTTTGGATCAAGGTTATCAAAAAGAAAACCAGTAGCTTTTGCTTTATGAACATTATCAATAATTTCTGAAGCCCCTCCTTTTGAGTAAGCAATGACAGGAACTCCAAGTGTTTGAGCTTCAGCGACTGAAATCCCAAAATCTTCTTTTGAAGCTTGAATCATTGCTCTGGCACCTGCAAGAAGTTCAAATTTTTTTTGATCAGGTAGAAAGCCAACAAATGAAATATTACTTGGAGCATTTTTTTCAAGTTTTCCTCGATCTGGACCTTCACCGGCTACTATTAATTTTTTTTTGGGTAAATGTTTAAATGCGTCAATAATATTATCAATCCTTTTGTAAGGCACAAGCCTGCTGATAGAGACATAAGCACCGTGCTTTACAATTTTTTGATTATTTATTTGCTTAGTGATTACGGGTGGATAAATGGTTTTAGAAATTCTACCCCAATTTTTTTTTATTCTTTCCCCAACAAAATTACTGTTTGAAATAATTAAGTCTGGTTTTTGCCCAGCTTTTACGTCCCATCTTCTTAAACTGCTTAATTGTTGTTTAACCAAATTAATCGCTAATCCTGGAATTTTTGATCTTGATAAATACTCCTCTTCCATATCCCAAGCCCATCGCATAGGACTATGAACATAGGCCAAGTGCTTAGCATCTTTATTTTTGTTTATTCCATGAGCAAAAGCCCAAGAGCTTGATATGATTATATCGTAGGAATCCAATTTAAGGCTTTCAATTGCCACTGGCATTAATCTAGCACCATAACGATATAAATTTTTGATAAGAGGGATTTTTTGTAGGAAGCTAGTTTTAAATTGCCTTTTGCTGGAATTTGGGTCTAAATAGGCGGTTTTCCAACCGAAAAGACAGTACAAGTCTGCTTTTGGAAATAAACAAAGTAATCTCTCAAGTACTCTTTCAGCTCCACCTCTTACTACTAGCCAATCATGAACAATAGCAATTTTGCAATCCGAATGAGTTTGACGGGGAGTAATAGTTTTCATCTTTAGGGATGGTCAAACATTTTTTTTAGTGTTAACTCAATTGGAGGTATTTCTGGACAAAGATCATGTGACCTTAAATGTTTGAATAGCTTTTTGGGATCCCCACAAATTTTATATTTTTCGCCTTTTCTCACCAATTTGTTCTCCACTTTTATTTGGGCTTTATGGCAAGAAATTTTTTCCATGATCTCAACTATCTTTGTCAACTTATGACTTATCCCAGAGCAAACATTGAAGGTTCCCTCAGTGTTTGGTATTTCAAGCAAGGAGACCATCACTGATACGAACCAAGTAACATCATTAAATTCTCTCTCTATATTTAAATTACCAAGTTCAATAGGATTTAGTTTTTGTTTGAATAGTTTTATTAATTTTGGAATAAAAAATTTTGTACTTTGACCCTTTCCAGTATAGTTGAATGTCCGTAAAACTATAAGTTTTATACGGTTAGAATGTGATTTGCAAAGATATTCCATTGACAATTTACTCATTGCATAATGGCTATCCGGAAAAAGCGGACTAATCTCAGAAATTTTTGAATCGGTTGATTCATAAACGTAAGCAGTGCTGGCTAAAAAAATACTCTTGGTATTATTACAGAGATTATTTAGTGCTTTTATTAAATTTAGGCTACCTATTGTGTTGACTCTATATAATTCATCTGGCTGGTTTGAAGTTAAGTGACTTAATCCGCCAAGATGAAAAACATGATCTGGATTTATTTGCTTGACCTCAGTTTCAAGGTCACTTGGGTTTAGTAAATTGCTTTTAAGACAAGAAACTTCAAATCCTCTCAGTTTTAATTCTTGAATTAAATATGGACCAGTAAATCCTGTTGAACCGGTGATTAGAACATTCATCGTGTTTTTTCTAGTCTTCTAATGTCATTTTCAACCATCATTTTTGTTAATTCTTCAAGTGTTGTTCTGGGTTGCCAATCTAGTACTGATTTTGCCTTAGAGGAATCACCCAGAAGTGTTTCTACTTCGGAAGGGCGATAGAACTTGGGGTCTATCTGTAATAGTTTTTTTCCTGTTTTTGTATCAACTCCAATTTCATTTTGATTTTTCCCCTCAAAGTGTATTTTAAATCCAGCAGCAGCAAAAGCCAATTTAGCAAAATCTCTAACTGTTTTGTTTCTGCCTGTAGCGAGAACATAATTATCAGGTTCTTTTACTTGAAGCATTTTCCACATACCCTCGACATATTCCTTTGCAAAACCCCAGTCACGCCTGGCATTCAAATTTCCTAAAGAGAGATTTTTAATCAAACCTAATTTTAGCTTTGCTACGCCGATGGAAATTTTTCTAGTAACAAATTCAGGACCTCTTAAAGGACTTTCGTGATTAAAAAGTATCCCCGTAGAAGCGAACAAGTTATAACTTTCTCGGTAATTAATCGTGATCCAGTGGGCATAAAGTTTTGCAACCGCATACGGACTTCGTGGATAAAAAGGCGTAGTCTCTGATTGAGAACTTTCTTGGATTTTACCAAACATTTCAGAGGTACTTGCTTGATAAAATCGAGCTTTTGGGCATATCAAGCGCATAGCCTCTAAAAGATTTAGAGTACCTAATGCATTTATTTGAGAGGTTGTATTGGGGTGAGAAAAACTCGTCCCAACAAAACTCTGTGCAGCTAAATTATATATTTCGTCCGGACGAATTTTCTCTAGAATTGAAATACTGTTTATTGGATCAGTCACATCATGTTCAATTAACTCAAACCTAGGATTTTTTAAAAGATCAAGCTCTGTCAGTCGCCAGAAATTAGCTGAACTTGTTCGTCTAAAACAACCAAAAACTGAATAGTTTTTTTCAAGTAATAACTCGGCAAGATAAGCTCCATCCTGACCGGAAATACCTGTAATTAGTGCTTTTTTTTTCACTGATCTGTCGCTTTTATTAAAATGATGTTTATATTGGGTTTTCCGTTGACTAAATAACTGATAATAGGGTTTTTGAATTTATAACATGAAATATTATTTGATTTTAAATTTGACACGCCAAGATTTTACTGATCGATATGCTGGTTCGATTTTTGGGACATTGTGGGCTTTTCTTCACCCTTTAGCACTTATTTCCATTTATTTAGTTGTTTTTTCAAAAATTATGGGTTCTCGGTTGCCGGGAACCTCAAGTGTAGAAAACTTCAGTGTTTACTTGGTGTGTGGTCTTTTGCCTTGGATAGCATTTGCCAATACGATTGTAAGAACAACTTCGGTTTTTCAAGACAAAAAACATATTATTTCTAAAATCAAACTCAATTTAGTGTTTCTTTCAAGTTACATTGTTCTGTCAGAAGCAATAACATTCCTTATTTCGTTTGTCATCTTTCTCATATACTATCTTTTTTTTTTTAAACCTTGAAATAAACCTTGTTCAGTTTTTATTTCTCANANNAATTTTTTTTCTACAGCAAGTATTAGCCTTTGCTTTGGGTTTAATTTTTTCAGTCCTGAATGTTTTTTTTAGGGATATCAAGGAATTTGTTGTTATTTTTATTAATTTTTGGTTCTGGCTTACACCAATTGTTTGGGTGCCTTCTATTGCTCCACAATGGCTGATAGATCTTCAGGCTAGTTTTAATCCGGCCTTTTGGTTTATTTCGGGTTATCGTCAATTGTTTGTTTATTCGGACATAATAGACGCTGAGCATTTATGGCAACTTATCTTTTTTACTATTGTGATATTTATATTTTCTTTGATTACTCTTCGCTTTCTTGAAAAAGATATTAGAGATTTTATGTGACAACGACTAACGTCCAATTCAGGGGAAAATATTGTTAACAGTAGAAAATATTTGTAAAGGTTTTCGTTTATATAAATCCCCCTCTGACCGGCTCTTGGAGATTTTTTTACGTGAGAATCGCCATTCATATTATCAAGCGTTGGACAACATAAATTTCCAACTAGGGCCAGGCCAGTCAATGGGAATAATTGGCTCGAATGGAGCCGGAAAATCAACGTTACTAAAGCTCTTGCTGGGGGTTCTTATACCAGACTCAGGAAAAATTATGCTTAAGGGTCGAATTACAGGACTTTTGGAGCTTGGAACGGGTTTTAATCCTGAGTTAACTGGTCTGGAGAACCTCCGAACTAATGCTCTTCTCATAGGGATGAGTGAGTCTGAAGTAACAGAAAAAACTGAAGAAATAATTGATTTTTCAGAAATTGGCCTGTTTATCAGCGAGCCATTAAAAATTTATTCATCTGGAATGATAATGAGGTTGGCATTTTCAATTGCAATTCATGCTAATCCTGACTGTTTTGTTGTTGACGAAGCGCTTGCTGTCGGAGACGCTTACTTTCAACAAAAGTGTATTAGAAAAATTATAGAATTTAGAGAATCTGGTGGTGCCTTGATTTTTGTTTCTCATGATCTCAATGCAGTAAGATTATTGTGCGATAGGGTGTTGGTTTTGGAAAAAGGAAAAATTTTGACAATTGCTAAGCCCGTTGAGGCAACAAAAACCTACAATCGCACCTTGGCAAAAGTTGGCTCACTTGAAATAAATTTTGGTAATAATTCAAAATTAAAGGGTTTTGGAACTCGCAGAGCGGAATTATTGGAGAGTAAAATTACCGGGGCTATTTCAGGAGGGGACAAAATTTTATCTGGGGAAAAAGCTCAAATACTAAGTAAAATCCACTGCAGTGAAATGATAGATAATCTTGTCCTTGGGTTTGTGATTAGGGACAGGTTCGGTCAAGATGTTTTTGGAACTAACTCTTACCATATTGGGGAAAAACTTCCTTCAGATGTCCTAGGTACATTCCAAGTAAAGTGGAGTTTTTGTATGAATTTGGGTCCAGGAAAATATACACTCACAACTGCTCTTCACATTGGTCCTGATCACACTGTTGAGTGTTTACATTGGGAGGACTCAACCCTTGAGTTTGAGGTCGCAGGAATATTGGGACCCAATTTTATCGGTTTCTGCAAGTTAGACCCATTAATTAATATAATTTCGAATAAAATAAAAAAATGAAAAACCAAAGATATGCACAATTTGAGGATGAGCACAGAGGAGGTACACGCGAAGTTTCTGCAAAGTTAAATGTTTACAAACCTATTCTTATAAAATATAAAAAATACAAACCTAATGCTCGCTTAATTGATTTAGGTTGTGGCAGAGGAGAGTTTTTAAAAATAGCTCAGGATTTGTCAATAAATTCCTTGGGAATCGATTCAAACGATAGCATGTTGCAGTCAGCTGTAAAGTTGGGTTTAAATGTGGAGAAAGGTGAGGCATTAAAATACTTGATTGCGCAAGAGGACGACAGTGTTGATATTTTAACTGCCTTTCACTTAATTGAGCATTTTCATTTAGATTATCTTTTAAAAATTATCACTGAAATAACCAGAGTCATGAAGCCTGGTGGACTTTTAATCTTGGAAACCCCAAACCCAGAAAATATTATTGTTTCTACCTGCAACTTCTATATGGATATGACTCATGTAAAGCCTTTGCCAGCTGAGTTATTAAAGTTTATTTTTCGTAGTCAAAAATTTAACAACATAAATGTTTGGGGGTTGAATTCTAAAAAAAACTTGTCAAAAGATCCTGTATCTTTAATAGATGTATTAGGTGGGGTCAGTCCAGATTATGCACTCTTAGCTTTAAATGCAAGTCAAGAGCCACCACCAAACGAGTTAATAAATGAGCTAACAATTTCTCATGGTTTTTCATTAAATCAATTAGCAAATATGTATGAACAGAGATGGAGTGGAGAGATTGAAAAGGTTATTAACAGAATGGACAAGAGTCAGATTTGGATAAAAGATGAGTTATTTGGTATTGAAAATCGTTTGAGTAGCAACCTCTTAAAGTTGTATGCTGAGATAAGAGAGGAAATATCTTCTATACAAGAGCAAACACATTTTTACCAAACAGAATTGCAACTTGTTACCAATAGTAGGTCCTGGAAAATAACTTATCCCTTGCGTTATCTTGGAAAATTTTTGAGAAGATCAAGAACACTGGTAAAACACTTCTTTTTTGATTTTAAAAATTTGCCGTTCAAGATTTTTTTTAAAAGTTACAGAAGAAAAATTTTACAAAAAATTTTACCGAGTTTATTTAATAACAGGATCATAAATAGGCTGGGTTCAACAAACAGCTATGTGAGTTCAAAAGAAAAGAAATTTTTATCTATTTTAGAAAAAATTAACAAAGAAAAGTAAATTAGTGAAATTAGTTATAGATTTTCAAGGGGCGCAGGCTTGTAATTCCCAAAGAGGTATTGGCAGATACTGTAGAGCTGTTGTTATGGAGATTTGCAAAAAGTACTCCCATGAATTTGATATACATTTGTTGATCAGTGGAGCTTTTTTACNAGAGGGNTTAACTTTAAAAAAACACTTTTCNCAGCTAATTCCAAAAGAAAATTTTCATGTATTTTTTCCTTGCACTGATAAAAATCAAGGTTTGATGAGTATCGACAATTTCAAAAGATCAGAGGTTGTCAGAGAAGCCTTNTTAGAACGTATAAATCCNCAAATAGTACTTATAACAAGTTTGTTTGAGGGGTTGGTTGACAATGCNGTCGTTACCGCTCAAAACCAAGAATCAAAATATAAGACGGCTGTAATTCTATACGATTTAATTCCACTTCTTCATCCGGATTTATATTTGGATAACAAAAAATCAAAACTTTGGTACAAAAGGCGTATTGAACAACTAGAAAAAATTAATTGTGTATTAACCATTTCTGAACANACCAGGAAAACAGCAAAAAAATATTTGAAAATTTTGGACACTAAACTTTTTAATATNAGTGGGGCAGTTGANCATAGTTTTTTNTCTTGCACNGANGATNCTNNTAAAGAAAATTATATNTTTACTGTCTCNGGTATTGACCCAAGAAAAAACNTGAATCTATTAATAAGAGCGTTTTCANAGGCTGTTCAATTACTAAANACCNATTANCANNTNATTATAACCTGTGANATTTCAAAAGAGGATATTAGAGCAAGCAAAATTTTAATGAANGAACTNAAACTAGATCATCAAAAAGTTATTTTTACTGGGTANATCTCGGATAAAGAAATACTAAAACTTTATAAACACTGCAGTCTTTTTGTATTTCCATCNTGGCAAGAGGGTTTTGGTTTGCCGATATTGGAGGCAATGGCTTGTGGCGCACCAGTCCTGGCTGCAAACGCAGCTAGTCTCCCTGAAATCGGAGGAGATTCGGTAATTTATTTTGATCCTTTTGATAGTAAAGACCTCGCTAATAAAATAATCTCAGCTCTGGCTGAGCCCAATATCTTATTTAAAAAGGGTTTTGATAATGCCAAAAGAGCAAGGAATTTTAAATGGTCAAAGGTCGCTGAAAAAAGTATTCAAGCAATCAAAAAAACCTTAACTGAATTTTCTTCTAATAAACCAAAAGTATTGAATTTAAGGAAGCCTAATTTGGCTTATTTTTCTCCAATGCCCCCNGATAAAAGTGGTGTGGCAGAATATAGTCTANAGTTGAGTCAAGAATTAACAAAATACTACGATATAACTGTGATAAATTCTTTGAGTCACTCNAAATCAGAAAGAACCAAACACCTCAAGAGCGTAAGTACAGATAATTTTTTAGCTAACTCCGGTTCTTACGACAGAGTTCTATACCATTTTGGCAATTCTCATTTCCATGTTGAAATGTTTGATTTATTGATGGCTAATCCTGGGGTGTCTGTGTTGCACGATTTTTTTCTNGGGGGAGTGATAAGCATTCGGCCCGATCAATACCCCCTAATTTGCAAAAATCATGGCTACAAAGCTATAAAAAATATTATTGAAACTACTAACGCTGAATTTTTACAAAAAAATCCTGCTAATTTATCTGTTTTTGAGGACTCTTATGGNGTCATTGTNCACTCGGCATACGCNTTAGATCTTGTTAAAAAATGGTATGGAAACCTTGCTTTAGAAAAGAGTGCAGTTGTGCCTTTATTTAGATCTAAAGTGCTCAATCTGTCGCGAGAGAAAGCTCGTGAGGGACTCCAGATTGACCAAAATCAATTTGTGATTGCTTCCTTCGGTCATTTGGGACCAAATAAATTAAACGATCGCTTATTGGATGCTTGGGNAAANTCGTCCCTTTCAAGATCTAGTCAGTTGGTTTTTGTTGGTCAGGCTGGGAGNTCTGACTTTGATAGCAATCTTTTAAGGAAAATAAAAAAACTTAGCAAAACTTTCAAAGTGTTTTCTACCGGATGGACTAGCGTANATGANTATGAAGCTTGGTTGTCTTCTGTCGACATTGCTATTCAACTTCGGACAAATACTCGTGGTGAAACCTCTGCNGCGGCTTTGGATTGTCTATCACACTCCATTCCGACGATTGTGAATGCCCACGGAGATCTCTCAAGCCTGCCAGAAAACACAGTATTGATGATAAGAGACGATTTTTCTGATCATGAATTAACAGAGGCAATGCAAAAACTATACATTGACCATGAATATAGGTCGAAATTGTCTAAGGAAGGAAGTGGCTATGTAAAAAAAGGTCATAACATTGAACATTGTGGCCAAACTTATTACGAAGTTATTGAAGACTTTTACACTTCAAAATTTACAAATATTGAGGGTGTTTTTAGGCATCTTAAAAATAAAAGCTATCTTCCAAAAAATTATTCGTGTAAGTTGAACCTTGTTAAGTCGTTAAGTATCTCACTTGAAACTGCTCCAAGACTAAAAAAATACTTCATTGATGTTTCAGAACTTGTAAATAGAGACGCTAGGACCGGGATTCAAAGGGTAGTAAGAAATATATTGCGATGTCTTCTTTTGTATCCTCCTGAAGGCTATTTGGTTGAGCCCGTATATGCCAATAACGAGACTCTTGGCTATCGTAGGGCAACTAAGTTCATTGAAAATTTTCTGAAATTACCTCATATAACTGACGACGAATTAATTGATCCGGGAAATGGAGACATTTTTTTGGGGCTAGATCTCCAGCCCAAAGTTGTAGCTAGCCAAAAAAAATACTTGGATATGATGTATTTAAAAGGGGTGAGCATACATTTTTTTGTTTACGATTTAATACCAGTTAATTACCCTAATTTTTTCCCTGAAGGTGCCAAACTAATTTTTGATAATTGGTTAAAAACCATTAGTAATTACGATCAATTAATTGCAATTTCAAACTCAACAAAAATAGATGTTGAGAACTGGTTAAAAAAAAATTTCCCT